>RFRL01000100.1 GCA_009924545.1 Planctomycetia bacterium | reverse complement strand
TCGGCGGCCTGGGCAGTGTCGTCGCGCGGGGGCGCGGCGGCGGCCGGGGAGCGTTCGTCCAGCTCGTCGACGAGCCGCAGGAACGACGCCGTGACCACGGACGGGAGACCGAGTTCGTTCGTGGGTGCCGCGGGGAGCGGGGCCACACGACCGGCCGGCGCGAACCGGGCCGGCTCGGCGGCCACCGTCGCGCTGGTGACCACCCCGGTCGGGCCGGCGACCGTTCCCAGGCACAGGAGGGTTCCGATCAGCAGTCCGCGCAGCCCGGCGGCCGGGCACGCCCGCTGCGACCGGTATCGCGGCGACATCAGCTCACCTTGATCTTCGGGGCCTTGGCCTTGTCGTCCTTGTCCTTGGCCGGCGCCTTGTCCTTCCCACCGGGAGCGAGCACCGGCGGGAAGCCGTTGAGGCGCCGCCAGATCTCGTAGCCGAGCGTCACCCGGTTGAGGAATACCCAGCCCACGACCTGATTACCTTGCCGGAGATACTCCGGTTCCGGCCAGGCGTCGCCCGGCAGCCGCTCTTCCGGCTCCACCAGCATGCGGAAGGAGCCACCGCCAGCGCCCGCCGCGTCGACCTGCCGGACGCGACCCCCGAAGGTGCCGATCGCCAGCTCCGGCCACCCCGAGAACTGCACCGCCGGCCAGCCCTCGAACTGCAAGCGCACGTGCGGCATCCGCCCCGCGCGTTCCGCGTAGGCGAGCACGATCGGCACGTCGATGCCGTCGAGCGACAGTTCCGCGACCCGGTCGGTGGTGTCGGGGACGATGGTGCACAGTTCGTCGCCTTCCTTCACGTACTGTCCACCCTGCCCGACGTTGGCCGCCACCCGGTACACGATGCCGTCGCAGGGGGCGACGACGTTGCGTGCCTTGAATCGCTCGATGCGGTTCTCGATCTCCTGCAGCTCACGCTCGATGGAAAACAGGTTTTGCTCGCTCTTCCGCAGGTTGCTCCGGGCCACGGCGATGGCCGAGAGTCCGGCGGCGTCGGCCTGGAGGAGGAGGGCCTCCTGGGTGAGGAGGGCCGCTTCGGACCGCTGCACCTCGGCGAGCGCCTTGTCGGTGTCGGTCGTGGCGCGGTCGGAGCGCATCCGCGCCTCGTCGCGCGAGAGCCGGCTCTCCAGGCCGCCGAACTGGGGATTGTTGAACAGGTCATCGAACATCTCGTAGCGGTCGCGCTCGAAGTCCTTGGCGAACTGCGCGTTGGCCGCCGACTGCCGGGCGACCTCGATCGACTTCCGTGCCGCCTCGCGATTGGCTTCCGCCGCCTTCATCGCCGCCGCCCGGGCCGATTCCTGGGCCGCCGCGGCCGCGGTGTTCTCCTCCACCTCCTCCCGGGCGGCATCGAGCCGGTCGCGGAGGAACCGGCGCTGGGCCTCCAGTCTCCCCTCGAGTTGGGGATCGTTGTCCTCGATATCGACCACCGGATCGTTCATCTTGACCCGGCTTCCCTCGACCACGTGCCAGGTGCGGATCTGCCCGGAGACCCGGGCTGTGAGCACCTGCATCCGCTCCACCGGGGCGTAGGCGATCACGGTGCCGCGGCACATCACGGTCTGCTGCCAGGGCACGAAGGCGAGGAGAAAGGGGGTGGCGAGGAAAACCAGGAGAAGCAGGCGGGCGAGGATCCGGACCGCGCGCGGGGTGGCCGACTGTTCCAGGGTCGACGTACGGCCACTCGCGGTTGCCGGTGGGGTGTGTGTCAGGCCCATGCCACCGCCTCGTCGCAGCGCTGGCGGATGTCGTCACGGGCGGTGACGATGACCAGCGTCCAGGGGGCGCTCCGGTCCAACAGCGACTCGATGAGCTGCGGGCAGTCGGCGATGTCGAGGGCATCGAGCATCCCGTTGATGAGGAGCAGCCGGGGCCGGCCGGCCAGCGCCCGGGCGATCGACAGCCGGGAGATGGCGTTGGCCGACAGCGGCCGACCGTCGGCGGCCAGCCGGGTGGCGATCCCCTGTGGTAGCCGCGCCACGTCTTCGGCCAGTCCCACCATCTCCAGCGCCCGGCGCACGTCGCCGGCCGAGAGGTCGGACCGTCCCACGCGGATGTTCTCCGCCACGGTGTCGGCGAAGGTCTCCGTCTGGCCGACGTACGCCACCTGGAGCCGCGTCACGGCCCGGTCGAGCGAACGGGCATCGAGACCGTCGAACTCGAGGAGCCCCTGCTCGGGCACGCGGAGGAGCGCCAGCGTCTCGAGCAGGGTCGTCTTCCCACTACCGGAAGGGCCCTGCACGGCGATCCGCCCGCCGGGAGGCACTTCCAGGCGCAGTGTCTTGCCCGCGCGGTTGGTCACCTCGGCCACCACCGCCATCGGTCGGTCGGCGGCGGGGAGCGTCTCCCCGCCGCTCGGCTCCAGCGGCAATTGGTCGATGACCCCGAGCTTGTCGAGCGAGGCGAGGAGGTCGTAGAAGGTCTCGATGTGCTTGCCGAGTTTGGAGATGGCGGTGAGCACGAGGGTCACGAGCAACTCGCCGGCAACGAGCTGGCCGAGCGTGAGTTGGCGGTTGATCACCAGCCACCCCCCGAGGCCGAGGAGGACCGTGCTCCCGACCGCCTCGAGGAGGAAGGCGAAGAGATTCTGCCGCCACACCACGCTGAAGTGCCGGCGCCGGGCCGCGACGTAGGCGTTGGCGAGGGTGTCGGCCCGGTCGCGGGCCAGCGTGCCACCACGCCCGAAACGGAACGTGTGCGGGCACTTGGCCAGCTCCTCCAGCCACGCGGCGACGTCGAACTTGGCGTAGCTCTCGTCGATGCTCGTCCGCACCCCGCCGCGGCCCAGGGCCGAGAGGAGGAACACCACGAGGCTGCCGGTGATGACGGCGTAGGTGAGGAGGTAGGGATGGTAGAAGGCGAGCACCAGCAGGCCCACGAGCGTGATCATCACGATGCCCACGCCGTCCACGAGAAGCGAGGCCACCGCCTTCTGGACCGATGACACCTCGAAGAACCGATTGACGATGTCGGTGGGATTGCGGCCGTCGAAGGCGGCGATCTCCGCGCGGGAGAAGTGCTCGGCGAAGGCGGCGGAGGTGCGGGCGAAGATCCGCCGCTGGAGGCACTCCGCCACGAACAACTGCATGGCGCGGAGGGCCGACGAGAGGAGGAGGAACCCGAGCATCACCCAGGAGAGCACCGCCACCGGCCAGAGCTGGAAGCCGAAACTCACCGTGCTCACGAGTTGCTCGATGGCCACCGGCGTGACGATCGAAAGGATGCCGACGGCGACGGCGAAGGAGAGGAGCGTGAGGATGTCGGACCGTTCCAGCCGCAACAGGGCCAGCAGCCGTTGCCAACTGGACGGATGAAGGGCACCGGCACCGTGGTGGTCCGCCATGATCTGCCCGCCCCCGCCCTGCCTCAGGCTTCCGGGAGCAGTCGCGACCGCTCGTCGTGCACGCACGGTAGTCCGCCCCGGGGCCGATCGGCGGTGCGGACGGCGGGACGTGGCAGCCGGTGAGCCCGGTCGATCTCCCGGGCGACCGACTGTCCGATGCGCTGGGCGGCCCGTTCCGCGGCCGTGTGCCAGTCGGAGTCGACCACCATCCCGCGAACCTCCCCAACGCCCAGAACATCGGCACGGATCCGGCACGACTTGTCGATGCCGCCGGCCGGGTCACGCCCTCCGTGGAGAAGCACCACGAGCCGCGTCACCCGGCCACGGAACCGGCCCAGGGCCATCCGCAGCCGGACGTCGAGCACATCCCGGATGGCCTCCACATCCGCGGTCGCCAGCCCACTGTGCACCAGGTTCCAGTCCATCTTCCGCTCCACGCTTCCGCCACGCCGGGTCCCGGTCGATCACGCTGACTTCTTCGACATTCGTAGGCACCGGTCTGTCATTGGACAAATAGAATGTTTTGAAAACTGGCATAGGAAAAACCATTGGATTGGTTGGGTGCTCGGTTGAAACACGCGATTCACGCCGGTTGAAACGGGTTCCGAACGCACTGACTCCTCTGTGAGGGGGGTGTCCGGCCCCCAGACGTCGCGAGGCCCCTCGATGGATTGGCTCAACTACCATCACCTTCTCTACTTCTGGATGACGGCCCGCGAGGGGGGCATCACCCAGGCCTGCCGCAAACTCCACCTCACCCAGCCGACGGTGAGCGGCCAGATCCGGGCCCTGGAGAAGTCGCTGCAGGCGAAGCTGTTCACCCGGTCGGGCCGGTCGCTGGTGCTCACCGAGACCGGGACCATCGTCTACCGCTACGCCGACGAGATCTTCTCCCTCGGCCGCGAGCTCCAGGATGCCCTCGCCGACCGGCCCACCGGCCGTGCCGTGCGGTTCGCCGTGGGGGTCGCCGACTCGCTGCCGAAGGTGCTCGTCCACCGTCTCCTCGAACCGGCCCTCCATCTCGGCACCGACATCCGTGTGACCTGCATCGACGGCGAGCCCGATCGCCTCCTCGGGCAACTCGTCCTCCACGAGCTCGACCTCGTGGTCACCGACTACCCCGCCAGCCCGCGCCTCGGGCACAAGACCTTCAGCCACCTGCTCGGGGACTGTGGCGTCAGTTTCCTGGCCACCGAGCCCCTCGCCCGGCAGTACCGGCGCGGCTTCCCCGCCTCGCTCACCGGGGCACCGTTGCTCCTGCCGGTGGCGGGCGCGACGCTGCGCCGCTCGTTGGAGCAGTGGTTCGACGAGCAGGGGATCCGTCCGCGGATCCGTGGGGAGATCGCCGACAGCGCCCTGCTCAAGGCGTTCGGCGCCAACGGCAGCGGTATCTTCGCCGCGCCCAGCGCCGTGGAGGAAGACGTGGCGCGGATGTACGGCGTGACGGTGGTCGGCCGGGAGGAGTCGCTGCGCGAACGGTTCTATGCCGTGTCAGTGGAGAAGCGGCTCAAGCACCCGGCGGTGGTCGCGATCTCGCAGCAGGCGCGCCGGCAATTGTTCCGCGGTTGAGGGCCTGCTGGCAGTCCGCGGCCAACGTCCCTCTCTGGCCGTGGTCCACAGCCTGCTAGGGCGCCGCCGTCGCGGTGATGCGGGGTGGGCGACCGGTGAGGCGGCCGACTGCCGTGGCGAATCCCCAGGTGTCCGCGGCGGCGGTGTCGGGAACGAACAGTTCGACGTCGTGCCGCCGGCAGGCCAGTGCCGTGGCGTGCGGCATGTCCATGACGCGCAGGAAATTGAGGAGGATCGGGCCTTCGCGGGCCGAGGTGGGGAGGGCGGTGAGGCGGAGGCGGAGCCCGTCGAGCCCGTCGTCGTCGGCCACGAGTGCCGCCAGCAGTGCCCAACCGGCCGCCATGCCGGAGCCCACCACCTCGACTTCCGCGCCCGCCAGGAGCGGATCGTGGCGGAGCGCCCGGAGGATGCCGTGGAGATCGATGACGCGGCCGGCGTCGTCGGTCTCACCGAGGAGGGCGAGGCGCCGGCGGAGATGCGTCCGTTCCCGGGGATCGCGCGACCACTCCGTCGGTCCCACCCCGCGCGGCGCGGCGAAGACCCGGAGCGTGTCGGGTTCGCGGCAGCGGGTCTGGAACCGGGCCAGGGCGTCGGGAGCGAACACCCCGGTGGCCGCCGAAGGTGCTGCGTCGCCTCGGGCCGCGGCGATGAGCGGTGCCACCGTCTCCCACGCCGCCTGGTCGAGAACCTCCACCACCACGCGCCGCGGCGGTGCGCTCTCCGCGGCCGCGCGGGCCGTCTCCACCCGCAGGTGCCACGGCTCGGCCACGAGGATCTCACACGCCTGCCAGCGGACGCCGGCGGCCTCGCGGGCACCGAACCGGAGGACCTCGGTTGAGCGGGTGGCGCCCGTCGCCCATCCCCCCAGGCACTTCTCCCGGAAGGCGGCCAGGAGCCGCGCGGCGCTGGCGTCCCAGTCGGCCGTGGTCGCCGGAAGCGGGGGGGCGGCAGCGGCGACGAACGTTTCGTGAATCCGTGTGTTGCGCTCGTCGGGGGGAAGGGTGGAGAAAACCCGCAGCTCCCGGGACGGGAGGAGCTTTTCCGCGACCACCGTCACCGGTGCCGGCGGCGCCGCCGGTGGATCGCGGAGGAAGCGGTTGAACCACACGAAGGCCGGCAGGTGGAGCTCCTGCGTGTCCTTGTGCGGGCCGGCGGTGATGGTCAGGCCGAGCCGGTCGAGCGCGTCGTGGAGCACGTAGATCCGGCACAGCTTGCCGTGCAGGTCGACGACGCCGTCGAGGGGGAAGATCGGATCGGCATCGGTGTTGGCCAGGAGCAGCGGCCGCGGCGCGACCAGCGCCGCCACGAGGGGGAAGTCCCAGCCGTGCGTGTTCACCGGGTACATGCAGTCGCAGTGCCCCTCGATGCAGCCGTCGACCACGTGGTTGGTGAGCGTGGTGATGCCCGCCACCGGCACCGCCACGCGGATCCGTTCGTCGAGGGCGGCGACCCACCAGCTCGTCGCCCCGCCGCCGGAGCGACCGGTGACCCCGAGCCGCCCGGCATCGACGTCGGGGCGCGACTGGAGGTAGTCGAGTGCGCGGATGGCGTTCCACGCCTCGACCCCCGCGGGCGTGTAGCCGCGCGACGGCCACCACCACATCCCCGCGCGGTAGGTGCCGTGGTGGAGTCCCTCGATCTCCCCGAGCTGGAGCGTGTCGAGCACCAGGCAGGCGTAGCCGTTGCGGGCGAACCATCCGCCATGGTGTTGGTAGGCGGTCTTGTTGCCGAGGCTCGCGCCGTCCTCCTTCACCTGGGCGTGGCCGCACAGGTAGAGCACGGTGGGGAGCGGTCCGGCCGAATCGCGGGGCCGCCACAGGTTGGCGGTCACGTACACCCCCGGCAGCGACTGGAACGCGATCCGCTCCACGACCACGTCGTCGTGGGTGACGGTGCCGGTGACGACCGGCTCCAGGGGCGTCCGCGGCGGCAGCGGATCGAGGCCGAGCATCTCGTGCAGCTGGGCCACCAGCTGCGGGCGGCGCCGTTCCCAGGCGGCACGGGAGTCGATGTCGGCCAGGCAGGCTGAGGTGAGCCGGTGGGTCCGGTCACGGAGGAAGACGTCGAGGAGGCGATCCCCCACCGCGGTCGCCGCAGCCCCGGCGTCGGGCCAGGTGACGTGGCCGGGATGGGCGGTGCGCACCTGGAACAGCGTGCCGCCCGCGGTGATGAACAGGTCGCGGCCGTCGGGGCCGCCGAAGCAGCAGTTGGTGACCTCGTCACGGGGCACGGGGAGGAACGCCAGGAGCCGCCCGTCGTCGGGATGGATGACGTAGATCCCCCCGGGCCGGCTGGTGTCGGGTTCGTGGGGCGGGCGTGGCGTGGTCGTGCCTGCCGCCACGTAGAGATGCCCGTGGACGTCCTGCTTGATGCCGTCGGGACCGCGGCCCTCCCCCCAGTCGTAGAGCAGCCGCCGCGAACCCGGCTCGACGGCGCCGTCGGCGGCGAGCGTGAACCGCCACAGGCGGCGGGCGCCGCCGGGGCGATCGTTGCAGTTGTCGGCCACGAACAGGTGGCGGCCGTCGGCCGACACGAGGACGCCGTTGGCCCGTTCCACGTCGTCGGGCCCGAGGATCCGCATCACCTTGCCCGGGGCGTCGATCCGGTAGACGCCCTCGATCGGCCGACCATCCGCGGTCCGCTGCCGGAGGTGCTCGGGGCCGCCGTAGCAGGCGTCGGAAAAGTAGATTCGCCCGTGTGCATCGAGCGAAAGGTCGTTGGGTTGGTTGTAGGGTGCGCCGTCGTACGAGTCGGTGAGCACCTCGAGCGCGCCTGCGCGCGACTGCCGCGTCACCCGGCGCCGCGCCGGCTCGCAGGCCAGCAGCCGCCCCTCCCGATCGAAGAGCAGGCCGTTGGTGCCGGCGTCGGGACGGAACAGTGTCTCGCTGCCGTCGGGCGCGCGGCGATGGATACCACCCCGGCCACTGCTGAGAATGCCCCACGAGGGATCCCAGGCAGGCCCCTCGCCACCGCGGCCGTCCCCCGCCACCACTTCGGGGCTTGCCCCCAGGGGGAAGGCGAAGCCGTTGTCGATCACCGCGGCGACGTCCGTGGCGGTACCGGCCGGCGCGGCCACCGCGGCCGGGGCCCCGCATGCGGCCAGTCCCAGCCCGCAGGCGGCCAGTCCCAGGAGGCACAGGAGCGGACGGGCCGGGATCGCCGCAGGGTGTCGCATGCGCAGGGCTCCGGGTGGGGCGGGCTCAGCATACTGGCGCCGCCCCGAGCCGCGCGGTGCCGCGCGCCGGGAGCGATCCGGCGCCGCGCGTGCCGCGACGCGCTTCGGATCGCGGCGGGCTTGGCAAGCCCACGACCGGTCGACCCCGGGCGCGGTCGGCGGACCGCCCTCGACCAGTGGCTGCTAGGCTGGAATGCCCCGGGGCGTTTCCCCCGCGGTGACCACCCGGCGACCGCCTTCCGATGCTCCACGATCTCCGCAAATGGTGCGGTGCCCTCGGGCTCACCGCCTGGAGCCGGCTATCGCGGTTGGGCACCTCGCCGACCGCGGTCCGCCACGGCCTACGGCTGGTCGTGCTCCACGACACGCCGGCGTCGTCACTCCCCCACCTCGACCGCCTCCTCGATCATGTGGCAACCCGATTCGACATCGTCGGCCCGGAAGCGGCGGCCGACCTGCTCGAGGGGCACTTCACGGCTGGCCGCCGCGACGCGCTGTTGTTCACCTTCGACGATGGCTTCGCCAGCAACCATACCGCGGCGGAGCGGCTCGCCACCCGGGGGATCCGCGGCCTGTTCTTCCTCATGCCGTCGCTGGTGGATCGGAGCCTCGACGACTGGCTGACCCATCACCGGCAGGCGGGGCGGGGAGCCTTTCCCGTCTGGTCTGCGGGCACGCGTTGCGGGCTGGCCACGGCGCAGGTCCGGGAGATGGGGGCGATGGGCCACGTCATCGGCGCGCACAACGACGCCCATCTCGACCTCGGCCGCCTCACCGATCCCGACGCGATCCGCGGCGAGATCGACCGGGCGCTGGAGGGCGTGGCCGCGCTCACCGGGCATCCCTGCCGCGACTTCGCCGTGTCGTTCGGCCGGCCGCGCCACTTCCATCCGCTGGCGATCGACCATCTCCGCGACCGGGGCGTGCGCACCTACGCCTGCGTCCGCGGGCTCAACGTCCCCGGACGCACGCCACGCTTGCTGCTCCGCGACCAGATCGAGTTGACCGAGCCCTGGCTCTTCCAGCAGGCCTGCCTCGCCGGCACCGTCGATCGGCGTTGGGCCAGGGAAGTGGCGCAACTCGACCGCCTCGGTGGCCGGTTGCCCGGGTGAGCGACCGCGCGCAGGCCGTGGACGATCGCCACGCCGCGACCATGTCCACCGGTTGTCAGTCGGCCGTGACGACGGCGACGACGTCGGCGTCGGGCACGATGGTGGGGACCGCGAGCGTGGGAAGCGGGGTGGCCGGGTCGGGGGCGGTGAAGCCAGCCGCGCGGAGGGCCGCGAGGAGCACCCCGTTGCGGGCGGAAGCCACGTAGGCGGCGACGATCGTGTTCGCCCCGTGGGCGACGGCCACCTGCTGGAGGTGTCGCGCCAGGGCGTTCTCCACCTTCTTGGCGGCGACGCGGCAGGAGAGCACGAGGTCGGTGATCGTCAGGGTGGCAGCGCGGATGTCGAGGACGAGGAAGCCCACGAGCCCATAGTCGCCGAACCGGTCGGCACAGCGCAGCTGCAGGCAGCGGACGGTCGGGTCGCGCACCAATCGCTCCACTTCGGCGCGGTCGAGGCGGCGGCCGGAGAGGTTGAGCTGGTTGGTCCGCTCGAGGAGCTCGGCGCACCGCTGCACCTCGTCGGTCCCGAACCGGTCCGACACCCGGAGCACCATGCGGCATCCACGGAGGAACTCCCGGGGATCGCTTCCCGCGACGTCCCGGGCCGAACGCCGCCGGGCCTCGGCCTGGTAGAGGGCGCGGCGGCCGCGGGCCTCGGCCGTGACCGGCACGGTGAACTCCGGCCGGGCGAGCAGGCCGGCGACGGCTGCCGGGTCGTAGGTTCGCACCATGGGCAGGGCCGCCGTGATCTCGGCGCGCTCGAAGGGGGAGTCGTCGATCACCGCCACGGTGTCGAGGCCGATGTCGAGGCTGGCGGCGATCCGCCGGACGGCGTCACTCTTCGCGTTCCAGTCGATCTGCGGGTGGAGGAAGTATTCCGCCAGACCCTGGTTTTCGAGGACTCCCCAGGCGAGGCCATGGTCGTTCTTGCTGGCCACGCTCTGGAGGATGCCCCGGGTGTCGAGGGCCCGGACGAGCGCCACGCACTCCTCGCGAAGGCGCACTCCTCCGGGGCCGTCCTCCCCCACGGTGCCGCGCCACAGCGTGTCGTCGAGATCCCACACGACGCACTTCACGAGGGGGGCCGTCCGGGTCGCGGCCGGCGCCGCGTCGCGCCGCCACGACACCAGATCGAGCCAGGTGAAGACCAGATGGGCCGGGTGGTCGTTCTCCGGGTAAACGAGCAGCCGCGCGGGCACCCCCGGCGGCGGGAGCCGATTCACGATGGCGCTCCCGCGCCACAGATTGTGCCCCGGCACGACGGAGAACGACTCGCGGTGCAGGACGCCGGCGTCGGTCTGCAGTTCGACGCACAGCCGGAAGGGCTCCGTGCCAAGGCTCCAGGCCTCGATCACCATCTCGTCAGGCCGGAACCACTCCCCGGCCGCCGCCGTGCGGTCGAGGAGCAACGTCCGCGCCTTGTTGTACCAGGTCTGTGGCTTGAGCAGCCGCCGGTCGTGCAGGCTCCGCGGCGCGAGGTCGGCGCGGGTCGTGCCGCGGCCGAGGAGGGCATCGAGCGACTGGAGGCGACGGCAGGCGGCCACGCGCAGCGCCCCGCCGCCGACGCGCGATTGGAGCTTGCCCCACTTGCGGAACCGGATCTCGGCCCCCTGGTGGAGGAGCCCCGCGTAGCCGGCGTGGATGCCGATCCCCGCGGCGAACCGCGCACAGTTGGTGTCGGCGCGGCGGACGAAGAGCGGGCAGGAGCGGTAACACTGCGGCTGGGCGCACTCCAGGCAGTGCTCTTCCCAGTGGGTCACCGCCACGCGGTCGACGAGGGCGGTGTCGAGCCGCGACGGTTGCGGTGGGCCGGCGGCACGCGCCACACCGCCGAAGTCGAACTGGAACATGGACGGGCCCGGGGATCTCGGTAGCGCGGCGGATGATCGTCGTGAGACGCCTCCAGGATAGCCGGCGGCCGTGACCGGATCGCGGGGAGGTGGCACGCCGGTCAGCGCTCTTCTGGCAGCAGGCGCGCGAGTGCCGTGTGGATCACCGCGGCCGGGATGGCGTAGGTCGTCGTCCGGTCGCTGCGGGCGATCGAAAGGCCGAGGGCCCGGCCGTCGAGGCCCACGACGACGCCGCCGCAGGCATCGGCAGGAAGCACCGTATCGTGCGTGAAGGCGCGGGGGAAATCCTGCCGCCGGCGGCTCACGGGACCACTGAAGGCGAGGTCGCGGCGGCGGGGCTTGTCGGACTGGGCGTCGGCGCGCGACGCCAGGGTGGCCTCGGTCTCGCGATACAGGCCGTCGCGCTGGTAGGCGATCGTCACCAGGTCGCCGATGCGCGCGGCGCGGAGCCGCGCCGCCAGGTCGTCGGTCGAAGCCACCGGCAGGCCGTCGAGGGCGACGATCCGATCACCGCGCCGCAAGCCGGCCGCCCGCGCCGGTCCGCCGGGGTTCACCCGCCGCAGCCGGGTGCCGCTCGCCGCCGACTCCCCGTCGAGAGTGACTCCCAGGGCGGGCGTGGTGTGGTCGTCGTCGCCGACGTACCGCGGGCGCGGGGGGATCGGGCGGCTGGCCACGCTCACCACCCCCACCGCCAGCGGCCGGGCCCCCGGGCCTGGCGTCACGAGCCACCGTCCGGGAACCGGCTCAGCCGTGGCCCAGCGGATCGGCACCAGGTTCGTGGCGTCCACGGCGAGGAGGGCGATGTCGAGCGCGTCGTCGGCGGCGACGAGGCGGGCTGTGTGGATCTCCCCCGCCACGCGGCAGCGGATCGGCGCGGTGAGCTCACTGTGCTTGGTGAGGATGATGCCGTCCTCCCGGACCACCACCCCGAGGGCCACCCGCTCGTCGTCGTCGGCGAGGATCTCGGCGACCGCGGGAACCGCGGGGGCGGCGCTGGCGGCGAACCGGTCGCGGACGGCGCGGTGCGACAGGCTCGCGTCGCGGAAGTCGGATTGCATCGCCGGCTCGGCGGCCCGGCCGCTGGTCGTCGTCCCGGCGCGGAGGCCGTCCCACAATCGCCGGTAGACCTCGATGGGAACGCTGTAGTTGTCGCGCAGATTCGTGCTGATGCTCGTGCCGATGCCGATCAACCGGCCGTCGAGGTCGACGAGGGGGCCGCCCGAGTCGCCGGGCTGGAGCGTGCAGTCGGTGAGCAACCCGAGCCGCTGGAAGGACTCGTCGCGCAGCACACCCCGCAGCCGCCCGAGCCGCACCGGAGGACCGCGGTCCTGCACGATCCCGTCGCTGTGGCCGGCGGCGAGGCACCAGTCGCCGATCCGCATACGCGTCGAATCGCCCAGCTCGAGGTGGGGCCAGGGGCCGGGTTCGGTGATCTGGAGCATGCCGGCGTCGGTGGCCGCGTCCTGCCCCAACCGCCGGGCCCGCGTCACGCGGCCATCGGCAAGGAGTACGGCGAACTCGCCGTCGAATCCCTCCATGGCATGGGCCACGGTGAGGATCAGGCCGTCGGGGCTGACGATCACGCCGCTGGCGACGCCTTCCTCCAGCATGTCCGCCGTGCCGCTGCCGAGCCCGACGGTGGCCGCCAGAAGCCGCGCGGCCGCAGCCACGCTCCGCGTCTCCCCGTCGCGCAAGTCGGCAGGCACGTCCGCCAGTGATCCGGACGGCACGTCCGCCAGTAGCTGTGCGGTCGTGGCCCCGGGCGCCGTGAGGAGCATCATGATCACGAGAGCGACGAAGCGCGGCGTGAACCCGAGGCCGCGGCGGGGTGTCGTGGCCGGCGGTTGGCTCATGGTGCCGGGGCCTCCTCGAGCGCGGCGCGGTAGCGGCGTAACTGCCGGCGCATCGTCCTCTGCTCGCGCGGCTCACCAAGACCCGTGATCAGGTCCACCGCCTCCTTCTGGAGTGCCACGGCCGCGGCCTCCTCGCCCGAGAGGAACTGCCCTCGCGCCAGCGTGTCGAGGACCCAGGGATTGGCATGATCGACGAGCGCGTCGGCGCGGCTGGCGAGCCGCACCGCCACCGACACCGCGTGTGGGTCGGCGGGGTGACGGTCGAGGATGGTGTGGGCGATGTCGTTGAGCAGTTCGGCGTCGTGGGCCGCGGGGCCGTCGAGAAGGGCCAAGGCGGCGGCGCAACCGGCGGCGCGGTCGTTTTTTTGGAACAGGAGGATGTCGACCACGAGGGCCGCGGCGCGGCCGGCCAGGCGCGGTTGGACCGTGGCCAACTCCTCGGCCAAGCGCACCGCCCGGTCCCACTCCTGCCGCTCGACGGCCGTACGCGCATCCTCTTCGAGCAAGGCCGCCCGCCGCCCCGCGTCGGCCTCCGCCAGTGGAGCGAAGGTGCCGGCCAACAGTCCGTCGATGACCTCGTCGAGCCCGTCGAGCGGATGACCGATCCAGGCGACGTGACCGGTGGCATCGACGACGAACGTCGTCGGGATCCCGTCCTCGTCGGCGGCCGACATCCACGCCTGCCAGGTCATCCCCGGTTGGTCGTCTTCATGGCTGCGACGGCGCCGGGCCGGCTGCCGGTCGACGCCGATGCGCCAGGCGCGCTGGGGGCCGAGGTCGGCGAGCAGGGATGGCCATTCCCCGTCGCTGTCGGGGCCCGCACCGTCGATGCCGACCATCACCACACCGCGGCCGGCGTGGCGCGTGGCGATCCTCCCGAGGTGCGGCAAGGCCTCTCGGCAGGGGCGGCTGTGGAGATCGAGGAACGTGACGGCATGGATCGCTCCCGGCCCGCAGCGCTCGAGCCCCGCGCCGACGATCCACCGCTCGACGTCGAGCGGCGGTGCACGGTCTCCTACCGCCAGCCCATCGGCTGTGGCGCCGGATCCGGGAACGGTCCAGCCCATGCCGAGAAGCCCCGCGCAGAGGATCTCGGCCACCAGAGGAATGTTCAGGCAACGCATCGGCCCCGATCTCCGCCGCAGCACGGGAGGGCGCTCCGGGTGTCGCCCCCGCCAGGATGACTTTAGCAGGCTGTCGACAACCAGCCTGCCGCACCTCAGGGACGAGGGCCGGGAGCGCAGCTCCCGTGAAAACCGCAAGGTAAGGTATCGTGTGGTCAATACCCGCAATACCGCTGGATGGACGTTGTCCACGGGCTGCTTTCGTCGCGCTTGAAACGCGGGTGTCGCGCCGCGGCAGACGTCGCGCTCGAAGCGCGGGTGAGCTGTCATTTCCGTTCTGACGCGAAGTCGGTGGCCGGAAGAGATGGGCACGCGGCGGAGCGGGAAGCGCTGCGGCGCGAAAAGCAGCGCGGTCGGGGCGGCATCCCCGGTGCAGGAACGGCTCTCGACCATTGGCCAGCGGTCGCCGGAAAACGTCTTTTCAGTTCCCAGGCGGGTGTACCCGAGGAAACGGCTGTACCCGAGGAAAGATGGCGCTTCCCGCTGTCTGCCAAGGTGGGCGACGAGGGACTCGAACCTACCCCCGTCCCTCCGGGGAAAACAGCACTCGACGATTCCGGCGGCGCATTTTCCGGCGCACTCCCCACGGACCTCGAGTTCGTGGTCCGTCAGTGGCCGACCCTGACTTCCTCCCAGCGGCGGAAGGTCGTGGAGGTGGCAGGGGGTGGGAAGCGAAAAGCCGCCCGGCGATGACGGCCCGGCACGCCGCCGCCACCGCAGCGGATCACGGGTGTCGGGGGCTGTGCGGAGTCGTTCCGGAGGTTCATCGCCAAGGCTCCACCCCGGCTCGACCCCACCACGACGTCTGGCCGGTGGTCGTCGAACGCAGCCTGGGCCGTCGCCATTGCCCGCTCGAAGTCGTCGTGGTCCAGCGCGGGCTCGATGACGTCGTGGCCGTGGCTGCGCAGGTGGGTGGGCT
>RFRL01000099.1 GCA_009924545.1 Planctomycetia bacterium | reverse complement strand
TTGGGGTGTCGGTTCGGGGCGTCGGGCATTGGCTCGAGCCCCGTGGCGAGGGGCCGTTGGCCCCGCTTCTCTCGCAGCGAACCTCGGCTGAAATCGCCGACCTGGGCTGAAATCGCCCGTAACCACTGGTGGTGGGGCGAATCGCCCCATGAGCGCGTGGGGTGAATCGCCCCACCGCGATTGCTGACCCGAATCCGAGCCCACGGAAATCACAAAAACCGGCTTTGATAGTCATTTTTTGCGATTTCTCTTCTTTGGCATGCGGCCTGCAGTTCTGGGTGGTGTGGCTCGGTGGTGCCCTGTCGTCATCCCCCTTGTTGTTGGGGGATGAGGGTGGGCGCCGAAAGCCGTTGGAGCACCGATCGGTTGCTTTCCGATCCCTGCTCCTTCCCCAACTCCCCCCACTCCGCAGGTTGCTTCATGCTCACCGTCACCCCGTCTCCGGCCCCGTTCGGCTCCGCTGCGTGCGCGAGGGGTCTGACCCCCCGTTCGGTGCTGTGGAGCTTCGCCGCGCTGACGATGCTGTGGCAGGCCGCGCCCGCATTGGCGCAGAGCACGACCACGTGGACGGGAGGGGGTGCAAACGGGAATTGGGCGACTGCCGCCAACTGGGCGAGCGGGACGATTCCGTCAGCCAGTTCCCCGTTCAACTACGTGATGCAGGGAACAACCAAGCTCTCGTCGACGAATGCCGCCAGCGGTAGGCAGGCGGCCTCGATCGTCTTCCAGTCGGGAGCGGGGGCATTCAGCATCTTCGGTGGGAGTTTCGCCCTCGCGGGACCGATCAGCAATCTTTCCAGTTCGACGCAAACGATCAATTCGGCGATCAGCACCACGGCGCTGCGCACGGTGAACACCGGCAGCGCCACGATCGTGTTCGCTGGCGTACTCTCCGGCGCTGGCGGCGGCCTCAACGTGACCGGGGCTGGCACGGCCGTGTTCAACGCGTTGAACACCTACACGGGCACCACCGTCGTCGCCTCCGGGGCGACCGTCACCGGGACAGGGCGGCTCCCCCGGTTGGAAGTCCAGTCAGGCGGTGTGGTCACCCCCGGGAACGGCACGCTCCTACGGGCTGCTCACGACCGGCACTTCTGCCGGCAGCACGGGTGGGTTCGTCGTCGCCAGTGGCACGGGTGCCACGGTGGCCCTGGGCATCTCGGGGACGACCCGGGGCGCCACCTACGACGCATTCAACCTGCTCGGGAGTGCCAACCAGTTCGGGGGCAAACTCGACATCAGCTTCGACAACGACACGCTCTACAGCGTCGGCACGACGTTCAATCTGTTCGCCATGTCGGGCACCAACACCGGCGATTTCGGTGCCGTGACCGTGGCCGGTGGCAAGTATGACGGGCTGACGTTCAGCGGGCCGGTGAACGGCGTCTGGACGAGCACGTCGAACACCGACGGCCAGTTCCTCTCCTTCTCGGAGATCACCGGCGACTTGGTGGTGGTTCCCGAGCCGACTGCCGGGATGATCGCCCTGGTGGGCGTGGGCCTGGTGGGGCTCAACCGCTTCCGCCGCCGAACGGGTGGCAAGCCGACGGCTGACGTGGGCTGATGGTCGGAGCCGCGCCTCCGCGGGAACAGCGTCTCGATCGCGGCACCTCGAAACCGAGGTGCCGCAGTCGTTTCCGCACCGCTTCCGGCGCCTTGACCCGGCGTCAGAAGACGTCGAGGTGAAAGTGGTGGCCCTGGTAGTAGCGGCGGTTCTTCGGGTAGTAGTTCTGCCACGCCCGGTTATAGACCGGCACCCGCATCTCCTGCGGGTAGCGGTAATACAGGTCGTTGGCGCTCTTCATGTAGCCGTCGGCATAGAAGTTCTGCGGATACCACACGTAGGGATAGTGGTAGAAGCGGTTCCAGTCGGGGGTGGCGGCCGTCTGGCCCCACTGCTGCCCGTAAGCGCGCTGCCCGCCGCCGTAGCCCTGCTGCGCCTGCGCTGCCGTCGCCATCGTCAGGGCCAGGCACCCGGCCAGACACATCGCCGACCACCACTGCCGCTTCATCGCGAGACCCCCCCAGGTCAGGAAAACCACGCCGGGCCCAGAGCCCGATCCCGGGAAACATCGGCCGCCCCTGCAACCGGTCTTGACGGAAAAACCGGTGGGATCGTCAAGCGGGCCGTCACCGGCCGGCCGCGGGCTTCGTGGCCGGGCGCTCAGGGCGACCGACCCTCCGCCAGTTCCCGATCCCACTCCTCCAGGAGTGGCCATTGGGTGGCGCAGGTGCCGAAGTCGGCGAGCCGCAGGTAGCCGCGGAGCCGGTCGATGGTGCCGGCCAGGAGCTCGTCGTCCTTGCGGAAGATCGGACCGTGGCTGGGGAGGAGCCAGCCGACGTCGCTGGCCGCGATCCGTTCCAGCGAGCGGATGAAGGCCTCGATGTCGCTTCCATGGTGCGCGTCGATCGCCCCGACCGACCCGTCGCGATAGACGTTGTCACCCGAGAGGAGCAGGTCGCCGAGGCGGAAGGCCAGTTGGCTGTCGGTGTGGCCGGGAGTGTGCCAGACCTCCAGCGACAGTCCCCCCACCTGGATCGTCTCGCCGTCGGTGACGGTCCGCTCGACCTTCACCGGCGGCATCGGCAGGTGGACGTTCTGGGCGGCGATCTCCGCGAACGTCCGGATGCGGTCGCCGGTTTCCAGGGCTTCCACCGCCAGCGGATGGGCGATGACCGGGGCCTTGAGGATGGCGCGGGCCCGGGAGAGACCCTGGATGTGATCGACGTCGGCATGGGTGGCGATCAGCCCCCGGCAACTGGAGAGGGGAAAATCGAGCTGCCGGATCATCTCCACGATCTCGTCGACCGTCTCCTCGTAGCCGATGTCGACGAGCACCCAGTCACGTTCGTCATGCACCAAGTACACGTTGCAGCCGATCCGCCAGCCGGCCTGGTGGTTCATCTCGATCACACCAGGGAAGAGCGGACGGCGCTGGAGCATCGGTGGCCGAGGGAAGGGGAGGGGCGGATGGAGGGAGGGATTTGCGGCAATCCAGCGTCGAGGCCACACTGATCGGCGGCTGTGGGTAAGTGCGCGGTGGCCACGGCCCCCGGTTTGTCGTGAGCCACCACACACGGTTTGCCACGGGCTCCGGGTTGCCGCGGTGGCTCCTTTCCGCGGCGGCCACGCAGCGATGCCGGTCGGCATCGATCACGACGCTGCTGGTCGGAGTGTAGGGGGTGGCGTGACGATGGGCAACGATGGTGATGAGCGCCAGGCCCCCTGTCGTGGGAGCCTGTGAGGGGTGGGCATGACACGACCGCAGCCCGATCCCGTTCGCGGCTCCTGCGCGGCCTGGGCCGCGATCATCGAGCCGCTGTGTGCCGAGGTGGCGGCCCTGCAGCCGTTGTCCTTTGCGCTGGGCGTACCCGACCCGGCGACGACCTCCTGGCATGGGCAGTTGTTCGGGAAACTCCGGCCCCAACTGGCGCGGGAGCCGGTCTTGGTGGTGGCCGTGTGCGGCGGGACCAACACCGGCAAGAGCCTGGTGGCCAGCGGGATGGCGGGGTTCGCCATCAGCCGGTCGACCCCCGAAGCGGCGCGCACCAGGCACCCCGTGGCCAGCCTCCCGACCGGCCTCTCGGCCCGACTCGACATCGGCGACCTGTTCCCGGGGTTCACGCCCCGTCGCTGGCAGAGCGATCGGGATGCCATCGATGCCGTCGCCGCACCCGGGGAGGGGGCCGACATCCTCGTCTGGGTCGACGACGCCCTCGGCACCCAGCCGCCCCAGGTGGTCCTCCTCGACACGCCCGACATCGACGGCACCCTGCAGGAGAACTGGCACCGTGCGGAATTGGTGCGCAACGCCGCCGACGTGATCGTGGCCGTCCTCACCCAGCAGAAGTACAACGACGCCGCCGTCCGGGATTTTTTCCGCGCGGCCGCCAGCGCCGGGAAAACGACCGTGGTCGTCTTCAACATGGTCGACTGGCCGCGCCAGCGGGAGCGGATCGATGGCTGGCTGGCGACCTTCCGCGAGGAGACCGGGATCCACCCCGTGGCCGTGTATGCAGCACCCTATGACGGTGCCGCCGCCGATGCCGGGCGCGTGTCGTTCCATCCGCTGCCGGCATGCGTGCCGGGCGGGGGCGTGCTCCCACCGGGAGATGGCCCGCCTGTGCCCGGCACGAGGATCGTCGCCGGGTTGGTGGCGACCGACCTCGACCGGATCAAGGTCGCGGCCCTGTCCGGATCGCTCGCCGTGGTGCTCGACAGGACGCACGGTGTCGAGGGGTGGCTGGCGGCGTTCGTCGAGCACTCGCGGGCCTGGCAGGAGTCACGCCAGCGCTTGGCGGATGCCGCCCGGGTCGAGGTCACGCTGCCGTCGGCGCCGCGGGAACTGGTATGGAACGAGATCTGGGATTGGCTCGAACCCCGCCGCAGCGGCTTCGACCTGGCGATCAGCCGGGCGTACCGCTGGGCGGGCCGCGGCGTGGCCTGGACGGCGCGGGCGGCCGGCTTGCGGCGCGATGCTGGTGAGCGCCGTGAGGACTTCGCCGCCGAGGAACTGACCGCACTGAAGCGGGCCCTGGGGGATTTCGTGGCGCGGCTCGAGGCGGCCTGCGACCGCGACGAGCGGCTCGCGGGCGTGCTCGCCCCGCGGCTGGTGTCGGGGGACCGGGCGGGCTGGTTCGCCGATCTCCAGCGGCGTCACGCCGCCCTGCCGGTCGTCTCCGAGGCCTACCGGGAGTTCGTCCGCGGCGAACTCGATCGCTTCGCCCGTGACAATCCCGGTACCGTCCGCTGGATCCTCGCCGCCCTCAATGCCGGTGCGGTGGCCCGACCGGCGATCACGGTCGGCCTCGGGCTCGCCGGTGCCGCGGTCGTGCCCGCCGCCGCCGCCACCGCCGGGAGCCTCACCACCCTCGTGCACACCGCCGGCGACGTCGTCGTGGGCACGGCGGCTACGCTCGCTGGCGAGGGGGCCCTGGGGCTGACGGCGGCGGGGCTGCGGCCGCTCGTGGAACGGCTCTTCGCCGGGTGGTCGGCCGAACGGTCACGGGTCCTCGCCGAATCGATTCACGACGTCGTGCTCGGTGATGCGATGGATGCGATCGACCAGCTCGCGGCCGCCGTCACGCGTCCGGAGCCGGAGCGCATCCGGCGGTTGCTGGCCGCGGCCCGGGAGGAAGGCTGACATGGACGACCCGGCTCCCGCGTCCGCGGCACCGCCGACCCCGCGCGTCGAGGTCGACTTCGCCGCCTTCGACGATCTGGTGGCGTCGATCCGCCGGTGGGTCGGCGTGCTGCCCGAGTGGGCGCCGACGCGGCCGGTGCGGGCTTCGTGGGAGGCCGTCGAACCGCGCCTCGACCGGGCGCGCCGCGAGCTGTCGCGGCTGCTGGTGGTGGGCGTCGTCGGCGGCACCGGCACCGGCAAGAGCACGCTTGTCAATGCTCTCGCCGGCGGCGACGTGAGCCCGGCGGGTGACGTGGCCCGACCGACGACCGTCGCCCCGGTGGTGGTCGCGGCCCCCGATGTCGACATCGGCTGGTTCCCGGTGGAGGCGATCGGCGCCCGTGTGGTGCGCAGCGCCGCCCCCGCGGTGGCGAACATCGTCCTCGTCGACTGCCCCGACCCCGACACGCAGTCGTTCGGCGCGGGGAGCGACGCGGCCCGGGCGGGCCCCACCCGGCCCAGCGACGCCAACCACAACCGCGACCGGCTCGAGGCGATTCTCCCCCTGTGCGATGTCCTCCTCCTGGTGGCCACGGCGCAGAAGTACCGCTCCTGGATCGTCGCCCGTGAGGTGGCGGCCTTCGCCCCGGGGCGCCCCCTCCTCTTCGTCCAGACGCACGCCGCACGCGACCACGATATCCGGGCCGACTGGCAGCGCCAGTTGGAGGGGGAGGGGTTCGTCGTGCCGCGGATTTTCCGTCTCGACGGCGTCGAGGCGGCCCGGCGGGCAGCGACGGGCCTTGAACCCGAAGAGGGCTTCGCCGCTCTCACGCGCGCCATCGACGAGGAGTTGGCCGGGCGCGCCGCGCGCCGTGTTCGGCGCACGGGCAGTCTCGACCTGGCCGGCTGGTTCCTCGCCGAGTCGCGCCGGGCCCTCGCCCCCTTCCGCGCGCCGGTCGCCGGCCTCGCCGCGGGTGTGGCCAGCGAGCGGGACCGGCTGGAGGGCCGGCTGGCGGCCGCCGTGACCGCCCGGCTGCGCGCCGGGCGCCTGGCGTGGCAACGGCTGCTCACCGACGAACTGGTCGACCGGTGGCACGGTGGCCCGTTCTCCCTGTTCCTCCACTCCGTGGCCGCCCTGTCGTCGCTGTGGCCCCGGGGACGCGGCTTCGGCGGTGGGATCATCGGCCGGCTGCTCGCCGGACAGCCGATCATCCCGTCCACGGCCGGTCGTGGGGCCTGGCAGCAGGTGCACGATCTCGGCCTCGGCGAGGTCGAGGTGGAACAGTCGCGCGCCGTGCTGGTGGGGCTGGCCGCCCGGGCGCGGATCCAGGAGCCGCTGGTCGGTCGGGCCCATCTCGAAGAGACGGCCGTCCAGGCAACGGTGGGGACGCTGCTCGACCGGACCGGCCTGTGGCTGGCGGCGGGGATCGACCGGCTGGTGGCCGACCGGCGCGGTCGCCTCGACGGCCCCGGCGTGCGCTGGTTTTTCGAGCTGGCCTTCTCGGGTCTGCTCGTCGCGGTGCTGGGCCGGGCGGGCTATGATTTCTTCTACGGTCATCTGTGGATGGGAAAGGCTGCCAGTGGGGCGGGTTTCCTCCAGGAGGCGATCGTTTGGCTGCTGCTGTGGGGATTGCTGCTGCGGTGGTTGCTTTTGGCGTGGCTCCGCGCGGGGCTCGATCGGGACGTCGACCGCCTCGTGGCCGGCCTCGGCGAGGCCCATCTGATCGATCCCGTCCTCGCCGACTTCGCGGGAGCGGCCGAGCAGACCGGCCGCTATCTGGCCGATGCGGAGCGGCTCGAGGCGCGGTGCGCGGCCCTCACGGCGGCGCTCGACGAGCCGGGAGGGGGCTTGGGCCGACTGCGGGGCACGGCCCCGTGAGGCACCAGCCGCGGCGGTCGTCATCTTCGCGCTCTCCGTGGGCCGTCGGTGGTCTCGTGACGGTGGCCCTGGTGGTGGCGTGCGTGGCACCGTGGTCGGGACGGGCAGCGGCGGCCGACCTGGAGGAGATCCGCCGGCGCGGCGAGCTGATTTGGGCGGCCGATCAGGAGGGGGGCGGTCCTCACGTGTTCCCCGACCCGGCCGATCCCGCGCGCCTCACCGGTTTCGAGGTGGAACTGGCGGGATTGATCGCCAAGCGGCTCGGGGTCCGACCGCGCTTCCAGCAAGGGCCCTGGGACCGGCTGCCGCTGCTCCTCGGCCGGTCGGCCGACTGCGTCATGAACGGCATGGAACTGACCGCGGTCCGGCAGCGCGACTATGCCTGCTCGCGTCCGTACTTCGCCTACGCCCTGCAGATCGTGTCCCATCGCGAAGGACCGCTGGCCAGCCCCGAGCAACTCCTCCGGGCCGGGCCGCGCGGTGCCTGGCGGGTGGGCGTGCTCACCGGATCGGCCGCGGAGATCGAGATGCGGTCGCGCGATCCGGAGGCGGTGGCGGTCAGCGGTTTCGACGGCACACTCGACTCGCTCGAACAGGTGCGGGCCGGGGTGCTCGACGCCGCCGTGCTCGACGACTGCATCGTCACCTTCTATGCCGAACGGTTTCCCGAACTGCGGATGGTCGGCCGCTCGTTCGCCGGCGGCTTCTACACGGTGCTCACCGCCCGCGACACGCCGCAGCTCTCCGCCGCCATCGACGCGGCCCTCGGTACGCTCGTGGCCGACGGCACCCTCGAGGCCCTCTACGACCGGTGGCATCTCGCCGGGCGGCAGCAGGTGCTCCTCGTCCGCGATGCGACGGAGGTGCCGCCGGCCCCGGTCCGCGGCCTGGCCGAGCTCCTCGCCGGCACCCTGCCGCTCCTGCTCCGCTCGGCGGCGATGACGGTGCTGTTGGCCGTGGCCTCGTTTCCGCTCGCGATCGCCATCGGTCTGGTCGTGGCGGTCGGTCGCCAGTACGGGCCAGGCTGGCTCGATCGCCTGGCCGGTTGCTACGTCGAGCTGCTCCGCGGTACGCCGCTCCTGCTCCAGCTCTACGCCATCTTCTTCCTCCTCCCCCGCGTCGGACTGCCGCTGCCACCGGTGGCGGCCGCCATCCTCGGGCTGGCGCTCAACTACTCGGCCTACGAGTCGGAGATCTACCGGGCGGGGCTCAAGGCGGTGCCGGTGGGGCAGTTCGAGGCGGCGCTATCGTTGGGCATGAGCCGCTGGCAGGCGCTGTGCCACGTGATCCTGCCGCAGGCGGTGCGGATCGTGATGCCGCCCGTGACGAGCGACTTCATCGCCCTGTTCAAGGACACGAGCGTCTGCTCGGCGGTGACGGTGATGGAGCTCACCAAGCGGTACAGCGTGCTCGCCCTGGGGACGGGGGCGATCGTGGAGTTGGCCGCCGTCACGGCCCTCCTCTACCTGGCGATGAGTTGGCCGCTGGCGCTGCTGGTGCGGCGTTTCGAGCGGCGCTGGGAATCGTCCGGGACCGGTCCGGGACGGTGAGATCCGGGGGTGGGTGGACGTCGTCAACAGTCGGAGGCAGCGCCGTGATCGTCGTCGAGTCGCTCTGCGCCGATCGTTGCGGCACCCGGGTCCTCGCCGACGTCTCCCTCGCGGTCGCGGCCGGGGAGGTGGCAGTGCTCGTCGGTCCGTCGGGCGGGGGCAAGAGCACCCTCCTCCGCTGCCTCTCCGGGCTCGAGGCCTTCGTCTCCGGAACGGTCGCCATCGCCGAGCACCGCCTCACACCGGGGCCGCAGCCGGCAGACCGCCTGGAGCGGATCCGCCGCGACGTGGGGATGGTGTTCCAGCAGTTCCACTTGTTTCCCCACCTGACGGCGATCGGCAACGTCGCCCTCGCGCCGCGGGTCGTGCGCGGGCTGCCGGCGGAGGAGGCACGCGACCGGGCCCGGTCGTTGTTGGAGCGGGTGGGCCTGGCCCGGTTCGCCGATGCCTGGCCGGCGACCCTGTCGGGCGGCCAGCAGCAGCGCGTGGCGATCGCCAGGGCGCTGGCCATGGAGCCCCGCGTGCTGCTCTTCGACGAGCCCACCAGTGCCCTCGACCCGACGATGGCCGGCGAGGTGCTCGAGGTGGTGGCCGAACTGGCCCGGGGTGGTCAGACGATGGTCATCGTGACCCACGACCACGCGTTCGCCCGGCGAGCGGCCACGCAGGTGATCGAGATTGTGGCTGGGCGGGTGGCCCGCCGCGGCAGCCCGGGGGAGCTGCTCTGATCGGCTGCACCGGTGGTGGAGGGCGTCACACCGGGGGGTGAAAAAACAACTCCGCCCGGGACATGCGTCCCGGGCGGAGCTCACTGGCCGAAGTCGGGCAATGGACTAGCGAATCGACCTTGAAAAACTCACTTCGTCGACACGGTCCGGCTGACCGCGACCACCTTGCCGGTGGTCTTCTTGGCAGCCGACGCATCGGGCGTCGGGGCCGCAGCCGGAACCATCGCGCTCACCGCACCGCAGGCCGGCTCGCAGCAGCCGTTGCCGCCGGCGCAGTCGGGCTCGGCACCGCAGCCCGGGTCAGCGTCGCAGCAGCTGGTGCAGCCATGGTGCCGCTTCTTCGCCGAGTGGATCGACTTCAGCATGTCGAGGATCGGCGTTCCACGGCACTTCTTCTTCGCTACCACCGCACCGCAGCTCGGCTCGCAGCAGCCGTTGCCAGCCCCGCAAGCGGGCTCCGCGCAGCCGTTGCCAGCCCCGCAGGCCGGTTCCGCACAGCCGTTGCCAGCCCCGCAAGCGGGCTCGCAGCAGCTGGTGCAACCGACGTTCTTCCGCTTGCAGCCGTCGAACAGCCCCTTCAGGCCGCCGAACAGGCTGTGCTTCTTCTTGCCGCAGCCACCGACGGCACCGCAGCTCGGCTCGCAGCAGCCGATCCCGGCGTCGCAGGCCGGCTCGCAGCAGCCGTTGCCGGCCGCACAGCCCGGCTCCGTGCAACCATTGCCACCGAGGCAGCCCTTGCCACGGAGGCCACCGAGGCAGCCACCGGCCCCGCCACAGCTGGGCTCGCAGGCGTCGGCACAGCCCGTGCCGGCGTCGCATGCGGGCTCAGTGCACGAGGTGCAGCCCTTGTGGCCGAGCATCCGGTTCAGGATCTCGAAGCCATAGGACTGGCTACAAAAGGTGACGCCGAGAGCCAGCGCACCGAGGAACAACATACGCTTCATCGAGCCACATCTCCTTTGCTTGCGGATCACGCGAGAGTGTTTCGTCCCGTTGTGCGAGGCGTGTCACCCCGAGGAATGTGATCCACGAACGCTTCCGCGGCAGGCCTGTCGAGCCAGTCCGTGACTCGAATCGTCTTCAGGTTGCTGCCGCCCCCTGGTTGCCCGACGGGCACAGTGATGCCCCGGGGGACAAAGGGGGTATCGGTCGACTGGGGAAATGGGCTTGAACGAGCCCGAAGTATTTTTCGAGACGCGACTTACGATGACTGTGGGGCAATCCGTGCGGTTGATCGGGGTGGGGCAAAGTGGATGGCGAGGGCCGGTGCGACCGTCCGGGTCGGGCTGGTGCAGTCGACGCCACCGGGACAGATTCACAAACGCTCTCCGGCGGTGAGGCCGGAAGGCTTCGCTGATTGACAGGGCCCACCCTGGGCGTAAACTCCCGTTTCGATCCGGGTGGCCCGGCGGTGCCGTGGCACCAACGGGCAAACAGGGAACTCCGGTGTGAATCCGGGACGGCCCCGCCGCTGTGATCGGGCGCTTGCCGGTGCGGGGATGTCGAACGACGGTCCCGCCCGGAGACAGGTCGTTGTCATCGAGCCATTGCGGGCTTCTGGTCGGACAGGACGGTCGTCCTGCGGGCCGGAGGTGGCCGCGAGAAGGCGGGCAATGACCGAGCCCGAGAGTCAGAAGACCTACCCGGTGTCGTGAGTCGGCCGGACCGCGAGGGCGGAATGGCGGACACGGTCGTGCAAACGGCCGGACTTGGTGCGTCTTCAGGACAGCCGCGGGAATCGCCCTGCCGGCCGGGTTGCGCATGCCCCGGCATGCCGTCACGGCGTGTCCCAGGGGCGGCCCAACCGTGGCTGCGGTCCATGGTGCCGGTATCACGGTCTCCTCTGTCGGGGCGGCCTGCGCGGGGCATGACGCTCATCGAACTGCTCGTGGTGATGGCGATCATCGGCACGCTCGTCGGGTTGCTGCTGCCGGCCGTCCAGGCGGTGCGGGAGGCCTCGCGGCGGACCGCCTGCGGCAACAACCTCCGCAGTCTCGGCTGTGGGGTGGCCAGCCACGAAGCGGCGCGACGGGCGTATCCCGTGGGGTGCCTGGAATGCGTCACCAAGCCGCCACGGCGACAGATCGCGTGGAACGTGTTCCTCCTCCCCTACATCGAGGAGGCGGCGGCGGCGGCGGCGTTCGACTTCAGCCGTTCCTACCGCGCCCTGGAGAACCTCCGCGCCGCCGGCACGGTGGTGCCGGTGTTCCTCTGCCCGAGCACCGCGCGCACCAACCGCACGGGGCCCACCACCGGCGACCGCAACCGCAACGGCCGCTGGGACGCCGGAGACGATCTCGCCTACACCGACTACGGCGGGATGTACGGCGTCGGCTACTCGGTGCCGGAACCGCTGCCGCAGCATGCCGGGGTGATGCAGTACGAACGTCCGACCCGGGCCACCGACGTTGCCGACGGGACCTCGCACACGGTGCTGATCGCGGAATGCACCGGTCGGGATGCCTCGTTCCAGTCGGAATGGGCCAACGGGCAAAACATCTTCGACCAACGGGCGACCAATCCGATCAACGCCAGCCAGAACAACGAGATCTGGAGCGACCATCCGGGGATGGCGGGGATGGTGTTCTGCGATGGCCATGTCGAGTTCCTCAGCGAATCGATCGAGCAGGCGGCGTTGCTCGCCCTGCTGACCCGGGCCGGCGGGGACCGGTGATCCGGCGTCACGGACGGTGTTCTTCACGGAGGAGGCAGACGATGATCCGCTCGGCAAGGGGATTGGTGGGCACG
Source organism: Planctomycetia bacterium (assembly GCA_009924545.1). GTDB lineage: Bacteria > Planctomycetota > Planctomycetia > Pirellulales > UBA1268 > F1-20-MAGs016. The sequence goes on along the minus strand of RFRL01000099.1, from coordinate 3,020 downwards.
GTTCCGGGGGCCCGGCGGCGCGCCGTCGTCGGCGCCGTGGTGCTGTTGGCCGCGATGTTCGTCGCGGCCGGTGCCGGGGCGGCGCCGGCGACGGTCGCCGACTTCAGCGACATCCGTTTTTGGACCGGCAGTGGCACCCATGCTGCCGCCTTGCTGCTCCAGTTCCCCACGGTGGTCGGTACCGGCACCGCCGCGCAGACCGCCGAGCCGGCGGCGATTGCCTGGGGTTACCGGTGGAACGGCGCGGCCAGTTTCGAGAGCATGCTCTTCGCGCTCGCCGGCGGCATCGTCGGTGGACCCCGTCCCGTGGCCGGCGCCGATCCGCGCCTCGTCGTGGACGTCAGTTATTACGGTCCCGAATGGGGCTACTTCGTCAACGAGATCGCGTACGACCAGGTGGGCCTGGGCCCCGGGTGGTCGCCGCTGGAGCGCCACATCGGCCCTTACGACCCCGACACGGGCGAATACCCGGCCCAGTACCAACTCGACGGTGCCGGTGGCCAGTGGAGCGGAGCGCCGCTGGACCTGTCGATGAGCGGCATCTCGACCACGCCCCTGGTGCCGGGTGGCTGGTACGGCTTCGTCCAAGCGGACGGTTCCGCCGGCACGCTCTCCTTCACGCAACCGGTGGCGGCCGTTCCCGAGCCATCGGCGCTCGTGCTCCTCGGGGGCGGCGTCGCCGCGTGGTGGTGGGCCGCCGGAAGGCGGGGTCGGCGCCGGGGGCAGCGGGGATGACGGCGGCCGAATCCTCCCGGGCCGGCACCCTGGCCCACAACGCGCGGGCCTGGGATCGGCTCGCGACGACGGGCGCGGCCCTGGCCCGGCCGGCCGCCGACGGCGCATTCGCCGACCCGCTGGGATGGTTGACGGGAGGTGGGGCGGGGGGACGCCGCTGGCTCCCCGACACGCTCGTGGGGCTGGAGGTGCTGTGCCTCGCGGCCGGCGGTGGCAAACACGGCCCGCTCTATGCGGCCGCCGGGGCCCGCGTCACGGTGGTCGATCTCTCGTCGGCGATGCTCGCTCTCGACCGGGAGGTGGCCCATGAGCGCCGCATCGATCTGGAACTGGTGCAGACGTCGATGGACGACCTGGGCGCTTTCGCCGCCGGTCGGTTCGATCTGGTGGTCCACCCAGTCAGCACCTGCTACCTCCCCGACGTGGGGCGCGTGTTCCCCGCGATCGCCCGGGTGACCAAGGGCGGCGGGCTGTACGTCAGCCAGCACAAGGCCCCCGCCAGCCTCCAGACGGGAACGGTGCCGGCGGCCGGTGGCCACTACTCGATCATCCATCCTCTCGATGGTCCCGGGCCGCTCCCCCCGGGCGATGCGTCGCGGCTGCGCGAGCCGGGGACCCACGAGTTCGTCCACTCGCTCTCGGCGCTCCTCGGCGGGATCTGCCGGGCGGGATTCGCCATCGAGGACGTCCACGAGCCGGACCATGCGGTGGCCGACGACCCCCCCGGGGCATTCGGTCACCGGGCCCGGTTCATCCCCCCGTATCTCCGCGTCCTGGCCCGCCGTACCGGAAGCGCGCCGGGCATCCTTCTCCCCTGATCACGGCGGCGCGCCACCGCCGGCGGGCCGGTACACTGCCCGAACATCCACTCCCGGAGCCGAACCGTGCGCTGCCTGACCGTGGTCCTCACCGTCCGAGATGCGGCCGACGTGGCCACCGTCCGCGAGTTGCTCCTCTCCGCCATGCGGCTCAGCCGGACGGAGCCCGGTTGCCTGCGGTTCGAGGTCTACCAGTCGGAGCCCGAGCCCCGGCGGTTCACCCTCGTGGAGCACTGGGAATCGGACGCCGCCCTCGATGCCCATCGACTCGGCGCGGCCTACACCACGATCTACAAACAAGCCCCGGGTGATACCCCTGGTGGACCGGGACGGACATCCGTCGCTGCTGCTCGAATGATGGTCCCCAGGACCGCCCTGCCCGCGGTCCGGCCGCGCCGACCGCAGGCCGGTCGCGGCTCCGGCGTCCAGGTCCCTGCCCACCGGAGTGGATGGCGTGCTCCTCCTCATCGACAACTACGATTCCTTCACCTGGAACCTCGTGCAACGGCTCGGCGAGGTGGCGGCCGACCTGCCTGTCGAGGTGCACCGCAACGACCGCATCGACTGCGCGGCCATTGCCCGGCTGGGGCCCAGCCATCTGGTGATCTCCCCGGGGCCCTGTACCCCCGACGAGGCGGGGATCTCCTGCGACGCCGTGCGCCGCTTCGCCGGCCGGATGCCGATCCTCGGCGTCTGTCTGGGCCACCAGGCGATCGGCCAGGTGTTCGGCGGCCGTATCGTCCGGGCCGGCCGGTTGATGCACGGCAAGGTGGACCGCATCGAGCACACCGGCCGCGGTCTGTTCACGGGGCTCGACAGCCCGATCGAGGCGACCCGTTACCACAGCCTGGTGATCGATCCCCCGACGCTGCCCCGCGACTTCGAGGTCGATGCGTGGTCGACCACCCCGGACGGGCAACGTGAGATCATGGCGATCCGCCACCGCACCCTGCCGGTGTACGGCGTGCAGTTCCACCCGGAGAGCTTTCTCACGCCCCACGGTCACGATCTGCTCCGCGCGTTCCTTGCCACGGCGGGGGAGCGGCCCGTAGCCGCGAGGCCGCCGGCATGACCCGGCGGAAATGACGTGATCGATCTGGCGGCAGCCCTGGCGCGGGTGGAGGATGTGGCGCTGCCGCTGCGCCCGCGGCGCGTGCCGCTGGGGGCGGCGGTGGGGCTGCCCCTGGCCGCGGCCATCGAAGCCGACGGCGATTCCCCTCCGTGGGACCGGGCGATGATGGACGGCTTCGCGGTCCGGGCGGCCGACATCGGCGCCGCCGGGGCTGCCGAACTCGACGTGGTCATCGACCTCGCCGCCGGTGACGTGACGACGCTGGCCGTTCCCCCCGGGGGCTGCGCGCGGATCATGACCGGGGCCCCGATCCCCCGCGGCGCCGACACGGTGGTGCCGGTGGAGTGCGCCGTCGAGGGCACGGCGGCGGCCCATGCCGGCAGCCGCGTCCGGCT
>RFRL01000098.1 GCA_009924545.1 Planctomycetia bacterium | reverse complement strand
CGCGTCCCAGCCGGTCGAGGAGCCGCCGCGCCAGGGCTCCGGCCTGCGCCCGCTTCTCGGCGCCCAGCGCCGCGGTGTTCCACTGCGGACTGTCGAAATCGTCTGCCGACACGTAGGTCGGCTCCCCGCCGGCGGTGAGCCGGACGCCCCCGGCCTCGAGGGCGGCATCGACGGCCCGCCCGAGGGCGTCGATCCGCTCCCAGGCACCGTCGGCGAGGGGGCGCGTCGTCCGCGGGGATTCGGCCACGCGCGTCACGCGCATCGTGAACGAGAAGTCGGTGCCACAGGGCTCCACGAGCCCGGTCACCGGCGCGGCACTCACCGGATCGGGAGTGGCCGCCAGGGGAATGTGCCCCTCGGCGGCGAGCAGTCCGCTGGTGGGGTCGAAGCCCACCCACCCGGCGCCCGGCAGGAACACCTCCGCCCAGGCATGGAGGTCGGTGAAATCCTTGTCGGGACCGACCGGTCCCGCGAGCGGCTTCTCGTCGGCAGCGAGCTGCACGAGGTAGCCGGAGCAGAAGCGGGCCGCGAAACCGAGCTGGCGCGCCAGCGCCACCAGCAGCCACGCCGAGTCGCGGCAACTCCCCCGGGCGCACGCGAGCGTTTCCTCCGGGGTCTGCACCCCCGGCTCCATGCGCACGGCGTATTCGATCGTCTCCTTGACCGCCCGGTTGAGGGCCACGAGCACGTCGATCGTCCGCGCGGTCCGGCCCGCCGCGAAGCGGGCGAGGAAGGCGTCGATCTCCGGGCCGCAGGGGGGTGGGGCGAGGGCGGCCGCCAGTTCCGTCGCCAGCCACGGCTCGTAGGCGAACGGATAGCGTTCCACCTCGGGCTCGAGGAAGAAGTCGAAGGCGTTGATCGCCACCAGGTCGGCCACGAGATCGACGGTCAGCACCAGCTCGCGCACCGGCTCCGGGAACACCAGCCGGGCGAGATGGTTGCCCTGCGGATCCTGCTGCCAGTTGAGGAAATGGTCCGGGGGCGCGACGGTGAGGCTGTAGCTGCAGATCCGCGCGCGGCAGTGGGGGGCGGGCCGCAGCCGGATCACGTGCGGGGAGAGCCGCACCGGCCGGTCGAAGGCGTAGCGCGTGCGGTGCTGGAGGGCGATGCGGATCGACACGGCGGCGGACTCCCCCGGCGGCGTCACGGGCCCCGCGCCGGCGTGGTGGCGAAGAAGGTGTCGTGGATCCCGTCGCTGGCGGCGTTGAGCTGGGCCTGGAAGGTGTCGATGAAGCGGTGCAGCCCCCCGTCGGCCCCGAGGATCTCGTCGATGTGGGCGTAGTCGAGCTCGGCGCGCAGCCGCCCCAGTCGCTGCTCGGCGACCGTGGAATAGGTGCCCTTGGTGCCGCCGGTCACCGCCAGGAGCGACTCCTCCGCCTTGACGAGGCAGAAGTGCATCGCCCGGGGGAAGTGCCGGTCGAGCACGAGGAACTCGGCGACGTTCCGCCGCGACACCGCCCCGTACTGCTTGCGGTACATCTCCAAGGCGCTGGCGCTTTCGAGCACTGCCGACCACTGCACGGCGTCGCGGCCGTCCTGGGCGACCGGGCCGAAGAAGTGCTCCACGTCGAGCACCCGGCTCGTCTTGTCGGCGCGCTCCACGAGCCGGCCCATGCGGGCGAAGTGCCAGGCTTCGCCGTGCGACATCGTGGCGTCGGTGACCCCGGTGATGAGCTGGCTGGCGCGCTTCACCTCGTCGAGGAACTCCCGGGGATTGAAGCCCCCGTCACGCCCCGCGGCCGCCGCCCGCACCAGCAGGTAGCACTTGTTGATCTCCTCCCACATCGGCGAGGAGATCATGTCGCGGATGGTGCGCGCGTTCTCCCGGGCGGCCTGCAGGCAGCAGTTGATGGAGTTGGGGTTCTCCGGATCGAACGCCAGGAACTCCAACACCCGGGTCTGGTCGGCGAGCCCGTGCCGGGCCCAGAAACCGGTCTGGTCGCCGAAGGCGCACACCAGGGCGTTCCACAGCCGGCCGTGGTCGACCGTGCCCTCGAGCGCGAGGTCGAGCGTGGTCTCCGTGGAGCGGGCCACGTTCTCGGCGCGCTCGATCTGGCGGTTCATCCAGTAGATGCTGTCGGCGACGCGGGAGAGCATGGTTCAGGCACCTCCCCCGGGGGCCGCTCGGCCGTTGCCATGGCCCTGGGTGCCGTGGACCACCCACGTGTCCTTGCTGCCGCCCCCCTGTGAGGAATTCACCACCAGCGACCCCTTCACCAGCGCCACCCGCGTCAGGCCGCCGGGGAGCACGAAGATCTCCTCGCCGTAGAGGATGAAGGGCCGCAGGTCGACGTGCCGCCCTTCGAGCGCGTCGCCCACGACCGTGGGCACGCGCGACAGCGCCAGCATCGGCTGGGCGACGAAGTTCCGCGGATTGTCGCGGATCCGGGCCCGGCATTCCTCGAGCTGGGCCGCCGAGGCGCGCGGCCCGAGCACGATCCCGTAGCCCCCCGACTCGTTCGCCGGCTTCACCACCATCTCCGCCAGATGGGCCAGCACGTGGTCGCACTGGGCCCTCTCCCCACACACCCAGGTGGGCACGTTGGGGAGGATCGCATCCTCACCGAGGTAGTAGCGGATGATCTGCGGCACGTAGGCATAGACCGCCTTGTCGTCGGCGATGCCGGTGCCGGGGGCGTTCACGAGGGCGACGTTTCCCGCCCGGTAGGCCTCCATCAGCCCCGGCACGCCGACCACGGAGTCGGGGCGGAACACGCGCGGGTCGAGGAAATCGTCGTCGATCCGCCGGTAGATCACGTCCACCCGTTCGAGGCCGCGCGTGGTGCGCATGTGGACCACGCGATCGACCACGACGAGATCCGACCCCTGGACGAGCTCCACCCCCATCTGCCGGGCGAGGAAGCTGTGCTCGAAGTAGGCCGAGTTGTAGATGCCCGGCGTGAGGACGACGACGGTCGGATCACGGGCCTGCGGCGGGGCGATGTACTGGAGCATCGCCAAGAGCTTCTCCGGGTAGTTCTCCACGGGGCTGATGCGCTGGCCGTCGAAGAGCTGCGGAAAGGTGCGCTTCATCACCTCGCGGTTCTCGAGCACGTACGACACGCCCGAGGGGGTGCGCAGGTTGTCTTCGAGCACGTACATCACGCCGTCGCCGCCGCGCACCAGATCGGTGCCGGTGATGTGGCACCACACGCCGCGCGGGGGATCGAGGCCGGCGCACGGCCCACGATAGCTCTTCGCCGAATCGACGAGCCATTCCGGCACCACCCGGTCACGGATGATGCGGCGCTGTTGGTACAGGTCGTGGATGAAGCAGTTGAGGGCGTGGATCCGTTGCTTGAGACCGCGCTCGATCGACGACCACTCGGCGGCGTCGATCACGCGGGGGACGATGTCGAAGGGCCAGATCTTCTCCGTGCCGGCCTCGTGGCCGTAGACGTTGAAAGTGATCCCCATGGTGAGGAGCGCCTTGTCGGCGGCCCGCTGCCTGGCGGCCAGCTCACCGCTGGAAAACTCCGCCAACCGGCGCACGACTTGCTCGGCCCCCGGACGGGGCCGGAGCTGCTCGTCGAACAACTCGTCCCAAAATCCGTCGGTGCGGTACGCCCGGAGACCCATGGCGATGGCGGCGGCAGCGCGTGCCGGAGGGAGGAACAACGGGACTTCACCCACGGTCCGGCCGCCAGCGGCCCGCGAGTTTGCGGGCAACATACACTCGCCGTCGACCACGGCCAAACAGGCCGCTCCCGGTGCGGGAGAAACATCGACGAAGGAACAGAAACAGACACCCCCGTCGCACCAGGCGCCTACCCGCCCAGCCTGGCCACTCTCAAGGCGCCACGTCGACCGTCACGTCGAGTTCACCGGCTCCACCACGGGGCACCTCGACCTCCAAACCCGACTGGTCGAAGCGACTGAAACGCGGTGGAAGTCCCGCTCCATGCGGCGAGTGACCGACGACGAGGTGTGGCACGATCGCGACGTGGTAGCGGCCAGCCCGGGCTCCGGGCCGGCCCGCCGTCTCCAGGGCGAAGCGGCCGCCAGCGCCGATGGCCGCGCGCGCAGGGCGCCCCTCGGCCGCCATCGGCTTGAGCTCGATCACGCCGCCTTCCAGAGGTCGGCCATCGGAAAACGACACGGTCCCCGCCACGGGCCACAGCCGATCCGTGCCGCCACAGCCGGCAATGAGCAGCAAGCCCGCCCCCCACCAACCCCATGATCGAACGCGGTCGCTCCCCACCATCCTGACATCACGGGGCGCGACCGTCGCGCCGGTTGCACAGCCTGCCAAGGACATCGGTACCGGTCTCCACAGCGAGGACATCGACGCGACCGTCGGCGAATGCCATCGGACAGCCGCCGGGGTGCCAACTGCCGAAAGCGAACACGCCCATGCCCGCCACGGTGTCATCGGGCCCCGCGGCGATCGGCACCCCGACTCCGCCGACGCGAGCGCAGTTGAAAAAGTCGAGGGCATCGTAGGCGGGGCCATTCTCCGGCGGACGGGACAATCGCCCCCGCGGCACGTGCGCCTCGCCGAGGAGGATCGTCTGGGACAATCCGTCGCTGACATCGGCGGGGCGCACCCGATCGCGCCACCGGGCGGTGCCCGGAAGGGGATCGCTCGTGATGATGATGCCCGTGCCATTGCCACCCCAGTAGAAATCAGTGGTGGCACCGGTGGCCGTTGGCGAAAGGTCGCCATGGTTGCCGGCGTAGTCGCTCGCGGCGCCTCCGGAGACCACCCGTCCGGGAATCAGGCAGCCACAAGGCGCCCGAGTGGTGGGAGTGGTCGACGAGGTTGTGATCGCCAGTTCCGGTCCCCGGCGCGTCGGACAGAGATACCCAGGGACGACCTGCATGCGGACCGCATCGGACTGGTCGGCGAAAGGACGGCTCTCGTCCCACGCCAGAGCCGGCAACTCCAGGTAGGGACCGATCCGGATCAGCCACGTGGACGTGGGATAGCTGCCGACGGGGACCACCGGCGTTCCCGGTGTGGGCACGATCCGGGCCGGGGGAAACACTCCGTGCGACTGCTGAAAGAGCAGCGTCGCCAGGGAGATCTGCCGGACGTTGTTGCGGCACTGGATGCCGCGGGCCGACTCGCGCGCCGCCTGGACCGCAGGAAGGAGAAGGCCGGCAAGGACGCCGACGATGGCGACCACCACCAACAGTTCGACGAGCGTGAAACCGTTTCTGCCGGACCGCCGTCGGCGCAAGCCCAGCGGTCGACATGACGACACTTCGACGACGTGCACCATGGAATCCATCGCTTTCATCCGCGCGAATGCGTCACTCTCGGTGCCCCGGCTCCGTCACCGTGCTCGCTGGCCGCATTCCACCCTGTCAGCCACCGCCACATGGCAGCGATCGCCAGGCCCCACAACAGGCTGTTGGCCACCAGGAGGCCCCAGCCCCACTGACCGGTGCCCCCGAGGGGGAGCATCCGGGCCAACGTGACAAGCGGGAGGTGGAGGATCTTCGCGGCGGCACCGGCAATGGTCTCGACGCCCCCGGCCTCACCGCCCGCATCGAATCGCTGCAGGCCACCGATCGCCAAGATCGTCGCCGCAACCTGGGCCACGAAGTGCACGGCGCCGACGGCCGTGACGATCCCCCAGAAGCGTCCGGTCATGATACTCCGCTCCGTCCCACACGCCCCGGAAAGTCAACAGGGTGATCAGACCAACTCGCCCGCGCCACCGCGGCGGAACGGCACCCAGAAGCCGATGGCCGCCCCCACGCCGATCATCGCCAGCGTGAGCGGGCGGAGTTGGTGGAGATGGCTGAGGAAGTATCCGAATCCACCATCGGCCTCGAAGGGGGCGAAGCGCCACTCCGTCACCAAGCCGAAGACCAGAGCCACCAGGCCACACGCCACCGCCACCCACCGTGCCCCACCACGGCCGAATCCTGCCCCCAGGCCGGCGAGCCCGCCGGGAAGGATGAGCCCGTAGAAACCCTGCCGGGCCACCCAGAAGAAAAGCAGATGTCCGAGCAGGCCTCCGGCCACGGCACCCAGGAGCACGAGGCCGTCACGCTTCGGATTCATCGTCTCCCCTCCTCGCCACCCCAACGGACTCTTGCGGATCATCCGCGCCGATCACGGTCGTGGCCCCCATCAATGACGCGGCCAGGCGCGTTCCGGCGGGTGCAGTTCGGGAGCAATGATCCCCACGGCCTTCAACTCGGCCAACCACGCCGCCTCGTCGAGGCCCGTCTTCTTCTCGTCGGTGAGGGAGTCGATGAGGAAGTAACCCGGGGCGTGATCGGGGTGCGGCAGCAGGCCGACCTTCGGCTCGATGCGTCCGAAGATGTACGTGCCGGCGCTTCCCAGTTCGGCGACATGCGGACCGGCGAGACACTCGCCCCCCTTGGTGGCGGGCTTCACGAGCGACGCCTCGGAGCCGGCCGTGAAGAAGACCTTGTAGCCATTCGGCAACAGCGTCCCCGCACCGCAACCGGCAAGAACCGGTGCAAGGCCCACGACCAACAGGCTTGGCAGGCTGCGGACAAACAGGCTGCAGCACCTCGGGGATGAGGTGCCGGGAGCGCAGCTCCGGTGAAAACTCGAAGTTGTCGTGTGGACAAAGGCCACCGAAGGACTTTCTCCACGGGCTGTCAGGGGGCGACGGGAAACTGCTGCTGCCATCTCCAGCCCTCGTGTCGGTGCCTGACGGTCATTATCGGCCCGTCGTATTTGAATCATATCCACCGCCCGGGGAGCGGGAAACCGGGAGCCCGTCCGCACCTCTTCCGCGCCGACACCATCTCATCGCCGACATCACTTCATCGGATGGCGCTCGAAGAACTCCCACAGCATGTCGTTGGCCGAGATGTCGCGTGTCGACACGCCGAGGGTGCGGAGGCGCGGTTCGCGGCCCGGCCACGGGCAGCGACACGGAGGTTTCATCCCGCCACCACGACGACTACAACCGCCGACTGGCATCACACCGAGCACTGTTTGGATGACTGGCAGGCTGTGGCCAAACAGCCTGCTGCACCTCACGGATGAGGTGCCGGGAGCGTAGCTCCGGTGAACAGCGACGCTTTTCGAGTGGCCAAAGGCCAGGGATGGACTTTGGCCACGGGCTGTCACGAGCGAACGATCGCGGAAATGTCGGCGAGATAGACCTGCCGCCCGCCGCGGTGGGGCGAGTCGAACACCACCTTCGTACCGGTGCGGCTGGCGCACGGATGCGTGTCGCAGCGCCACTCGCCCCGGTACGCCGGTGGCGACGGGAAGTGGCCGATCGGCACCCTGCGATTGGTCGGCAGGTGACAGAGATAGGGATGCTGGAGCGAGTCGGCGTCGGGATAGGTGTCATTGAGCACCCACTGCCCGTTGGTGCCGGGCACGTAGGTGTTGTGGCCGTTGTGCGTCATCACGTCCGGGCCGACCACCGCGACGTTCTCCGTGCGGTCCTCGAACAGGTAGAACCGGTGCTGGTGCGAGGGATGCCAGGCCCAGGCGAAGACGTGCCGCGGATCCCGCCACACGAAATGGGAGGTCTCGCCCCAGGGATCGAGCACGAACACGTCGCCGCCGTCGAAATCCATCGTCAGGGCCCGGGTGCGGAACGACGCGTCACCCGGAGCCCGCCAGCGGTGCAGGAAGAACAGCCGCGTGCCGTCGGGGTTGCACAGCAGATGGTTGAACCAGTGCTTCGACGTGGGGCCGAAGGCCAGATCGGGGCGGCCCGCGAACGGGATCCGCGCGGCAGCGGCGCACGAGAACACGAGCCGCCGTTCCCCGGTCCGCAGGTCGATCCGCCAGATGCCGCCCCCTTCCGGGGCGAGCTCGTCGCGATGCGGATCGACGATGCCGGCGTAGCCGTAGCCGGGGCGCGTGTCGTTGAGCCGGCGAAAGTCGGGCGCGAACGCGGTGCGGCCATCGGGTGAGAGGCAGTAGAAGGGGTGCGGCAGGGTGCGGACCGCTCCGCTCTGCACGTCGAGCACCCGGGTGACGAACCGGTCGTCCTCGCGGTCGTTCCACGCGACCGTGCTCTCCGTACCCGGCACCCACTGCAGCATGCAGCCCTGTTGCCAGTTCCAGGCCCGCGTGCTTCCCAGCTCGATCCACCGGTCGCCCGCGTCGGTGTCGATCATGCCGACGCGGATCACGTCGTCGGCCGTGGGGGAACGGCCCTCGAAGTCGACTTGATTGGCGAGCACGAACCGGTCGGTCGGGTCGAAGAGCAGCTTGTCGTAATAGCCCCGCCAGTGGAACCGCGGCCCGCGCGTGATCGCCCTCACCGGGGGCAAGCCGTCCGCCGATCCATCGGCAGCCGGGCCCCGCACGGCCGCCGCCGCCCCGATGGCCGCGAACGCCCCCATCCACCGGCGTCGCGCCGTCCGCACTCGTCGCGGAACTTCCCGCGGTCGCGTCATGGGCTCCACCCCGGCAACGCCGATGCCTGGCGGACCCACTCCGCCAGGAGGTGCTCATCGAGTCGGGCATCCTCGTGGATGTCGAGGTACCGCACATCCTGCTGCTTCGACACCCCCGGTGGCAGCGGGATCAGAGAGGTGCCACGGAAGAACGACACCTTCACGTACCTCGTGAAGCAGTGATAGCCGAGAAACCACCCCTGCCCCTCGAGGCCATACAGCGGCGAGTTCCATTTCACCGTCTTGCGCACGGCCGGGACCGTGGTGACGATGAGCCGGTCGAGCCGGCGCCCGACGTCGCGCTTCCAGCCCGGCATCGCGGCGATGTACGCTTGTACGGGGGCATCGCCGTCTGCCTTCGCGATCTGTGGATTGCCGCCCGAGAGGAGCACCGGCTTCACGGACTTCCTGGCCATGGCCAAACCCATCGTGAAACGCATCCGATCGTCGGCTCGCAGCCACAGGATGATCGATCACGACCGCCGCTCCCGCAAGGCGCCCGCATCCCGGGGGCGACCTGTCGCCGGCCGGGCGTGCCTGCCGCACCCCGGACGGGACCGCACGATCGTAGGCGAGGCCGGGAAGCGATGGAACACCGAACCGGGGCCCGCGGCAGTCCTCCCAGAGGCCCGCCCGGCCTGGGTCGCGAAGGTAACCGCGTGATTCGTGGTGAAGGCGTTTCCCGCGATCACCTCGGTCACCCGGTCGCCGTGGAAAACCTTCACGCTGACCTCCCCACCCGCTGGCCGCCCGTGGCCAAAGTCCTTCCGTGGCCGTTGTCCGCTAGAAAACACACGGCTGTCACGGGAAGCGCGCTCCCGACACCTCATCCCTGAGGTTCTGCAGGCTCACTGTCCGCAGCCTGCGAACGCACCCCGCCATCGGCTGCAGCGCCTCGATCGGGGCCTGCAGCGGTCGGGGCCGGAAGCAACTGCGCCGTCTCCTCGAAGCACCGACCGCCGGGCCAACGCACGTCTGCCTCGCCCGGATCGAGGGGGAACGGTGGCTCGACGACCACACCGACACCGTCGCCGCGGCCCCACGCATCGAACTCGTTGGGCACCCACGTCAGAGGATCGCGCACCACGCGATCGCCGACCGCAAACGTCCTCACCACGCCACCCTCCTGCAAGCCGCCCAGCGCCGCTTCCATGCCGCACGAGCCCCCGAGCGACGGCGAGACGGCCGCATCGCTCCGTGCGGCGTGCCGGATCCCCGCCCCGCCGGAACCGATGCGGGCGGTCACCTCGATCTCGATCCGCATCCGAGGGTCGGCGAGGCCCGCTGAGATCATCATCGCAGCCGGCCGGACGTCGCCGAAGTAGCGCCGCAGGACGGGCCAGCACTCGCGAAACTCGTCGGCCTTGGGGACCACATAGGTCACCCGCACCACATCGGCGAACGTGGCACCGGCCTCGGCCAGCGCCATCCCGATGTTCCGGAGGCACTGCTCGGTTTGTTCGGGCAAACCATCCTCGATGGTCATCGTCTGGTAATCGAATCCCGTGGTCCCGGAGACGAACACCCACTCGCCATCGACCACCGCCCGCGAGTAGCCGATCTCCGCCTCGAACGTCGAACCCGAACTGATGAGACGACGGGGCACGCCACGTTCCTCCGGGGGCCAATGGTGCCGATCAGCGGCTCACGATCGAGACGAACGACAATGCCAGAACCACCCGCACGTCTGCTCCACCCCAGCCCTCAGCGACGAGTGCTTCGCCCTGGAGGTATTCGACGGCCTCCGCGACGCCAGGGCGATTACGGCAGCCTCTCCAGAAGACTACAATCACCGGAAGCCTCACAGTTCGCTCGGTTTCCAGACCCCGGCCGGGTTCGCCGCCGCGCGTACGGCTTCCGCCTCGGCCAAGGCCTCGGCTCCAGCCGCACACGCGGCTGTTTGCCTGGGCCTACCCCAACCCTGAACCCTCATTTCGCCTGGTACAGGAAATCCAAGCCGGTCAGACTAATCCGCATACTGACAGAAGAATCAAGAGAGCAGCGACGAGCGCGGTTCAGACGACGCCGAACCAGGCGATGCAGCGGCCTCGCGATGAAGTCGGTCGGCATGGTTCGCGAATGGCCGCGAGCCATTGATCGGGGCCGTTCGTCCTTGCTTGCATTGAGTCAACGTGTCGGCCGCGGTGAATACTGTCGGTCGGCTGTTCTCAACCCGATGAAGTGAGGAGCATAATCTGTCGCTCCGTAAACGGACCCTCATACTCACCGCTGCCGTGCTTGCGGCCATGCTTGTCTGGGTGAGCTGGGCTGCATTGTGGCCGCGCGCTGCGATCATCGATCCGCGACCTGAGTCCGAGGTGGAAAAAACAGTGGCCGAGAATGGCGCGACCTACAAGCTTCACAAGGGAAGTCTCTATCGGGTGAACGCGCGAACAGGGAAGTGGGAATTCGCGCAGCACGTTTACGATCCCGACTACTACGTGAAGAATTACATCGAGCGTGACGGCATCATTTTCCGCAGGGTCGGCGACGGCGAGCGCGTGCCGGTGAAACGGAGTTTTTCGGAAGACTTCGAGGGCGCGAAACAAATCACGGATTTGATCGGACTCAAAAGAGGCTGGACATCTTTTGAATTGCAGTCGCCCCAGGCACCGACCGTGAGCGACTATGTAAACCTACGGAATCGCATTTTGAAGGGGGAAGCGGATTTCCTCGACAACCGAATCGAACTGAGCGGCGAGGTGGCGCATGGCGGGAAGTCGGCGCTGAAGACCGTGTCGGTGCCACCGAACCGCGGGATGGTCACGGCAAAATCGTCACTCTCCACCGAACTAATGCACTTCGTGAAGGGAGACGACGTGTGGATGTCGATGTGGTGCTATGTGCCGGCCGGTGGCGGAATGCCGTTCACCGTGCTGGACCTCGAGACGACATGGATCAAACAGCATCCTGGGATGCGGATTGTCATCGCGGACGGCAAGCACGCGTGCTATCAGCTCAAGGGGTTCGAGCATCCGTATTATCGCCAGCCCAAAGGCAGGGAAGTGCCGTTCCCCACGGGGCGGTGGGTGAATCTCAAATCGCATCTCAAGCTCACCGAGAAGGAAGACGGTGTGATCGAGTTGTGGCAGGACGGACTGAAGATCGTTGACGCCCATGGACAGACACTGGTTGTGGCGCATGCGATTTACAACAGCCTTGAAGTCGGGATCAGCGCATACAACGAGCAGGAATCAACGGCAACCCTCTATGTGGACGACGTCTCGATTTCCGACCACCCCATGCGGGAATGACGGTGGTCGCTAGCAGCCCGTGGCCAAAGGCCCCTTCGCGCTCTCGGCAAGGGCGCTACACTGCGGCGATTCGGGGTGGCCCTTTGAGGTGACCGGGTTGGATTTCCTGTACCAGGGGATATGAGGGTTTAGGGATGGGGTAGGCCCAGGCAAACAGCCGCGTGTGCGGCTGGAGCCGAGGCCTTGGCCGAGGCGGAAGCCGCACACGCGGCGGCGAACCCGGCCGGGGTCTGGAAACCGAGCGAGCTGTGAGGCCTCCGGTGGTTGTAGTCGTCCTTCCAGGCTGCCGTAATCGCCCTGGCGTCGCAGAGGCCGTCGAAGACCTCCAGGGCCAAGCACTCGTCACGGAATCGACTGTGGAAGCTCTCGGCGTAGCCGTTCTCCCAGGGGCTCCCTGGCTCGATGTAGAGCGTCGAGACGCCGACGCGACCGAGCCAGGCTCGAAGCTCATTGGCAATGAACTCCGGCCCGTTGTCGCTGCGGATGTGCTTCGGCACGCCACGCATGGCCAAGAGTTCCGCGAGGGAGTCGATCACGTCTGCGCTCGTGATCCCGCGATCGGCCTTCAGCACCAAGCACTCCCGCGTGAACTCATCGACCATGGAGAGCCACTTGATCTGGCTACCGCTGGACGTGCGATCGAAGATGAAGTCCCAGCACCAGACGTCGTTTGGATGCTCGGCCCGTCGTCGATGGCAGCCGTTGGCACTCGTGCCCAGACGACGCCTTTTCCGCTTCTTTTGCGGCACTTTCAGCCCCTCTCGTCGCCAGAGTCGAAACACCCGGGACAGCCCCGCTCGCCATCCTTCGAGGACGAGCAGGCCGCCGATCCTTCGGTAGCCGAACCTCGGCCGAGCACGAGCCAACTGGAGCATCCGCTTCACGAGCGGTGCCTCGTCGGATCGTGGCTTCGCCCTGAATCGCTGACTGCTGCGCGGCTGGTCGATTGCTTTGCAGGCCCTTCGCTCGGAGATGCCGAACTTCGTCCGAAGCTCGACGACTGCCGCTCGCTTCCGGGAAGGGCTCACCAGTTTCCCTCCGAGAGATGCTTCAGCATCTTGTTGTCGAGAGTCAGGTCGGCCACGAGCTCCTTCAGTCACCGGTTCTCGGCCTCGAGGGCCTTGAGCCGCTTCGCCTCCTCGGACTTCATCCCGCCGTACTGCGCTCGCCAGCGGGCCAGAGTCGCCTCGCTGATCTCCAAGGCCTGCACCACCGCGGCCAGGTCCTTCCCGGCGTTCAGACGCGAGCGCGTCACGCAGCTTGGCGACGATCTGCTCCGGATTGTGCTTCTTCCGTCGTTTGGACGTCATCGAAAGTCTCCTCCCCCGTGGGGGCGTCGACCTTCATACCGACTGGATCAGGATTTCCAAGGCAGGCCAAGGCAGCATACCCGATTGCCAGAACGCACTCATCATGGATCCGGGTGTCTTACGGAACGGCAAAGATCAAAGGCTCGCGGCCCCCGGGTCAGCGATCACCCACGACGATGCCCGCGAGTCCTTAGCATCGTGTGGTTCGCCCTGCAGCACTCGATCGTCACATGTCTATGTTCGACAGGGCACCTGAGTGGCTCGATGGGGCCAGTTCGGGGAACCCCTCGCCGATGGGTCGAGCGCTGTTCTTGGGTTCGACTCGCCCAAGAGTGAGCCTCGGCAGAGAACCCCTTGCCGTCGTGTTAAGGCCGGTACTGATGTGGCAGTGCAGCGTATCGCCATCGGGATACCTCCCCTGCGACTGATCATAGTCCGCCACCCGTATGAGCATGGCAGCCAGTCGCTTCAGCCCAGCCGCGTTGCCGTAGATGTTGATGTCCGCGCCATACATGCCCTGCGAGATCCAAGCGACCAGATACTCGACATCCGGCTGGGCGTGTTCGTGCTCGATCTTCTGCGACATGGCGACTCTCGAATGGACGGCGAACGGCAAAGGTCAAAGGCTCGCAACCCACCGGCCAGCAATCATCCACGACGATGCCCGCGAGTCCTTTGCATCGTGTGGTTAGGCAGCCTAGCTCAGTGCCGACTGTCTCGGTTGAAAAATAGGTCCGTGTACCATCCGGGAGGTGAGAGGATGGTCGGTCCCTTCGGCGGTGTGACGAGGATGAATTCGTCGTAGATCTCCACTCGGCTTCCCTTTGGAGGTGAGTGCCCGGTATTGGAGCCCGTCTCTCCTGGTCGCTGGACCGGATTGTTCCATACGGTGAGTTGCTCGATGGTGCCGGAGGCGATAGGCCGCGGCTCGGGTTGTGGGGCAAGCGAACCGCCGCAGCCCACTATCGCCGGCAGGAAGAGTATGGCCGCTGGGCAAAAAAACCGACTCCCCATGCGCATCACCTCCGAGTCGCCTAACGATAAGGAAAAGCTGCCGGGGCCGCCTGCAACACCTTCATGCCGCGCGAACCAGGATGGCGGCCCCGGTCAGCTTGATCCGGTTGCTATGCGGCGGCTAATCGCCAGAGACGATCAACTTCAGATTTTGCGTCCTGGCCAAATCGATAAGCCAGATCATCCTGGCGATGATCTCCAGAAGCTCCGCTTTCTTGACGACCCGCCAGATTTCGTTCTCACGGGCAGGTTTTCCATTCCATCCAGTTAGAACTTTCCATTCGTCGGGCTTGTGAGTTGCGTGTTCGCGTGCCGCTTTCAGTTCGTCTTCAAGTCGATCAAGTTCATAACCGTCGATTTCCGCACCGCCATACAAGTCGACGAGTTCTTCGGCACGCTGGACTTTTGCGCCTTCGAAATAACGATACAAGTGCCAGTAGTAGCCAGTGTCGTCGAGCCAGACCGAGCGTTCGGGCGGATTCACTCGCGCTGCACGGAAGTTTTCGGCGACGTAGATATCGGCGGCCATTTGTTCGCACCCGGACTCGTCTTGCCGCATAACGACCGAGTTGATCAGCGGCGGACCACGGACTCAGATTCGCTGCTGGACGCAAGCCACCGTCTGATCCAGCGACTGGTTCTGTCCGCTACGCAGTCCGCCGAGCATGGAGCAACTCGCCCGCCGCGATCGGGCGCACATCATCCGCGTTGACAGTGATCAGGGCCACAGTGTGCCCGCTGCCATCCACAAACTCGACTTCATAGGCCCGGCCGCCTTCATAGATATGCACGATCGTTCCAACGTCACCACGATTGAGCCTTTCGTGGGGCGGTTCGCAATCAAGCACGACGAGAGAATGTTCGGCAATCATGGCTCTTCATCCGGGTACGCAGTCACGAGTCGAGGAGGACGATCGCCCTCGACTATCCACACAGCCAATACGCTCGCAGAGCGATGGGATCCACGGCCGATTCGACCCTTAACGACATATTTTACGCCGAAAGGCGTCCGGACGGTAGCGAACTGCTCGCACGTGGCGGCAAGGGCCAAGAGATCCATCGCCAGCTCATGCCAACGATCGCGTCCGTAGCCGAGCGACTGGAACCATGCCGCCTTCGAGCCGCCGTCCGGATGCTCCGGATTGAGCAAGTAGTCGCGAACCTTTTCGGTTGCGGCGGTCGCCTCG
>RFRL01000097.1 GCA_009924545.1 Planctomycetia bacterium | reverse complement strand
GGTGGGGGAACGCGGGGCGGTCACGTCGTCGATGGGGTACGCCAGGCGCCGTCGAGGCGCTCGAGACCCAGCGTGATCGGCGGCCCGGTGTCGGTCGGGAGGATGGTGAGTGTCGGATCGGCGACGACAGCGCCGATCCAGCCCCACGTGATCCCGGCACAGCAAGTGGCGAAGGTGTCAGCCCCGGACTCGGGGACCTCGACGACGAAGCGGCAGGGGGACTCGCTGAACGCCCGCGCCAGGTCGGCGGCGGCGCCGTGGTCGGCGTGGCCCACGGAGGGCACGTCGCCGAGGCGGACGACGGCCCCGAGCCGGCCGCCGATCATCATCTCCGCCACCGCCACCGCCAGTCCGCCGTCGGAGCAGTCGTGGCAGGCGGTCACGAGCCCGGTGCGGATCGCGGCGGCGACCGCGGCGAACACCTCCCGGCAGGCCGGCGCGTCGACGACGGGGATCGGGCCGCCGCTGACGATCCCGGCGGCCGCCAGTTGGCTTCCCGCGAGGTCGTCGCGCGACAGACCGACCAGCGCCAGCCGACTCCCCGGGCGCTTCAGGTCGGGGGTCACGACGCGCCGCACGTCGTCCACTTGGCCGAGCGCCGTCGCCAGCAGGGTGTGGGGGATCGAACGCTCGTGCCGGCGGCCGTCGGCGGTGTTCCAGGCGAAGACGTTGTTGAGGCTGTCCTTGCCGCTCACGAACGGCGCCCCGAGGGCCAGCGCCACGTCGTGGCAGGCATGGCAGGCCTCGACGAGTGATCCCAGCGATTCTTCCCGGCGGCAGTCGCCCCAGCAGAAGTTGTCGAGCAGCGCCACGCGGTCCGGGTCGGCCCCCACGGCCACGACGTTGGCGATCGCCTCGATGATGCCGCCGGCGGCCATCTGGTAGGGATCGATGTCACCCAGACGGTGCCGCAAGCCGACACCGAGGACGATCCCCCGGTCGCGCCCCAGCACGCCGCGGATGACCGTGCCGTCGGCGGGCCCCGCGCCCGGGCCGAGCAGCGGTTTGACGACGCTCGCCCCCTGCACCTCGTGGTCGTACTGGCGGACGATCCCCTCCTTGCTCGCCACGTCGGGGGCCGCCAGGAGGGTCAGCAGGCAGCCGCCGACGCCGTGCCCGGTCGCGGCCGGCGACCACACGGCCGGCGCGGCCACGGGGCGCACCGACCGCGAAGCGAGTCGGGGCCGCGGCCGCCCTTCGTGGAGGAAGTGGCAGTCGAGATCGCCGGCGGTGCGGCCCTCCCAGCGGAGGACGATCCGGCCCGTGCCGGTGAACCGGCCGATGGCGGTGGCCTCCACCCCCTCGTCGGCGGCGACGGCGGCGAGGCGGTCCCAGCACTCGGGTGGCACCGCCAGCACCATCCGCTCCTGGGCCTCGGAGATCCACACCTCGGTGGCGGAGAGCCCGGCGTATTTGAGCGGCACCCGGTCGAGGTCGACCTCCGCCCCGAGGGTGGCCCCCATCTCGCCGACGGCGCTCGACAACCCACCGGCGCCACAGTCGGTGATGGCGTGGAACAGGCGCCGCGCCGCCGCCTCGAGGACGAAGTCGGTGAGGATCTTCTCGTTGATCGCATGGCCGATCTGCACGGCGCCGCCCGATTGGCTCTCGCTGGCGCTCGACAGCTCGACGCTCGAGAAGGTGGCGCCGTGGATGCCGTCGCGGCCGGTGCGGCCGCCGGCCACGACCACCAGATCCCCCGCCGCCACGGCGGCGAGCGTGGCGGTGCCGCGCGGCATGATCCCCACCGTGCCGCAAAACACCAGCGGGTTGCCCACGTAGCCGGGATCGAAGGCCACGGCGCCGGCGATGGTGGGGATCCCCATCCGGTTGCCGTAGTCGCGGACGCCGGCCACGACCCCCGCCAGGAGTCGCCGGGGATGGATGACACCGGCAGGCAGGTCGGCGGCCGGAGTGTCGGGCGGGCCGACGCAGAACACGTCGAGGTTGGCGATCGGCCGGGCCCCGAGGCCGGTGCCGAGAACGTCGCGGATCACACCTCCCAGACCGGTGGCCGCGCCGCCGTAGGGCTCGATCGCCGACGGGTGATTGTGGGTCTCCACCTTGACGCAGATGTCGTGGTCGCCGTCGAAGCGGACCACGCCGGAGTTGTCGCGGAACACGCTCACGCACCAGTCGCCGGCGCCGAGGGTGTCGCGGATCCGCCGCGTGGCAGCGAACACCGTCTCCTTGAGGAGATTGTCGTGGTGCCGCAGCCCGTCGGGGCCGGTGTGGTCGTAGGCGGCGGTGAGCGTTTTGTGGCAGCAGTGCTCGCTCCACGTCTGGGCGATCGTCTCCAGTTCGATCTCCAGCGGGTCGCGGCCGAGGCTGCGGAAGTGGTCGCGGATGGCGGTCAGTTCGCCCACGGAGAGGGCCAGGCAGCGGTCACGCGAGAGCCGCTGGAGTTCGGCGTCGGTGCAGCCCTCGAGGCGCACCGCGGTCTCGGTGAAGCTCCAGCTCCGGCCGCCGGCGAGGGTCGTGAGCGCCAGCGCCCCCACCACCACGTCGTGGATCGCTTCGCTGGCCAGGGTCCGCCAGGCGAGCCGCTTGGCGTCGGCCGGGGGCAGGGCCGGCAGATGGAGGACGTGGACGCTGCGCACGGCCGTCACCGGTGTGCCGAGCAGACCGATCGCCGCCTGGGCGCTCTGGCCCGCCGGATCGGTGACCCCGGGCCGCGGCAGGATGCGGACCACGGTGGGCAGTCCGGCGGGACCGGCGACGGTTCCCCCTGCCTCCGCCACCGTGAACAGGTCGGTGACGGGGTCGGCGAGGAGCGTGGCGGCGATGCGTTCGATCTCCGCACGCGGCAGGTCGGCTTCGATGAGCCAGCCGGCGGCGGTGCGCGCGGTGGTGACGGCCGGCAGTCCGAGGGCGGCGGCGGCCGCGACCAGATCGCGGGCGCTCCGGTCGGCGGCGGCGTCGACCGCCCGGACTTCAACTTCCCACAGCATCGCGGGCCTCCTTCGCCCGAACCAAGAGCGTTTCCACCGCCCGCCGATCGCCGCGCTCGAGCGCGGCGCGGAGGCGGGCGGTGATGCGGCCGACGCGGTCCAGGGCCCGCGCCACCTCCGCGGCATTGTCGAGGAGGATGTCGGCCCACAGGCCCGGATCACCGGCGGCGACCCGGGTGGTGTCGCGCCAGCCCCCCGCGGTGAAGCGCCGCGCCGCTGCCGGTGTGGCGGCGGCGAGGGCGGCGGCGAGGGCGTGGGGAGCATGACTGGCGGCAGCCAGCAGCCGGTCGTGCTGTCGCGGTGGCATCACGTACACGGTCGATCCCAGCGCCGACCAGAATCCCCCCACCGCCTCCACGTCGGCGGCGGGGGTGGCGGGGGCCGGCGTGACCACGGCGACCCGGCCGGCGAACAACTCGCCGTCGGCTGCGGCCGGACCACGGCGGTGGCTCCCGGCGAGTGGATGCCCGCCGACGAACCGCGCGCGGCGCCGGCGCCGGTGGCGTTCCCAGCCGGCGACGATCCGGGCCTTGGTGCTGCCGGCGTCGGTGATCGGCGTGCCCGGGCGCACGGCGGTGTCGATCCGCTCGAGCAACCCGCCGATCGCACCCACGGCGGTGGCCACGAGGACGAAGTCGGCCCCGGCCACGGCGGCCAGATCGGTGGTGGTTTCGCTGACCGCGCCTCGGCTTGTCGCCTCGGCGAGCGACTGCGGATCGCGGCCAATGCCGATCACGCGGCCAGCCAGCCGCCGCGCGAGAAGTGCCTGGCCGACCGATCCCCCGATCAGCCCCACACCGACGATCGCGACAGAGGGCCAGTGCGGCTTCATGGCTCCCAGCGCAGGGGCTGCGGGGGGGCCACGCACGGTGCGGCCGCACCCCGCGGCGGCGTTGTACCAGAACCGGGCGGGCTGTGTTAGGGTCGATGGCAGTCCCCGCCCGGTGCGGGTGGATGTGGCGGGGTGGTCGTCTCTGCCGGTGGCCGATGCGTTTTTCGCGACCGATGCCGACGCGGCTCTTGGCGGGCCTCCTCCGACGCGTGTCGCTCGCCCTGGCGGCCGGCATCGACATGCGCCGTGCCTGGTCGGGGGAGGCGGGGCGGGCGCCGCCGCGGTGGCGGAAGGCGCTGGCGGCCGTCGGCGCCGGGCTCGACGCCGGGGAAGGGCTCGCCGAGGCGCTGGGCCGGGCCGGCGACACATTTCCGCCGTTGGTCCGCGGCATGGCGGCGGTGGGGGACCGCACCGGTCACGAAGCCGAGGCCCTCCGCGACGTGGCCAACGTCCTCGACCATGCCGAGCGGACCCGGCGCGCCCTGCTGCAGTCGCTGATCCGCCCGGCATTGCAGTTGCTTCTGGCGGTGGCTGTGGTGGGCTGGTTCATCTTCATGGGTGGCGACCTGCTGGGGATCGGTCTCAAGGGGCCACGCGGTCTGGTGACGTACCTCACTGGCCTCGCCATCGCGGTCATGGTCGGTGCGGCGGCGGGGTGGTGGCTGGTGGCGAGTTGGCGCCGGCGGGGGCTCGTGCGCCTGGTCATCGAGCGGCTGCCGCTGGTCGGGCAGGCCTGCCGGGCGGCGGAGGCGGCCGCGTGGTGCCGGGCGGCGGCGCTGGCGGGGGCCGCCGGGCTCGACGCGGGACGCCTGGTGACCCTGGCGGCGGCCGTCGCGCCGGGCCTGGCGATCCCGATCGACCGTCTCGAGGAGCGGCTCCGCCGTGGCGCCACCCTGGCCGAGGCCCTCGAAGCATCGGGGCGGTTTCCCCAGCGGATCGTCCGGGCGGTGGGGGTGGGCGAGCTCACCGGGAACGTGCCCGAGGTCCTCGACCGCCACGCCGGTGAGTTCGACGACGAAGCCCGTCGAAGCCTCGAGGCGGTCGCCCAGACGGTGGCTTGGGGGATCTGGGCGCTGACGGCGGTCGTCATCGCCGTGATCGTGATCCGGTTCTTTTCGATGTATGCAAGGCTGATCCAGGGGGCGGGCCGATGAACGGGAGGGAAACGTCCGCTCCGGGCCGCGGCATGGCGGGGAATACCGTGGCCGGCTATACGTCAGGAGTGGGCCGCGCCGGCGTCCCGCGGTGTGCGGAGGACCGTCCGATGGGCCGTGGCCCCGTGGTGCACGTGATGCTCGTGCTGATTCCGGCCCTGGCATGCGCCGCGGTGCGGCCGGCCGCCGCCGCCGACAGTCCAGGGAGCGACCGCCCCACCCAGCAGGAGCTCATGGCCAGCCGCGGGCTCGTCCGTCACAAGGGGCTGTGGCGGACGCCGCAGGAGATGGAGCTGCTGGAGCGCGAGCAGCACGAGGATGTGAGCCGGAAGCAATGGGTGGGGCGCTTGGAGCGGCTCCGTGGCCAGCTCGACGACCCGGCCACGGCGGCCCGCGCCGCGGAGGAGATCCGCGGCATCGCCGATCCTCTGGCCCTCGGCGCCCTCGTGGCCGCGATCGGCAAGGAGCCGGTGCTCCGGGTGCGGATCCTCGAGGTCGAGGCCCTGGCCCATCTGCCGGGCCCCGATCCCCTCGCGGCCCTGGCCGCGATCGCCCTCGATCACCCCGACTCCGAAACGCGGATCACGGCGGTGGAACGCCTCCAGGCGCTCGGGCCGCGCCCGGTCCTGCCGCTGCTGGTGGCGGCCCTGGCCGGACCCGACAACGCCCGCATCAACCGCGCCGCGGAGGTCCTCGGTCGCTTGGGCGCCACGGCGGCGGCGGGCCCGCTGATCGCCGCACTGGAGACGGAGCACGTCGTGGTCACGGGCAGTGGCCGCGAGGGGCAGACGAGCGCCACGTTCACCCCGGCCGGAGGCGGACTCGCGCTGGGAGGCGGCCCGAAGCGCGGCAAGGTGCGGGTTCGCAACGAGCGTGTGCTCGAGGCCCTGGTGACGATCACGGGCGCCAACTTCGAGTGGAACGTCGACGCCTGGCGGGCCTGGCTCGCCAACCGCGACGCCCCCCCCGATTTCGACCCGCGCCGCGACTGACGTCCAGCCAGGTGAGGCGCGGGCGTTGGTCAGGCCGCCATCTGGTCGGGCGGGCGCCGGAAGCGCGGAAACCAGTCGGCCTCCAGCACGTTGAGGGCGACGCGGTTCTCCAGGTTCGGCCGGAACACCGTCAGCAACAGCGGCGGCAGGAACCAGGCCATGAACAGGCCGCCGTCGTGGGCCTTCCAGAACTGGCTGCCGAGGAGCACCGCGGCGGTGCAACTGAGGAGCGTGCCCAGGTTCTTCCGTGGCGGCCAGATGGCGAGGGTGGCCATCATGGCGACGAAGGCCGCCAGGACCGGCAGACGGAACACCGCGTCGTTGCCCGGCAGACTCCAAAAACCGCGCAGCGACACCGCGCTGGGGAACACCCACCCGAACATCTGCCGGAGCTGCTCCAGGAACACGGTCGTGGTCGGGGCGGTGAACCACAGGCCCAGCACCAGCAGCGCCAGGGTCGCCACCACGCCGCCGGTGAACCGGCGGATGCCCCGCTCCCAGTAGAAGCTGCACCACAGCGGCAGGAGGAACAGGGGGTAGTAGATCGTGCCGATTGCCAGACCGATCAGCCCCCCCGACACCATCGGCCAGCGGTAGGACGCCACGGCGAGGATGATCAGCGCCCCCGGCAGCGCGTGATCCACGCGGCCGGTGTGGATGGCGGTGTAGGGCATGAGGAGGTAGAGCACGGCGGCCGCGACGCCGAGGCGGACGTTGTCGAAGTGACGCCAGCCGATGACCACCATGCCGACGACGATCGCCAGCTGGGAGAGGATCGCCATGATCCGCGCGGTCATGGCATGGACCTCACTCCGGCCGGAAGCGGGCGGCTCGCCCGCGGCGGGAAGGGCGGCATCGGGGGAGAAGAGCCGCTGCGTGGAGATCTGCGGCAGGAGGAACAGCAGGGGATAGCCCGGTCCCAGCCGGGTGAGTTGATCGGCGTCGAGACCCGGTTCCCGGGCCTCGAGCCGGGTGGCTGCCTCCGCCACCGCCAGATCGTCCTCCTGGGGCGCGGTGACGACCACGTTGGCCAGGAGGAAGACCAACAGCGACGCGCCGAGGAACACCAGACCGCCGAGCGAGAGGTTCGATTCCAGCAGCGGCCGCCGCACCATCGCCGTATCGAGGAGCATCCGCAGCATCAGCAGGGCCGTCACCGCGAAGATCCACACGTAGCCCAGGTGACGGGCGGGGTCGCTCTCCTTGAAGTTGCCGTACTCCAGGGCGAGCAGTCCCGGCGCCAGGAGGATGAGGGCCGCCAGGTCGAGGTTCCGCACGCTGAGGACGCGACTGAACTTGAAGAACAGCGCGATCGTCAGCAGCGACGACAGGTAGAACCACGTCGTGGGATTGACGCGGTAATAGTGGAAGAGGATGTCGCTCATGCCACGGGAGCCGCGGCCGCGGGGGGCCGCGCGTGCCGTGGCCCTACGCGGAACAGCGTACGTCCGTGGGGAAGC
This sequence comes from Planctomycetia bacterium, assembly GCA_009924545.1. Classification (GTDB taxonomy): domain Bacteria; phylum Planctomycetota; class Planctomycetia; order Pirellulales; family UBA1268; genus F1-20-MAGs016. The sequence continues at coordinate 7,851 of RFRL01000097.1, read as the reverse complement.
GGTGGAAAGTGGGCGACGAAGTCGTCATTCACTGCAACCAGGACGATGGCGACGACGAAGAATGCAACGGCGGCGATCCTATGAATTCGCCGAGTCAGCGCATCTGGGGTTACGAAACTCCGGATGGCTCGTTCGCGCAGTTCACGCGCGTGCAGGACCGCCAGCTGTCGGAGGCGAGGTAGCGCACCGACGCGTCACCAAAGGTGAAATTGGCACCGCCGGGATGGAAGGCGAAAGCCTCGCCCGTGCCCTCCGTGCCGTAGATCGGTCCCCTGTAGGGAGCCGTCTCGACGCTTTCGCCGTTGGTGCCGTTGAGCGCCACACTCACGCCAGCCGTATCGCCGAAGCCGGTGCCGTCGGGCGTCGAGCCGTCGATGGCGAAGTCGCTCGCCGGCCGCACCCAGCCGCCAGCGTTGACCCGTCGTGCCGGGAAGGCGCCGGTGGAATCGTCGGCCCGGCGCCGGCCACGGTAGACGAGCGGTCGGCCAGCGCTCTCCGCCACGGCGATCGTCTTGCTCGTGCCGTCGAGGCAGTCACGCATCCGCGGCTTGACGGTGCCGTTGTAGTCCTTGGGGAGGTACCCGTCCGCCGGACCCGGCTTCTGGGCCCCCTGAGCGGCGGTATGGGCCACCGCCACCTGCCCGACGAGGCGGCTGTCGACGAACGTCGTCGGGGAGTAATCGGTCGGCGCGCAGAACAGGCCGGCGGTCACGAATCCGGTGCCCGACGCGTTGACGACCGCGGGCGTGTTGGTAGTGGGATAGCCGGATGGAGTGGAGCCGGTGTCCGGATCGGCGTCGAGCACGTCACCGGAGGGATCAGACGGGCAGTTGAGGGTGTCGATCCGCGTCATCGCCAGGATGGCATTGGGGATCTGGAAGCCCGCCGCCGTGTTGGGCACCGTGGCGCTCCAGTTGACGGAACGATCGAACCGATCCGACAGGGTGTTCTGCTCGAAGAACGGCAGTGTGCGGGTGATCCACGAGATCCGCGCCGTGCCGTTGTTGGGCCGGTGGCTGTTGGGCAGGCTGTTGTAGGCGTTGCTGTAATTGAAGATCGCCAGCCCGAGCTGCTTGAGGTTGTTGGAGCAGCGTGAGCGGTTGGCCGCTTCACGGGCCGCCTGCACGGCCGGCAGCAGCAGGCCGACGAGCGTGCCGATGATCGCGATCACGACGAGCAGTTCGACGAGCGTGAATCCACGGCGTGGGGCCGGAAACGAAACCCGGCGGATCGATCGGGGAAAACGCAGACGCGACATGACCTTTCTCCTCGTACAGGAAGGGAACGGAAGAGGAACGGAACGGCATCAGGGAACACGGGCGAATGCCCCCGGGGGGGCGACGCGGTCCTCCGGTCGTTCCGGTCGGTGTCGCGGTGATCGGTTTGGGTGCCAGGCGGGGCTCCGCGGGGTGGGGGCTGTGGTGACCGACGTGGTTCACCGACCGTAGCGGGTCTTTTCCGTGCGTTCGACCTGGACGACGACACCGTCCTGGACGATCACCAGCACCGAACCGAAGCGGATCCCCTGCAGCGCCTCGGCGATCCGGCGCAGGGTAATGTCGGTGTCCGGAGCGGGCCCGGGACGGGGTCGGTCGTGGTTGGTGGAGTCGGGCGGCAGGGTGGACATGGTGTGCTCCCTCGACGGACTCAGATCACGTAGTCATGGTCGACGGGGAACACGCGCGCGGTCCGCGGCGTGACGCGCACCATCTCCCCGGGGCGGAGCCCGAGGTCGCGGGCCCGTTCAGCCGGCAGGTCGACTTGCACGTCGGCATCGGCTCCGCAGGGGCGGCAGGCGACCCGGGTCACCGACCCTGCCGGGGCGACACGGACCACTTCCGCAGCCAGACTGCTCTCCGCACCGCTCGGGGATGCGGTGCGGGAGATGTCCAGTTCGTGCGGTCGGAGGTACACGCGCGCCGGCCGTGGCCGCGCGTCGGTGCCGTCGCTTCCGTCCACGGGGATGGGAATCCCGTGCCAAAAGGCGCGGCCGTTCTCGACCCGGCCATGGAACAGGTTCACGGTGCCGAGGAAGTCCATCACGAAGGGAGTCGCGGGACGGTCGAAGACCTCCGCTGGCGTCCCGCGCTGTTCAATGCGTCCGTGATTCATCACCACGACCTCGTCCGCCAGTTCGAACGCCTCCTCTTGGTCGTGGGTCACGAAAACGCTCGTCATGCCGATCTCGTCGTGGAGCCGGCGCAGCCATTGGCGCAGTTCCACCCGGACCTTGGCGTCGAGGGCCCCGAACGGCTCGTCGAGGAGGAGGATCCGCGGGCGGATCGCCAGGGCCCGGGCGAGGGCGACCCGCTGCCGCTGCCCACCAGAGAGTTGCGCCGGCCGGCGACCGCCGAGCCCCTCGAGGCGGACGAGGCGGAGGAGCTCCTCCACGCGGCGCGTCACTTCCGGGCGCGGCACATGGCGGATCCGCAGGCCGAAGGCCACGTTTTCGAAGACGGTCATGTGGCGGAACAGGGCGTAGTGCTGGAACACGAAGCCGACGCCACGGGACCGGGCGTGGCGCTCGGTGACATCGGCGCCGTCCTCGGTGATCGTGCCGGCGTCGGGGTGCTCGAGACCGGCGATCACCCGCAGGAGCGTGGTCTTGCCGGACCCCGACGGCCCGAGCAGGGCCAGCAGCGCCCCGTCCGGCACGTCGAGCGACACCCGGTCGAGGGCCCGGAAGGAGCCGAACGCCTTCGACACGTCGCGGACATGGATGCTCACGGGCGCGCGGCCTCCACCACCGGGTCGTCGGGGGCGCGGATCGCCTGGCGCTCGCGAGATTCCGCCCCCAAACGGCGTTCGATGACGAACTTCGCCACGAGTGTCACCAGCGCCAGCCCGGCGAGAACGCTCGCCACCGCCATCGAGGCCGGCTGCCTGTATTCCTGGAACAGTTTTTCCACGCGCAGCGGCATCGTGTCGGTGGCCCCGGCGATGTGGCCGCTGACCACGTAGACGGCGCCGAACTCACCCACGGCCCGGGCGTTGGCGAGGACGACGCCATGGAGGAGGGCCCAGCGGATGGTGGGGAGCGTGACCCGGGTGAACACCTGCCAGCCGTTGGCGCCCAGGCTCACCGCGGCCATCTCCTCCTCGGGGCCGATCGACTCCATCACCGGGAGGAGCTCGCGGACCACCAGCGGGAGGGTGACGAACGTGGTGGCGAGCACGAGCCCCGGCCAGGAGAAGATCACCTTCCAACCGAGGGCTGCCAGCGTCGGCCCGAGCAGCCCCTGACGGCCGAAGATCAACACCAGCGCCAATCCGGCCACGACCGGTGAAACGGAGAACGGAAGGTCGAACAGGGTGATGAGCAGCGACCTGCCCGGGAAGCGGAACCGCGCGACCAGCCATGCCGCCGCCACGCCGAACAGGGTGTTGAAGACCACGGCCAGTGGGGCCACTGTCAGTGACAACCAGATGGCGTGTCGGGTGTCGGGGTCGTGGGCGAGCGCCGCCCACCAGGCGCCGACACCGCCCGAGAACGCCTCCCGGAACACGCTCGCCAGCGGGACCACGACGAACAGACCGACGATGGCCCACGCGGCCACCACCAGGGTGACGGCGATCGGCGTCGGGGTGCGTGCGGCGGCGTGGACGGGACGGTTCATGAAGGATCCGCAGGTCCGGGTGGAATCACTGGCTGTTGGCGGCGAGCCGTTGCTGGAGGGCGTTGACCGTCACCAGGAGCGACACCGACAGTCCGAGGAGGACGACGGCGATCGCCGTGGCCTCGGCGTAGGCGAACTCCTCCAGCCGGGCGACGATGAGCACCGGGGCGATTTCCGTGCGGAACGGCATGTTGCCCGAGATGAACACCACCGAGCCGTATTCCCCCAGCGCCCGCGCCAGCGACAGGGCAAACCCCGTGACCACGGCCGGAAGCAGTGCGGGGAGCACGACACGGAAGAAGGTCTGCGAGCGGCCGGCCCCGAGGATCCGCGCCGCCTCCTCGGTTTCGCGATCGAGGCTTTCGATCACCGGCTGCACCACGCGGACTGCGAAGGGCAGGCTGACGAACACCAGCACCAGGACGATGCCGAGGAAGGAATAGGCGCCGTGGATGCCCAGGGGCACGAGCCACTGGCCAAGCCAGCCCGTCTTCACGTACAGCGCCGAATAGACGAGCCCGGCCACGGCGGTCGGCAGTGCCAGGGGCACGTCGACGAGGGCGTCGAGGATCCGGCCCCCCGGGGCGTCGATGCGGGCGAGGACCCAGGCCACCACCAGCCCGAGCAGGGAGCTCACCGCTGCGGCGATCCCCGCCGCGGACAGCGACACCGCGTAGGCGGCCCGGGCCCGGGGCGTCCACGCGGCAGCGGCGAAGCCGGCGGGCCCGAGCGACGCGGCGCGGAGCACGAGCACGGCCAGTGGCAGGATCACCAACGTCGTCACCACCAGCGAAGTGATCGCCGCGCTGAGACCGAATCCCGGCAGCACTGCCCGACGGCGGCGGCGGGGCGGCAACGGGCGCGCGCCGGGAGCATCGGCTGGCGGACGGTGGGTGTCGTGTGCCAGAGCGATCATGGTGCGGGGTGGCTCGTACATGCGCGGTGATCAGTCCGGGATCGACGGCTGGTAGATCGCGTCGAACACGCCATCCTCGGTGAAGAACAACTCCATGGCCCGTGGCCAGCCACCCACGAAGTCGACGTCGAACGTGTCGATCGGCGGCCAAGCCTCCCCAGCCGCCGGCGGCGGGGCGTCGCCCCAGGGGCGGAAATGGTGCTTGGCGATGAGGGTCCGGGCCAACGGTGTGTAGAGGAAGCCGAGATACGCCTCGGCGGCGTGCCGCGTGCCCCGGCGGTCGACGTTCTGGTCGACGACCGCCACCGGCGGATCGACACGGATCGACCACCGTGGGTAGACGATCTCGAGGTTCCCCTGCGCCTCGGCCACCTCCAGGTGGGCCTCGTTCTCGAACGTCAGGTGGACGTCGCCGATGCCCTTCTGCGAGAAGGTGGCGGTGGCACCGCGCGCCCCGGTGTCGAGGACCGGCGTCCGTTTGTAGAGCGCGGCGACAAACCTCCTGGCGTCTTCCTCGGTGCCGCCCGACTTGAGGACGCTGCCCCAAGCGGCGAGGAAGCTGTACTTGCCGTTGCCCGACGTTTTGGGGCTGGGTGTGATGATCGAGATGTCGTCGCGAGACAGGTCGGACCAGTCGCGGATGTCCTTCGGATTCCCCTTGCGGACGACGAACACCACCACCGAGTGGTACGGCACCGACCGGTTGTCGTACCGCTGCTGCCAGTCCTGCCGCACGAGGCCGGCGCGGGCCACGGCCTCGACGTCGGGCCAGACGGCGAGCGTGATCACGTCGGCTTCGAGCCCGTCGATCACTGCCCGGGCCTGACTGCCCGAAGCGGCGTGCGACTGCTTCACCGTGACCGGGCGGCCATGTTCCGCCTCGTAGGACCGGGCGAACGAATCGTTGATGTCGCGGTACAGTTCCCGCGTCGGGTCGTAGGACACGTTGAGCAGTTCGATCGGCCCGCCGTGGTCGGCGGACGACGGGGGGCGGCAGCCGGCTCCGGCGATCATCACGGCGATGACCGTGCCCGCCACAGCGACCACGCGATGGCCGCCGATCCGTTGTGCCTGCAGGCGCATCCCCGCTCCTCCCGGTGACGATTCCGGCCGACTCCGCCTGAAGAAAGGGCAACCGGTGTGCCAGTTGGCGGCGACATCGATTTCGTAGGGCGTAGCTTGCGCCGATTCACCAATGTGGGACGGAAACGTCGAAAAATCACTGATATGAAGCCATGCCGTGATATGTGCCGGATTCCGTAGTTGAAATATGATGGGAATCGATCATATTACACGGATTTGTCGACGGGGAGACTCCAATGACACGCCGCACCGCCGTCCCGGCGAACGAGGTCATCGCCGCCGTCTGGCGGGAGAGTTGCCGGCACCTCGACGTGGCCGCCGCCGCCGAGGCGATCGCCGCCACGCTCCTCCCCCATCTGCCCATCGCCGCCCTCCACGTGCTCCGGCTGGTGCCCGGCACCCGCTCCTTCGAGCCGCTCGCCGTCGGTTTGCCCGCCGGTGGTCCGGTGGGCCTGCCCGCCACGCTCGACATCCCGGCGGGGCCGTGGCGGCGCTCGGCGACGTGGCTGCGCAGCGGCGGCGTGGCCGATGGTGACGACGACGGGGCCGGGCCTTTCCTGGAGGCGGTCGCGCCGGCCGCGCCGCCGCGCGGGGTGCTGGTGGGGGCGCTCCGTGGTGCCGACGGACCGCTCGGCGTGCTCGCCGTCGTGGCCGAGGCGCGGGCGACGTTCTCCGCCGACGACCAGGCCCTGGTGGAGCGCCTCCTCGAGCCGTTCGCGGTGGCCCTGGAGAATGACGCCCGCTTCCATGAACTGCGTGCCCTGCGCCAGGCGGCGGAGGCCGACCGGCAGTCGCTCCTCTCGCGCTTGGGCCGCCAGGAGATCGCCGAGGACGTGGTCGGTGCGCGGACCGGCTTACGCCACGTGATGGAACGTGTCGAACTCGTCGCCCGGTCCGACGTGCCGGTGCTGATCCTCGGCGAGACCGGCACGGGCAAGGAGGTGGTGTCGCGCGCCATCCACACCCGGTCGAAGCGCGCCGACGGTCCGTTCATCCGCGTCAACTGCGGTGCCATCCCGGCGGAGCTCGTCGATTCGCAGCTCTTCGGCCACGAGAAGGGGAGTTTCACCGGTGCCAGCGAGCAGCACCAGGGATGGTTCGAGCGCGCCGACCGTGGCACCCTGTTCCTCGACGAGATCGGCGAACTGCCCCTGCCGGCCCAGGTCCGCCTCCTCCGCGTGCTCCAGGATCACCAGATCGAGCGGGTCGGCGGCCGGGCCCCGGTGCGCGTCGACGTGCGCATCGTGGCGGCGACCCACCGCGATCTGGCGGGCATGGTCCAGGACCGCTCGTTCCGCGAGGATCTCTGGTACCGGATCAACGTCTTCCCGATCCTCCTGCCGACGCTCCGGGAGCGGTTGGAGGACATCCCGGCGCTGGTGCGGCACTTCGCCCACCGGGCGGCGGTGCGCTTCGGGCTGCCGGGCGTGGAGCCGACCGCGGCCGATCTGCGGCTCCTCGGTGAATACTCCTGGCCGGGCAACATCCGTGAGCTCGGCGCGGTGATCGACCGGGCGGCGATCCTCGGTGGCGGGCGCGGTCTCGACGTGGCCACGGCGCTGGGGTTGGGGCGACGGCCGGCCCCCGTCATGCCCGTCACCGACCCCACGCTCTACGAGGTCGTGCCGGAGGGGAGTCTGACGGAGCCCGCGCCCGCCGCCGGTCCACCGGCCACCGACATCGTGCCGCTGGCGGTCGCCATGCGCCGGCACATCGAGCGGGCGCTTGCCGCCACCCGGGGGCGGATCGAGGGGCCGCGCGGGGCCGCGGCGCTGCTCCACATCAACCCCCACACGCTGCGGGCGCGGATGCGGAAGCTGGGGATCGATGCGGGCCGGTTCCGCGAGTGAGCGCTCGTGCCCCGGAACGCGGCTCCCGCTGAGCCGCCGGCCTCTTCAGGCGGCAGGGGCCGCCGCCTTCTTCGGGGTCTGCTTCTGGTTGGCGGGCTTGTCGCGGGCCGACGGCGGGGCCTGCTCGGCGTTCCAGGCGTCGTACAGTTTCTGCAACTCGGCCACGCGCGCCGGCTCGGTGCCGGCCCGGTCACGCTGTTCGCCGATGTCGTCGGCAAGGTTGTAGAGCTCGGGCTTGCCGCTGCCCCCCTTGGCGACGACCAGCTTCCAGTCACCGTGCCGCACCGCCCACTGCTCGCCGAACCGCCAGTACATCGTCTCGTGCGGCCGGCCCGCGGCCCGGCCCATGAGGTGGGGGAGGAGGTCCACGCCGTCGAGTTTCGCC
>RFRL01000096.1 GCA_009924545.1 Planctomycetia bacterium | reverse complement strand
TGGTTCGACGCGGCACGAGTGTCCAACTGGCTGATGAACGGTGCCACGAGCTCGTCGAGCACAGAGACAGGGGCCTACACGCTCGTCGGCGGCCAGACCGGCGGCACCGCGCCGGCGGTGAACTCGGGCGCGACGTTCTACGTCCCGACGCAAAACCAGTGGTACAAGGCGGCGTTTTACATGGGTGGAGGCACGAGCGCGGGCTACTGGGATTTTGCTACGCAGAGCGACACATACCCGACGGCGGTGACGGCGGGTTCGACAGGAATCGGCTCTGCCGGCAGCACCGGCAACTTCGTGAACTACGAATTAACTGCTGACTGGAATGGCCAAGATGGCAACGTGACGACGGTGGGCACGAATGGCGGCCCGAGTGCCTACGGGGCGTTCGACATGAGCGGCAACGTGTGGGAGTGGAATGACCTCACGGGTGCGGCCGACTCGACTCGTGAGGTGCGTGGCGGCGGTTGGGACATCTCCGGCCCGTATTATGTGTCGTCCTCCATCTACGGCTCGCTCGACCCGTCGACCGAGGGCAACTTCCTCGGTTTTCGTCTCGCAAGTTCGGCAAGCGGCCCCTCCGGCGTTCCCGAGATCGACCCGGCCGGGATCGGCTCGGTGCTGGGGTTGGTCTGCGGCGCCCTCGGCCTGCTCGAGCGTCGCCGGGTGCGGGCGGCCTGATCGGCCGCGCCCGACGAGGGTTGAAAGGCACGTCCTCGACCGGGCCGGGCATCGAACGGGTGCCCGGCCCTTTTTTCCAGGAGATGGCATACTGCCTCTCCGGCGCGCGGGCCTGAAGTGCAGCGGGCTTGTGGTCCGCGGTCCGTGCTCCCCCTGAGAAGGAGCGCGGCCGGGAGGCGGTCGATGCCGTCTGCCAGAGAAGGCGTTGTTTCCCCATCCCGTTCTGGGGCCAGGCACACCGTGGCCATGAGCCGTAGCGAAATCGCCCCGCTCTCCGGTCGCACGACCGCCTGGCCAGTGCCGGGAGCGCGGCCCGGTGACCGGGGCGGGGCCACCGAGTCCTGGTTCGTGCCGTCGGTCAGGATGTCGGCGTTCGTCGTGTTCAACACGCTCTATTGGCTGTTCATCATGGTGGCGCGGTACGAGTTGTCGGCGTTCGCCGAGGTGGAACGGGAGAATGCCCTCGCCGGGGTCATGGTGCGCGGGGCGTACGGATGGATTACCGGTTGGGTGGTCCACCTCATCCTCAGCGGGCCCTGGGCCCGCGACCGTCCCCTGACGACCCGTGTCGCGATCGGGACGGGGATCTCGACCCTCGCGGTCGTGTTGTTTTTCCTGATCTTGCCCGCGCTGCACGCGCCGCTCCTCACCCGCCAGGTCATCAGCATGCTGTGGTGCGCCATCTACTTCGGCCTCGAGGCCAACGACAACCGCAGGCGGGCCGAGAGGGAGGCGGCTGAAAGCGTCTCCCGCGCCGCGTTGGCCGAGGCCGCCGCGCGCCACAACGAACTGCGGCACCTCGAGGCGCAGATGAACCCGCACTTCCTCTTCAATGCCCTCAACTGCATCGTCGCCGCCAGCCACGATCACGTGGCGGTCGAGAGGGTGACCCAGGATCTGGCCGACTACCTGCGCTTCTCGCTGCAACCGTCGCGGCCCCTCGAGCCCCTCTCCCGCGAGCTCGACGCCCTGGAGAAATACCTCTCCGTCCAGCAGAGCCGCTTCGGCGACGATCTCGTCTGCCGGATCAGCTGCGCGCCGGAGGCCCGGAGCGTGGCGGTGCCGCCGATGATGATCCAGCCGCTCCTGGAAAACGCCTTTCACTACGGGGCCCAGACGAGCCCGATGCCCCTCACGGTGAGCGTCGCGGCCAGCCTCCGCGATGGCGCGCTGTGCGTGATCGTCGCCAACAGTGGGTCCTGGGTGCCCCCCGACCCCGCCCGATCGATCGGCTCCGGCATCCAGACACTGCGAAAGCGACTCGAGCTCCTCTTCGGACCGGCCGCGACGGTGGATGTGTGCCGCGAGGAGGGCTGGGTGCGGGTCGTCATCCGGCTGCCCGACACCGGTCGGGATGCCGACCGCGGGATCCCGACTGCCACCACCGCCTGACAAGGAGGCCACTGGATGCCCACGGCGCTGCTCGTCGACGACGAACCCTCCGCCAGCGCCCGGCTCCGGGAGCTCCTTGCCGCGCACGGGGAGATCGAGGTCCTCGGGGCGGTGCGGAGCGTGGAGCAGGCCGTCTCGTTCATCGCGGAGAGGGTTCCCGACATCGTGTTCCTCGATGTCGAAATGCCGGGGAACGCCGGGCTTTCCCTGCTCGAGAGGTTGCCGGCCGCGACGGCGGTCTGCTTCGTGACCGCCTATTCGCAGTATGCCGTGTCGGCCTACGACTTCGGCGCCGTCGACTACCTCGTCAAGCCGGTCGATCCGGACCGGCTCGAGGTTGCCGTGAGGCGCATCCAGAGGTCGCTCGGGAACGAGACGCCCCCCGCCGCCGGCGCCGAACGCCGGGCCGCTGCCGGTGCCACCACGTTCGTCATCCCGTCCCAGCAGCGGGGAGCCAAGGTGGTCATCCACTCCGGCGACATCCTCTGGATCGAGGGAATGGGCAACTATTCGCGGGTGTGCCTCGTCGGCGATGGCAGGCCGATGCTCGTGCGCCGCAGCCTCGCCCAGTGGGAAAAAGGTCTCCCCGAGAAGGATTTCGCGCGGCTGGGGCGGTCGCACCTGATCCGCCCCGAGCGCCTCGCCCTGGTCACCTGGCAGTCGCGGAGCGAAACCGTGCTGGCGTTCCACGGCAGCACCGAAACGCTCACGATCGGCCGGGCCGCGGCGGCACGCCTCCGCGAGGTCACCGACGGCAGGCCGACGGGGTGAGCGGACACCCCGGGTGGGTACAGCCCGCTCATCGCCCGAGGCCAAGGTCCATCCATGGCCTGTGGCCGCTGGCAGGCTGTTCATCCACAGCCTGCTACCCCACCAGCACGGTCGGGCGGCGGGCCGGGTCGGGGACCGCCTTCTCCAGCAGGTCGAAGACCACGTTGGGGATGTCCCCCTGCCCGAAGAGGAGGAACTCCAGGGCGAGCTTCAGACTGCTCCCCTGGCTCCAGCCGAAGACGATGTCCAAGGGCGTGCCCGCCTTGCTCATCTCGATGGCGATCTGGGCGACGGTGTGCGACACGCTGGCCACGTCGCGGGCCACGATCACGAACCGCTCCCCCTCCTGCTTGGCGGAGATGATCGGGGCGTTGTGGAAGTCGCTGGTGTCGCCGTAGTGGACCTCGAGGAACACCAGGGGCACCTCGGCGGGGATGCGGTGGCGGCGGCGGATCTCCGTTTCCTTCTCGTCGAGCGTGCGGTGGCCGGGGCGGTGCGGCACGAGGACGCGGAAGGCCCCCTCGGCGCAGATGTCGGTCCACAGCATGCGATCGGCCTCGTCGGCGAAGCGGAACTCCTTGAGGCGCAGTTCCTGGCTCCGCCAGATCCGCGACAGAATGGAGATCGCCAGCACGGAGCCGATGAAGATCGAGGCGATGATGATGCCGTCGGGGCGTTCGTAGATGTTGGCGATCGTGGTGTAGATGAACACCAGGGCGATGAGGGTGAAGGCGGTGATGCCGCGGGCCCGAGAGCGCTGCTCGGCGGGGGTGGTGGGCACCCGATGGAGCTCGTGGGCCAGCGACGCCAGGCAGGCGCTGGTCATGAGCACGAGGACCCCGGTGGCGTAGGCCCCGCCCTGGGCCGACACGTCGGCCCGGAAGGCGAGCGTCACCAGGAGGTTGATGACGGTGAAGGCGATGACCAGCGGCCGGTAGGCGGCGGCCCATTCCGGGGCCATGCCGTAGCGCGGCAGGTAGCGCGGCACCATGTTGAGCAGGCCGGCCATCGCCGAGGCGCCGGCGAACCACAGGATGAGGATCGTGCTGACGTCGTAGGCGGTGCCGAACACCCGGCCGAAGAGCGGGCAGATGGCGTGCGGGCTCTCGCCGTGGGCGATGTAGGCCAAGGCCCGGTCCATGGCCTTGCCCTTGACCGGTTCGAGGGTCAGTTCCGCGGCGGGGATGAGCGTGTCGGTGCCGGTGACCAGCGACGAGCCGACGAGGAAGCACGACATGATGAGGGCGGCCACGAAAAGGAGCCGCCGCGTGTTCGCCACCCGGGCGGCGGTGTCGTGCGGGTCGGCGGTGGTGCCGCGGACCATGTGGATCTGGAGGACCCCCGTCTCGAAGCCGCTCATCCCCAGGGCCAGCTTGGGAAACACGAGGCACGCGATCCCCAGCGCCACCCACGGTCCGCCTCCCGACAGCGGTGCGTGCTCGATGTGGAAGTTGCCCGCGGCCAGGTCGGACAGCCAATGCTGCACGAGCGCTGGATGGGTCACGAGGTGGAACAGGCCCGCCCCCACGATGACCGCCGTGAGGCCGAGGTACACCGCCACCAGGACCACCGCCAGCCCCACCACCTCGTTGAAACCGCGGAGGAACATCGCCCCCAGGGCCACCAGCAGGGCGACTGTGATCGCCACCTGGCTCTTCAGGGCGGCGGGCACCGCCCCGGCGTAGGCGGAGTTGCTGATGAGGTGGGCGGCGGCGTCGGCGGCGGAGAGGGTCTGGGTGATGACGAAATCGGTGGCCGCGAAACCCACCAGCACCAGGACGGTGATCTTGCCCGCCCGCCCAGCCCCGGAACAGGCGCTCGATCATCCCCACGCTGCCGACGCCGTCGGGGGCCTCGCCGGCGACGTGGCGGTAGACCGGTAGCGCGCCGAACAGCGTGACGAGCACGAGGATCAGCGTAGCCACCGGCGCCAGGGTGCCAGCCCCCTCGAAGGCGATCGAGGGCTGGTAGCCGAGGGTGCTGAAGTAATCGACACCGCACAGACACATGATCAACCACCAGGCGTAATGGTGGTGATCACGAGCGGAATGGCTCACGGGACCTCCCGGGGTGACGGTCGGCAACCACCACCAACCTGACGCTGCCCGGGGCCGTCCCGCAATGCCCACGCGGCGGAGTTGCCGGCCCGGCCGGCGTCACGCGGGATTCTCACTGCCACTCCGGCAGGTCGATCTTCCGTTCCTTGGCCCGTTCCTTGACGGCCGTCGCATACTGCTCGGCCAGTTTCCGCCGCGCGGCGGCTGCCGCTTCGTCCTCCCCCTCCTGCCGGTTGCGGTCACGGTCACGGCCGCGACCGCGGCGCATCCTGCCGGCGTAGGGGCCGGATGCCTGGGGATTGAGCCCGTAGCGGAGTTGGCGGAAGGCCAGCGTGCGGTCGATGGCCTCGTCGAGGAGGGATTGCCGGCCTTCCTCGGCGGCGTCGAAATAGGCGGCAACCCCCGCCTCGTAGGCCTGGCGCCAGTCGGTGTCGAGGGCCTCGCGGGCCTCCTTCTGCTGGTCGCGGCTCATCTGGTCGACGTTGCGGATGATGGCATCCACAGCCCGTTGCAACTCGCGGCCGCGCACACCCCCGGCCAGCACCCGCTGCTGGATCTGCCGGGTGTCGGCGACCAAGCCGTCGTCACGCCGCACCAGCCACCAGCCGCCCGCCACACAGAGCGCGGCGACAGCGATCACCGCCAGCGGCCACCACCGGCGTTGCGATGCGGGGGGCCAGGTCACGGCGTCGCCAGGCGCGGCGGCCAGGGCCCGGTCCGCGGGCAGTCCCGCCAGGGCGCGGGCGGCGGCGAGACGTTCCCGCGCCGAACCCGACAGGGGCATGTCGCTGCTCATGTGGTGGCCTCCGCGCCGCTCAGGTGCCCGGATCGGTGCCGTCGCCGGGGGCGGTGGGGTCGTTGCCGTCCCCGATCGTGGAATACCACCGGAGGATGTTGCCGTCGATGTCGTTGGCGATCGGTTCGACATGGCCGTCGAGGAACACGAAGTTGGTGACCCCGGGGTGGAGGCTGCCGAACTTGCGGGCGTTGGTGTCGCGCGGGGAGGAGGCGAGGCCGCGGCCGGTGTCGCGGAACTGGGTGTTGGGGTTGTCGGCGGCGAAGATCGCCACGTCACCCTGCCAGTACTGCACCATCTCCCGCTGCCAGGAGGGATCGACCGGGGGAACGTGCTTGTCGCCGATGGCGAAGGTCTGACTGAGCCCGTCGGTGACCATCGCGGCCGAGATCTTCGAGAAGGTGAAGATCGGGCCCGCCTGCCGCGGGTCGACGCCGCCCGACGACGTCGGCGAGTAGTTGAAGAACGTGCCCGCGTTGGCCGCGTAGTCGCTCCCCGCAGCCACGCCGAGGACCAGTGGCAGGGCGTTGTCGTTGTCGAAGTTGCGATCGGCGATCGGGGGCCGTCGGCTCGGGCAGGAGAAGGCGCTGACGGCCGTCCGCATCGCCGCGGAGTTCTTCGCGTCATCGCAGCGGAAGGCGGCGTTGTAGGCGTTGAAAACGTTCGTCGCCTCCATGTAGGGCAGGATGCGGAAGGCCCACGACACGCCGGTGTTGTCGCGGATGTTGCGCCCCGAAGGAAACGACTTCTTGGAATCGTGATGGAGGACCGCCGCCTTGAGGTTGTTGGTGCACTCCATGCGCCGGGCGGCTTCGCGGGCGGCCTGGACCGCCGGCAGGAGGAGGCCGACGAGGGTGCCGATGATGGCGATCACCACCAGGAGCTCCACGAGCGTGAAGCCGAGGCGCGGGCGGGAGCGATCGCAAGACCCCCTCGTTGTGGTGGTTAGGCTTGGTGCGGGATTGGTCGGAGGAAACGTCAGTCTTGCCGCCATGGGGTCATCTCCGGGAGGAAAGCCAGAAGAAGGGAATCGCCTCCAGCCATGGCCGGCGTGCGTCTGGCACGATGGTTTCGGCTGGGATAGCTGACCGCACCATGGGGTTGAGGGCCCCACGTCATTCAGGAGCGGTTGGCCAATGGGATCCGGGGTTCTCGGGAAGGACCGGGCGGACCAGGGAGCGGTCCACCAGCGGCAACTTGCAGGAAGGACCGGGATTTTCTCCCCGCGTGAGGATTGAGTCAAGGTTGGCGTCGGCTCCTGTCAGCCGAGTCTTCCCCAACCACCCAAACTCAAACAGGATGGGTGGTTTGGGGTCACCAGGGGCTTTCTCGGTGACGTAGGACCCGACGTGCTGTCGCCCGACAACCCGGCTATTCCTGACGACCGCTCACGAGCGTTCCCACGCGCTCCCCGGCGACCGCCCGTTCGATGTTGCCCTCGAGCCGGTAGTTGAACACCAGGATCGGCATGGCGTGTTCCATGCACTGGGAGATGGCCGTGGCATCCATGACTCGGAGATTCTGCTCGCGCACCTGTTGGTAGGTCAGTTCGCGGTAGAGCATCGCATGGGGGTTCTTCTCGGGATCGTCGGAGTAGACCCCGTCGACGCGCGTGGCCTTGAGGAGGATGTCGGCGTCGAGCTCCAGCGCCCGCTGGGCGGCGGCGGTGTCGGTGGTCACGAACGGGCTGCCGGTGCCGGCGGCGAGGATCACGATCCGCCCCTTCTCCAGGTGGCGTCGCGCCCGCCGGCGGATGTAGGGCTCCGCCACACCGTCCATGCGGATCGCGGTCATGAGCCGCGTCTGGGCGCCGAGGCTCTCCAGGGCGTCCTGCAGCGCCAGGCCGTTGATCACGGTGGCGAGCATTCCCATGGAGTGGGCAGTCGCCTCCTGGACCGCCGTCTGCCCGCCGGAGAAGCTCGCCCCGCGGAGGATATTGCCCCCACCGATGACGACCGCCAACTGCACACCCCGGGCCGCCGCCCGGAAGGTCTGGGTGGCGACGTGGAGCACCTCGTCCATGGCGATGCCGCGCTCGCCGGGGCGGACGAAGCTCTCCCCCGAGAGCTTGAGAAGCACACGGCGATGGGCCGAGGGCACGGCGGCGGTCATGGGCCTCAGCCTCCCAGGCGCCAGTTCTCGATGCGCTTCACCTCCAGCCCCGCATCCTTCACCAGTTGGCCCACCGTCTGCTTGTCGTCCTTCACGAACGGTTGCTCGAGGAGGACGCACTGGCTGAAGAAGTTGCGCAGCCTCCCCTCGATCATCTTGGCGATGATGTTCTCGGGCTTCCCTTCAGCCCGGGCGGCGGCGGAGAGCACCTCGCGCTCCTTGGCCACGACCTCGGGATCGAGATCGTCCTTGGTGATGCCCTTGGGGCCCATCGCCACCACGTGCATCGACACGTCCTTGGCCACCGTGGCGGCCGCCGGGTCGGCGGTCTTTCCGGCGATCTCCACCAGGGCCGCCTTCGAGCCGTCGTGGTGGGCATAGCCACCGCAGGGGGCGTCGATGCGGCAGATCCGCGACAGTTCGAAGACCTCGCGCATGCGGTTGAAGAGGTCGTCCTTCAATTCGCCGAGCGTGCGGCCGGGCTGGGCGTGGCTCTTCTGGGCGAGCAGTTCCGCCGGCGTCTTCGCCCCCGGGCCGAGTGCGAGCGTGGTGGCCATGTCTTCGGCCAGGGCCTTGAAATCGGGGCTGCCCGCCACCGGTGCACTCTCGCACTTCAGTTCGATCATCGCCCCGACGCCCCGCGCCGGATCGGCGTGCACGGCCAACCGCCCGGTGGTCATCTCCCGGTCGGCACGCAGGGCCTGGGTCTTGATCCCCTGCTTGCGCAGCCACTCCACCGCCTGCGTGGCATCGCCGCCGCATTCCTGGAGCGCTTTCTTGCACTCCATCATCGGCAAGCCCGTCTTGTCGCGCAGGGCCATCACCGCGGCCGCCGTGATCTCCGCCATCGCATGCTCCTCCGGCTGGGAAAGAACGAAAGAATGTCCGTCAACAGCGGTCCGGGGCCCGGCAGACCGGGAGCACGGAACACCTGCAACCCGCGGCAGACCGGGCTGTCAGGACGGCTTCGGCGGCCGCGGTGCCGCCCGCTTGGCCACGTTGCCCCGCGCCCTCGGCGCCGACTTGCCGGCCGCATCGCCGGAATCGGCTCCCTCGGCGGCGACCTGGGCAGCGGTGCCGGAGGCCGATTTACCTTCGAGAATCGCGTCAGCCAGCCGGGCGGCGACCAGTTCGATCGACCGGATCGAGTCGTCGTTGCCCGGGATCGGCAGGTCCACCAGGTCGGGATCACAGTCGGTGTCGATGAGCGCCACGGTGGTGATGCCCATCTTCCGCGCCTCGTTGACGGCGTTCTTCTCCTTCTTCGGATCGAACACCACCAGGCACTCGGGGAGCCGCGACAGCGTGCGGATGCCCCCGAGGTTCCGCTCCATCTTGCGGAACTCGCGCCGCAGCGACGACTGCATCTTCTTCGAGTAGGCGCCGAACTCCTCCGACGGCATCAGCTTCTCGAGATCCTCGAGCCGCGCCAGCCGGTTGCGGATCGTGCGGAAGTTGGTCAGCGTGCCCCCCAGCCAGCGATCGCTCACGTAGGGCATCCCACAGCGGGCGGCCTCGCGCGCCACCGCCTCGGCCCCCTGCCGCTTGGTGCCCACGAAGAGCACCAGGCTACCGGTGCCCGACACCTGCTTCAGGTACTTCCGCGCCCGCAGCAGGCCACGGACCGTCTCGCGGACGTCGATGATGTGGATGAGGTTCTTGCGGCCATGGATGTAGGGCCGCATCTTCGGGTTCCACCGGCTCGCACGATGGCCGAAGTGGACTCCCGCCTCGATCAGTTCCTGTGCCAGGACATTCGACACGCTGGGGCCTGCTGTGGGGGTGGAGAGATGCGGGAAAGTCCCTCAGGATATCCGTGCCGGCGCGGGGGTGTCAACGGAATCGGGTGTTTCAGGCCGCGAAAAGCGCATTTCGCCCCGCCGCGGGCCATCGGTGGCTTGAAAGTGCACCGTCGGCCGGGCTACACTCCGGGGTTCCCATCCGCCGGTCGCCAAACTCATGCGCCACGTCCTCTCGGCCACCGTCCAGAACGTTCCGGGCGTTCTTGCCCATGTCTCGGGCATGCTCGCCTCCCGGGGCTACAACATCGACAGCCTCGCCGTCGGTGAGACCGAGGACCCCGGCTTCTCGCGGATGACGTTCGTCCTCCGCGGCGACGACCGGGTGCTCGATCAGGTCCGCCGGCAGCTCGAGAAGATCGTCACCGTCGTCCGCGTCGACGACATCAGTTCCCGCAACTACGTCGAGCGCGACTTGATGCTGATCAAGGTCGCGGTGACGGCCGGGGCCAGGCGCACCGAGGTGAAGGAGCTGGCCGAGGTGTTCCGCGGCCGGATCGTCGACGTCGCCCCCGACAGCGTGATCGTGGAGATCTCGGGTCCGGAGGCCAAGATCGAGGGATTCATCGATCTCATGCGGCCGCTGGGGATCCTGGAGACGGCCCGCACCGGACGCATCGCCATGGTGCGCGGGAGCCCGCCGACCCGCGAATGGACCCACGCCGGCGACGGCGGTCGTCCGGCCGACGCCGCGGAGGCCAGCGAGTCGTTGGCCTGACCGTGTCGCGCCCGCCCCGGCAATCAATCCTGACCGGCCCGGACGTGCCTCCGGGTGTTTCCTCCCGCCATTTCCACGAAGGGTGAGCCTTGGCTGCCACGATGTACTACGACGGTGATGCCGACCTCGGGGTTCTCGCCGGCAAGACGATCGCCATCATCGGCTACGGGTCGCAGGGCCATGCCCAGGCGCAGAACCTCCGTGACAGCGGCCTCGAGGTGGTGGTGGCGCAGCGACCCGGTGGCCCCAACCACGCCCTGGCGGTGAGCCACGGCTTCCAGCCGGTGTCGGTCGAAGAGGCGGTGAAGCAGGCCGACGTCGTCAACATCCTCCTTCCCGACGAGCTCCAGGCCGACGTCTACCGCACGAGTATCCGCCCCCACCTCAAGCCGGGCGCCGTGCTCATGGCCAGCCACGGCTTCAATTTCCACTTCGGACAGGTGGAGCCGCCACCGGGCCACGACATCCTCCTCGTCGCCCCCAAAGGCCCCGGCCACCTGGTGCGCAGCGAGTACGTGAAGGGGGGCGGCGTGCCCTGCCTCATCGCGCTGGGCCCGGGAGCTTCCCCGGAGACGAAGAAGATCGGCCTGGCCTACGCCAAGGGGATCGGCGGCACGCGCGGCGGGGTCATCGAGACGACGATCGCCGAGGAGACCGAGACCGACCTGTTCGGCGAGCAGGTCGTGCTCTGCGGTGGCGTTTCGGAACTCATCAAGGCGGGTTTCGACACCCTCGTCGAGGCGGGCTACCAGCCGGAAATGGCCTATTTCGAATGCCTCCACGAGATGAAGCTCATCGTCGACTTGTTCTACCAGGGGGGCCTGGAGTACATGCGCTACAGCGTGTCGAACACCGCGGAGTACGGCGACTACACCCGTGGCAAGCGGATCATCACCGAGGAGACCCGCAAGGAGATGCGGAAGATCCTCGAGGAGATCCGCTCCGGGCAGTTCGCCCGCGACTGGATCCTGGAGAACCGGGGTGGCGCGGCGATGTTCAAGAGCACCCGGCGGCGGGAGCGCCAGCACCCCATCGCCGAGACCGGGCGCCGGCTGCGGCGGATGATGAAGTGGATCGACTCCAAGGAAGTCTGACCGGGAGGGAACGTCGATGACGCCGGAGGAGCAGCAGTCCCGCGACCTGTTCGATGCCCTCGCGCCCGGCGACCGGGTGGAGGTGGTCCACGGCGTCACCGTGGGATCGAGCGCCCGGTGGACGACGACCACCGTGGGGCGCGTGCTGCGCCGGGAACGCCGCCGTCATGGGCTGCACTTCCGCCGCAACGCCGACGACAAGGTCTATTCGGACGTCCTCATCCTCGCCCGTGACACCGGCGAACTGACCACCGTGACGATGGACGAGCTCACGCGGCTGAAGCGGCTGTGAACGAGCGCGGGTGAGTGAGCCGTCTCATTCCAGCCTCCACCCGGGTTTGCCACCGGGAGCGGCGCCGGTGTGCTGCGCACCGGCTCATTCCAGCCTCCACCCGGGTTTGCCACCGGGAGCGGCGCCGGTGTGCTGCGCACCGGCTCATTCCAGCCTCCACCCGGGCCGATACTCGCGGCCGAGGAATTGCTCGGCTTCGGGGGCGTTGGGGATCTTCATCGCCGCGGCATCCCATTCGATCGTCCGGCCGGCACGATAGGCGACGTTGCCGAGATGGTTGGCCTCGGTGAGCCGGGCGGCGTAGGCGAAATTGCAGGTGGTCGGGGCCCCTGTGCGGCAGGCGTGGAGCCATTCGGCATGCTGGCCCAGCGACGGCGGGATCGACTCCGGCGGCCGCTGGTAGTCCTGGAAGCGGTTCGCCGGCAGGAGGAGGTGCCGTTCGTAGTCGGCGAGGAGCATCCCCCCGTCGCCGATGAACAGGATCCCGCTGGTCCAGCGGGGGATCTCGTTGGTGTGCCACACCAGCGGTTTGCGTTCCCCCTGGTACCAGGTGAGGCTCACCGCCGGCCGGTCGCCGCGGGCCGGGAAGCGGTAGCGGGCGACCATCGAGGCCGGGGCGAGGTCGGGGTGCGGCGGCGGGCCCTCCGCCTCGATCACCGTGGGGGCGTCGAGGTCGAGGGCCCAGAATGGCAGGTCGTTCATGTGACTGCCCAGGTCCGACATCGTGCCGCTGCCCCAGTCCCACCACCGGTACCACTTCGGCCCGGGAAAGTAGGCCTCGTTGAAGGGGCGGTAGGGAGCGGGGCCGAGCCACAGTTCCCAGTCCACTTCCTCGGGCACGGGGCTCGTGTCCTGGGGGCGCTCCTGGGTGGAGATGATGTCGGCCAACCGGCCGGCGTCGTCGGCCGACTGCCAGCCCCAGGCGCGGCTGGTCCACACGTGGCACTCGCGGACCGGGCCGATGGCCCCGGCCTGGATCAGTTCCACCACGCGGCGGTAGTTGTTGCCGGCGTGGATCTGCGTCCCCATCTGCGTGGCCACCCCCGCCTTCTTGGCCGCGGTGGCGATGATCCGGGCCTCGCGGATCGAATGCGTCAGTGGCTTCTCGCAGTAGACGTGCTTGCGCCGCTCGAGCGCCGGGAGCGTCGCGAAGGCGTGGGTGTGCTCCGGGGTGCTGACGACCACGGCGTCGTAGGCCGCCGGATCGAGCTCCTGGTAGAGCTGGCGGAAGTCGCGGAACGTCTTCGCGGCCGCGTGCTGGCCGGCGGCCCGCTCCAGCGCCGCGCGGTTCACGTCGCACAGCGCCACGATCGTGCCGCCAGCTTTGGCCACCTCCTGGAGGTTGGCGCCGCCCCGGCCACCGCAGCCGATGACGGCGACGCGCACGGGCGCGGCCTCGTCGGCGGCGCCGGCGACACGGGTGAGTGCGGCCGCGGCCGCGGTGGTCGCCGTGGCCAGCGTCGTGGTGGTCAGGAACGAGCGCCTGGTGGTGGTGTCGATCCCGGGCATGGTTCCCCTCCTCCGGTTGCGCCGGAGGGACCACCTCCGGTGCCGCAGCATACCCGACCACCGGCGGCTATGATCGGCCGCGGTTCCTCCCCGCCACCGCCACCACGGTCCCCCCATGCGCACCGCCGGCCTGATCGTTGTCCTTGCCTTGGTCGTCACCCCGTGCCCGGCCGCCGAGCCGACGCGGCGCCTGCTCACCGCGCGGGCGAGCGCGCTCGACCCCCGGGCCCGGCCGCACCCGGAGATCGACTTCGTCTTCGAGAAGTCGGGCAAGCCGGCCGACCTGGAGCATGCCAGCGTCGACACGGCCATCCCCTCCCGCGGCCGCCTCGTGGTCTGGCTCATGGATCACAACGCCGGGCTCTTCGAGCGCGTCAACGCCTTGGGCCTCCACGCCCTCCAGCCGCACTACGCCAACAAGTGGTTTTCCCTCGTCCCACCCACCGACCGGCTGGCCCGCGGTCTGGTGCGCCTCGAAGCGGCGACAGGCCGCGACGTGAGCGACCAGGTGGCCATCCCGGCCGCCGACGGGATGATGGAGCGGGTGCGCATGTTCCTCCGCTGGCTGGCACAAGAGCAGCCTGAGGGCCGCTGGGAGCAGTTTCTCACCGCCGACGGCGCCGCGGTCCGCTGGGAGAAGGTGATCATCGCCGGGTCGTCGCACGGAGCGACGACCGCCGCCCGGTTCGCGCTCGAGGTTCCGGTCGACCGGGTGGTGATGCTGTGTGGACCGCGCGACCAGGACCAGGACTGGCAGGCCGGACCATCCGCCACGGCCAAGGAGCGGTTCTTCGGCTTCTCGCACGTCCTCGACGGCGGCTGGAGCGGCGACCACTACTGCCGCTCCTGGGAGCTGTTGGGGCTGGAACGGTTCGGGCCGATCGAGGTCGTCGATGACACCGCACCCCCGTTCGGCAACACCCGGCGCCTCGTGTCGGCGGCCGACGTCGGCGGCGACGAGAAGCGCGCCCACTCGGCGGTGCAGCCGGGCAAGGGCTCGCCACGCGGGGCCGACGGCCGCTGGCTCTACGACCCGGTGTGGGAATACCTCTTCACCCATCCGGTGGAGCAGGTGGGGGAGCCGGTGCCGCGCGATCCCGACTGCCGGCACGACCATCCGCTCGGCGGATGAGTGACCGGCAACGGCCGCCGGTCACCGCGCCGTGAAGCGGTGGATCCCCTGCCCGTCGCCGCTGACGATGAGGAAGTAGCTCTCCCCGGCGCCGTCGCGGCCGAAGGAGATCACCGGCATCTTCGGGCTCTCGATCATGTGGTTGGCGGTCGCCTTCCCGGTGGCCTCGTCGATGGTGAGGGCGAAGAGCTTGCCGGAGACGTAGTCGGCATAGAGGTACTTGCCCTCCAGGGCCGGCACCGAGCCACCGCGGTGGACGTGGCCACCGGTGATCGACAACCCGACCGTGTGATCGTATTCGAACACCGGTTCCAACAGGCGCGTGCCGGAGGGCACGGAGACGGCACCGAAGCCGTGGCGCCCCTCGCGCAGGCTCCACCCGTAGTTGCCGCCTTTCTCGATGAGGTCGATCTCCTCGTAGAGCCCCTGCCCGACGTCGGCGCACCACAGCCGGCCGGTGGGGGGATCGAAGGCGATCCGCCAGGGGTTGCGCAGGCCCCACGCCCAGATTTCCCCGCACGCTCCCTGCATGCCCACCAGCGGGTTGTCGGTCGGGATGGCGTAACCCTGCCCCGGATCCTTCCGGTCGACGTCGATGCGGAGGATCTTGCCGAGGAGCGTGCCGGGGTTCTGGCCGTGGCCGAGCGGGTCGTTGGCCGCGCCGCCGTCACCGAGCGCCACGTAGAGGTAGCCGTCGGGACCGAAGCACAGCGTGCCGCCGTTGTGGTTCCAGAACGGTTGCGGGATCACCATCACCTCCTCCTCGAAGGCGGCATCGAACCGGTCGGGATCGGTGGGCGACACCCGGAACCGAGAGATCACCGACGTGTGCGGCTCCTTGCGGCTGGAGGTGTAGTAGACGAAGAACTGGCCGTTCTCGCGGAACCGCGGATGGAAGGCGAGGCCGAGGAGCCCTTCCTCGTTCTGGTTGTCCTTGTAGATCACCCGGTCGGCGAGGTCGGCGAACAGCACGCTCTCAGTGGCCCCGGGACGGACCACGTGGATCTGGCCGTGCTGGGTGGCGACGAAGATCCGCCCCGAACCGTCGCCGGCGTGGGTGAGGACGATCGGGCGGAAGGAGTTCGCCTTGCCGTCGGCGGTGAGGGGCTCGTAACCGGCCCAGCGGATGCCGGGGAACGCCGGCTC
>RFRL01000095.1 GCA_009924545.1 Planctomycetia bacterium | reverse complement strand
GTCACCAGCGCCGCCTGGCGCCGGACGGCCCGGCTCCCCCCCGACGACGCCGTGGTGATCGCCGGTCGGGCCGTCCGGCGCCAGGCGGCGCTGGTGACAATGAGACGATCGAGCCGGGCGATGTCCCAGCCCGAGGCGACGAGCTCGGCGGCGAGCCAGTCGAGCAGCTCGGGGTGCGACGGGGTGCCGCCGAGCCGCCCGAAATCGCTGGCGTTGGCGGCCAGCCCGCGGCCGAAGTGCCACTGCCAAACGCGGTTGGCCACCACCCGCGGCGTGAGCGGGTTGTCGGATGCGGTGAGCCATTCCGCCAGCGCCCGCCTCCGGCCGGTCGAGCGGGACTGAACTGCGGTGGGGGAAGCCGGATGGATCACCGGTTGGCGGACAGTCGAGCCGGCTTGATCGACAGTGGCGGTCACCGGGGTGATCGCCGGCTGGCGGCCCGTGACGACTTCCGGGAAGCCCGGCTGCACTTCGCGCCCGCTGCCGGGAATCACCGTCGGGGGGGCGTGCGCGCCGACATCACCGGCGATGTCGGCCCGCGCCGGTTCCGGGGGCCGGTCGGCCGCGTGGGCCTTCTCGAAGGCCGCCAACTCGTCGGTGAGCCACTGGTACCAGCGCTGATCCTCCCCACCCAGTCCCGCCGGAGTGAACTTCAACTGCCGAGCGGCGAGGCGCGCGATCTGCTCCTCCCACGGGCTGCGTGACGTCGGCTCGCGGAGGATCATCGCCTGCGTCGAGTCGGGAAAGCGCGACAGCGGCAACGGGCCGGCCCACGCGGCGGCGAAGCGGGCCTGCTCTTCGATCATCGCGAGCTGCGCGCGGAACGCGGCCACTCGGTCGGCGTACGCCGCCTGGGCGGGTGTCGGCGGGGCACCGCTGGGCGGATCGACCGCCACACCGTCACGCCAGTCGAGGGGGGCGAAGAACGCCTGGAGACGGTAGTAGTCGACCTGCCGGATCGGGTCGAACTTGTGGTCGTGGCACCGGGCACACCCCATGCCCATCGCCAGGAACACGTCGCCGGCCACGTCGGTGACCTCGTTGAGGATCGTGGTCCACTGGCCGACGGCATCGACCTGGTTGTATTCGTAGGGTGTCTGCCGGAGGAATCCGGTGGCGACCAGTGCCGCCGGGTCGCCCGGCGCGAGTTCGTCACCGGCGAGCTGCCACTGCACGAACCGGTCGAACGGCATGTGGGTGTTGAAGGCGTCGACGACGAAATCGCGGTAGCGCCACGCCGTCGGCCGAAAGGCATCCTGCCGGTAGCCGTCGCTCTCGGCGTAGCGCGCCAGGTCGAGCCAGCGGCGTGCCTGCCGTTCGCCGCGGCGCCGGTCGGTGAGGAGGCGCTCGACGAGGCGGTCGTAGGCCTCGGGGGAGGGATCGACGACGAAGGCCTCGGTGTCGGCCGGGGTCGGCGGCACCCCGAGCAGGTCGAGGAACAAGCGCCGCACCAGAACCTCAGGTTCGGCCGGCGGGGCGGGCTGGAGACCGGCGTTCGCCAATTCCGCCAGGAGAAAATGGTCGATCGGGTTGACGGCCGCCGCCGTGGTGCCCTCCGGCAGCCCGGGCACGTCGGGCCTTGCGAGCGGCCGGTAGGCCCAGTGCTCCCGATCGGTGGCCGTGATCCCGTCGCGCCACGAGCGCGGGCGCGGACCGGTGGCGGGCGCGACGTCGTCCGCGGGCAGTCCGGCAGCGATCAGCTCCGCAGCCGTCGGCATCCCCGGCCAGGGAGCACCCGCGCCGATCCAGGCTTCGATGGCGGCGATCGCCCCGTCGGCCAGCTTGCCGTCGGGGGGCATCTCCGGGCCGTCATGCCGGATCGCCGCCACCAGCAGGCTCGCCCCGGGGTCGCCCGGCACGAGTGCCGGACCGGAATCGCCCCCGCGGAGGAGGGCCACGAGACCGTCGACCCGCAGCCCGCCTTTTTGTTCCCGGTCCCCATGGCACCGGGAACAGCGTTCCACGAGCACCGGACGGACCCGGTTCTCGAAGTCCCGCAGGAAGACATCGGTGTCGGCCCCCATCGCGACTCCCACCGCTCCGGTGACCACGCCCCACACCACCGCCGCCGTGGGCCCGAGCAAACTGCGGCCGGTCCGGGATCGACAGTGGCCGCGGTCGGACAGCCGGCGGGCGGGGTTCGGGCGGACACGATGGAGTCGGTCGGGCTGGGTCACGCGGATCCCCCCGGGGAAAGATGCCGTATTGTGCCGTGCGGCGCTCGGTGCGGCAATTTGACTCGGGGGTCGGAGGCGGCCACAAAGGCCTTCCGAGCTTGCCATCCATGCCCGCCTCGGGAACCCCTCCCCATGCACTGCCACCCCGCACTGCTCCTCGCCACGCTGCTCGTTATTACCGTGCCAGCCGCGGCAGCGGCCCAGGGGATCGCGGTTCTCGTCGGCGCGGCCGAGGGGCGCGCGGGCCGGCAGCCCGACGCGACGCTCGTCAACGAGCCCTTCGCGGTGGCCTTCGACGCCGCCGGCCGGCTCCACGGCGTGGAGTTCCTCCGCGGCAACCGCCTGTTCCGCCTGGGAGGCGCGGAGGCGGCCCCCGAGTATCTCGCCGGAACGTTCCACGTCACCGATACGAAGCAGGCCCCCTTCCCGGTGGCGGCCGGTCCTGCCGCCGCGCAGCGATTCCACGGGCTCCATGACCTGGCCATCGGCCCCGACGGCACGATCTACATGGCCGACACGTTCAACCACGTGATCCGTGCATACGACCCGGCCACGGCCACCGTGCGCACCATCGCCGGCAGCGGGGCGCCGGGCTACGGCGGCGACGGCGGCCCCGCGACGGCGGCGGCGTTCAATCAGCCCTACTGCTGCGCCCTCGAACCCGATGGCCGCGGGCTCCTCGTGTGCGACATCCGCAACGCGCGCCTCCGCCGCGTCGACCTCGTGTCGGGCGTCGTGACGACGATCGCCGGCAACGGCGCATCCGGTCGCCCCACCGAGGGCGCGCCGGCCGCCGAGTCGCCCCTCGACGGCCCGCGTGCCGCCTGCCGCGCCGCGGACGGCACGGTATACCTCGCCCTGCGCGAGGGCAACGCACTGGTCGCCATCCGCGCGGGGCGGATCGCCACCGTCGTCAACGCCACCGGCAAGGCGGGCCATGGCGGCGACGGCGGTCCGGCGACGGCCGCCCTGCTGGCCGGGCCGAAGTACGTCGCGCTCGACCGCGTGGGGCGTGTGCTCATCGTCGACACCGAGAACCACTGCGTGCGCCGCTTCGATCCGGAGACCGGCACGATCAGGACGGTGGCCGGGGTCCCGGGCAAGGCTGGCACCGCGGTCGGTGCGGACTGGCACACCACGCAACTCGACCGCCCGCACGGGGCGGCGATCGATCCGCAGGGGCGGCTCGTGGTCGTGGACAGCGAGAACGACCGAATCCTCGTCGGCGCCAGCGACTGACCGGTGTGCGTGACCGTGCCTGCACGCCGGCAACCGGTGCTTGGCACGCCGGCAACTCGTGCTTGGCACGCCGGCGACCGGTGCTTGGCACACCAGAAGCCGTGCCGTCTGGTCCGATCACTGGCGTTCCGGAGGGCCGAGCAGCGCCACGAGCACCCCCTGGGCGTAGAGCCGGTGGCCGAAGTCGTTGGGGTGGTTGAGGCCGTTGCCGGTGAGATCGAACAATTCCTTGGTCCGGAGCTGCTGCTCCCACACCGCCGTCATGTCGACCAGCGCCACGCCGGGGGCAACGAGGGACCGCAATTCGTCGCGGTACCGGGCGAACATCGCCCGTGGCGTGTGGATCCACTCGTCGTTGCCGAGCATCGTGGCCACGAGGAGTACCTCCGTCTCCGGGAGTTTCTCCCGCGCGCGGGCCACGATGGCGCGGGTCTGCTCCCGGTACCAAGCCGGATCGCGGCGGCCGACGTCGTTCATCCCGTAGGCCACGATGAGGAGATCGGGACGCGATTCGAGGAGCACGTCGAGATCGGCGACGCCGTTGGCCACGCTCCACCCCGCCACCGCCCGGTTCACGTGCGTCACGGCCGACGGGGTCGCCGCGCGGAGCCCGGCCACCGCGAGTTCCACCCAACCGGGCTGACAGGGCGGCGTGCCGGTCGTGGCGGACGCGTCGAGACCGGTCGAGATGCTGTCACCGCTGATGCCGATCCGCACGGCCCGGCCTGCCACGAGCCGGGCCCGTGTCGCCGGCAGGCTGCCGTGCACCACGTCGATCGCCGGCGGATCGGCCGGGCCCCGGGCGCGGCGGTAGGTGATCTCCACGTTGCGATCGTGGAACCAGTGGCCAGGACGGTAGAGGAGGTTCTCGTCAGGCCTGTCCACGCGGTGCCGGTAGGAGTGCTCGGCCCCGGCGGGCAGATAGCGATCGGCATCGAGGATCGGCGGCAGGGGCGTCGGGACGGGGAACAGGAGCTCGTGACTGCCCGGCACGTGCTGCCAGTGGCGGCCCGCCTCGAGCACGCGCGTGCCATCGGCCGTGGCCACCGCGAGGATCTCGTGGGCGGGAAACGCCAGCCGGGCCCAGGCCGGCGCCCCGGCGGCCGCCGCGCGGAGGACACTGCTCTCCCGCCACACGACGTCGCTGTCCCAGGCCGGTTCGCGGAGGTGGAGATCAGGAAGAAGGCGTGACAGGGCGTCGGCCGCCTGCGCAGCCGCGGCGTCTGTGGCCGTGGCGGAGTCGTCGGCCGGGGCCGACGGTCCGGCCATCACCATGAGGAGCACGGCCGGCCACCACGCCCAATGCCGAAGCGCCATGACCTCGCTGCCCCCGCTTTCACGACGCCCTGCCGGAGACCGCGGCCCCGGCGGGCGAACCGCTCAGCCTTTCGCCAACGGGCGCACGCGGATGTTGCGGAAGTGGACCTCGTCGCCGTGGCCGAGGAACCCGATGTGGCCGCTGGTCCGCTTCAGGCCCGGGTGCTCCTTGCCGTCGAGCGTCGCCTTGCCGTCGCGGAACTCGGCGACATCGGCGTCGACGATCGTCGTGCCATTGAGCACCACCTTGACCTTCGACCCCTGCACCGTGACCTCCTCGGTGTTCCACTCGCCGGTGGGCTTGAGCGCGCCGCGCTTCGCGGCCACCACGCCGTAGATCGAGCCGTGGGACTGCCAGGGGGCGATGGTTTTGTACTTCTCGTGGCCGTCGTCGAGGATCTGCAATTCCATGCCCGCGAAGGCGGCATCCCCCTCGGCCGGAGCGCGGATCCCGAGGCCGTTGTTGGCACCGGGGGTGAGGCGGAACTCGAAGCGGAGGACGAAGTCGCCGTACTCCCCCGCCGTGAGCAGCTTGCCGCCGGCCCCCTTGCGGCACCGGATCTCGCCGTCCACCACCTCGTAACCGGCCACGTCGCCCTGCCAACCGGCGAGGCCCTTGCCGTCGAACAGCGGCGTGAAGCCCTCCTCGGCCCTCACCGCCGTCGCGCCGAGCAAAGCGAGCCCGATCACCACCGCCGCCCATCGTCCGCCGGTCCGGGTGCCCATCATCGTGCAGCTCCTTGGAAGTTGTCCGTGCCCTGGAGTTGTAACGCCGGCTTCCCGGCGACGCGACCCGCCGTGAGGTCGGCCGGCGGTCAGGGCAACTCCCTGATCCGCAACCGGCGGAACTCGACCGGGGCGCCCTCCGATTCCAGGCACAGATACCCCTCGGCGGGCTTGCAGTCCTTGCCGCCGGAGACCTCGTGGCCGTTGACCCACAGCCGGACCTCGCCGTCGATCGCGCGGACGTAGTAGTGGTTCCATTCCGGCGTGCCGCGCGAGTGCCGCGCGGTGGGAAAGCTCCGCTTGCCACCGGGGGCAACCGGCGGGAAGGGGGTCATGTCGGACGAGCCGACCGGGAAGACGTCGCCGTCGGTGGTGAACCAGTCGGCTTTCTTGCCCGACGACTTCTCGTACTGGGTGGTGTAGCCATGGTCGAGCACCTGCACCTCGATGCCCCCGGGGGGGAGCCGCCCCGGCGGCAGGTTCTCGAGCACCGCCGGGGGTGCCCAGAGGAAGACCCCGGAATTGCCGCCGCTGGTGAGATGGCGCCACTCCACCGACAACTCCAGGTTCTTCACCTGCCGCTTCGTGCGGATCACCCCCACGGGCCGGCCCGTGCAATGCGCGAGACCGCCGTTCCACGTCCAGGTGCCGGGTTCGCCGTTGACGTTCTCGAAGTCGTCCGCGCCGAGGTCGCGCCACCCCGGCCCAGAACCCTCGAGGGTGGAGAGCTCGCGGATGCAGACGTTGCGCACGCGCATCGGCGCCCCGTGGGTCTGGATCTGGATCGGGCCGGTCGCCGGCAGCGGCTGCCCCTTGGCGAAGAAATTGGCCAGGGGCTGGTCATCGACCACGAGGCGGCCGTTGAGCGTCACGCCCACCCGTTCACCCTGCATGCGGATCCGCATCGTGTTCCACTGGCCGGTGGGCGCGTCGGCACGGACGAGGGGGAACCGCCCGGCCGTGTCGGCCGGGTTGTTCCACAGGCCGCCGGACCCCTGCTGGTTGCCGTGCTTGAAGTCGCGCTCGCAGTCGGGATCCCAGATCTGGACCTGGGGATTGCCGCGCAGGTAGATGCCGCTGTCGGCACAGGGCTCGGGCAGCATCCATTCCAGGTGCAGTTCCACGTCGCCGTAGTCGCGGACGGTGGTGAGGAACACGCCGTGGCCGTCGCTGACGATCTCGCCCCCCTCGACCTTCCAGTGCGTTGCCATGTCGGTGTTCCATTCCGCCTGCTTCGCCGCCCGCTCCTCCGCGGGCATGGCCGCCTCGGCGGCGGGATCGAGGTGCGGACGGCCGCGCCAGCCGGCGAGGTCGGTCCCGTTGAACAACGCCGTGAAACCCGCCGGCACGACAGGCTGCGGCATCCGCGCCGACTGCCACGCGAGGAAGCGCCACTGGCCGTCCTCCCGGCGCCAGGTGGCGAGGTAGGAGAGGACGGTGTCGACCACCCCGGTCGCCGACTCGGCGCGGATCCGCGCCCGCCCCGCCTCGAGGGCGATCGTGTCGGCCGGGAAGGAGAACGTACGCTCCACCGTGTCGTATTGGGCGTAGGTCGTCCGGCCGGAGGCGATCAGGTCGACGAGCGAGTCCTTCGTGTCGACGGCGCCATTGGAGTGCGTGTAGCGGAGATCGGCAGAAAGCAGGTCGGCCAGGGCAGGGCCATCGGCGGCGCGCATCGCGGCGATCCGGGCGTCGGCCACCCGCGAGAGTTCCGCTACCCGGGGATCCTCCGCAGCCTGGGCGGACACCGGGGGCGTATCGGTGAGCATTCCCACCAGGGCCGCGGCCGCGACGATCTGGGACGTCACCGCCTGAAGACGACGGTACAGGGACTGATACGGCATCGGAGGGCTCCCGCGACAGATACCCCCAACACGGGGGAATGGTGATTGGAGGCGGTTCGGTCGGCGCCAGTATCGCCGCGTTCCTTCCCTGCGACAGCCCGTCGACTTTTTACTCCGCTTTTCGCACGCCTTTGACGCCGCCCTGACCCGGCGCGTGTCGGGGGGGCAGGCGGACGACGGCGACTTGCTACTCACTACCCCCCTTGAAACGACTTCACTCTCAAAGTTTACTTCTGGAGAATCCAGGAAGGATAGGGGGAGAGGGGGTTTCGTCCCGGCGGAACGCTGGCGCGTGCTTCCAGTGCGACGACGCGTCGCCCGCACTCCTGAGACCCCGGTGATTGATCCGTCTTTTTTGCGGCTATCCGTCGAAATCCGTCCTCAACAAGAAGGCACCACAACCATGGCAAGGCGTCATCTCCCCCCGATTCATCGGCTCCTTGGCGTCATCGACGACGACACCAGCCTCCCGAAAAAGGGCGAGGTGGGAGACTCGTGGTACGAAGAGTCGGCGGGCCTGTTGTGGATCTGGGACGGCGAGCACTCCCAGTGGGTCGACATCGGCCGACTGCATTCGGCGTCGCCCGGGTTGATCGCCAGCCTCGGCGAGGCCTTTGGGTTCTCGCGTGAAGGTGGAGCGTCGGGGAGTGCCACCGTACTCGGCCCCCGTGGTCCTGCCGGTGAACGGGGGCCGGCCGGTGAACGGGGACCGGCTGGACCGGGTGGCCCGCCGGGCGAACGCGGCCCGGTTGGCCCCCCGGGGCCCAGTGGGCCAGCTGGCAAGGATGGTGCCCCGGGCAAGAACGGCCTCGACGGCAAGCCGGGCCTCCAGGGTCTCCCCGGCAAGAACGGTGTCGACGGCAAGGACGGGAAGCCCGGTGCGCAGGGACCGGCTGGCTCGAAGGGTGAACGCGGTCCCGCCGGCCCGGTCGGCCCCGCGGGCAAGGACGGAGCACCTGGAAAGAACGGTCTCGACGGGAAGCCGGGCCTCCAGGGTCTCCCCGGCAAGAACGGTGTCGACGGCAAGCCTGGTGCGCAGGGCGCACCGGGGAAGAACGGCCTCGACGGAAAGCCCGGTGCCCAGGGCCCCGCGGGTGCCAAGGGTGAACGCGGCCTGCCCGGTCCTGCCGGTGCGGCGGGCAAAGACGGTGCGCCCGGGAAGAACGGCGTCAACGGCAAGGACGGAAAGCCCGGTGCCCAGGGGCCGAAGGGTGAGCCGGGAGCGCGTGGCGAGAAGGGAGAGCGTGGACCGGCCGGCCCCGCTGGTCCTGTGGGCGAAGCGGTCGGTCTCCGTGCCACGGGAGCCCGGGAGATCTCGTCGCTCGTGTCGATGCCGTCGGGATCGAAACTCGATCGGCTCATCCTCCGGCGCGTCGGTGACACGGTGGAGATGTCGGTCGTCGGGCTGTCGAGCCGCCGGGCGCTCAACAAGGCGCTCGGGAAGGTGCCGGTCGGATTCCGGCCGGCCCTCGACCAGAGCCTGGTGACGTGTGACGACCGGTTCACCCAGGTGCGGCTCGACGTGCGGGGTGGTTCCGGGTCGGTGGTGGCCACCCAGCCCAAAGCCGCCGAGGATCTCGCCGAGACCTCGACGTCGATGGTCTGGCTGACCAATGACGAGTGGCCGCGGACGCTCCCCGGCCGGGAGTGGCGGTCGCGCTGACCGTCGCGTCGCACGGTCCGTCAGGATCCCACGCGGCAGCCGGTGCGACTCACCCGGGTCGCACCGGCTGGCCGCCGCGGGCCGCCGACTCGTCGGCGGCGAAGATCACCGCGAAGGTCCGGGCCGCCTCGCGGAAGCTCGTCAGCGGCATGTCGGTGCCCGCCTCGATGGCATCGAAGAACGCCTGGAACTGGGCCTGGTAGGGATGATCGCTCACATCCCCTGAGTCGAGCATCTTCATGGCGATCCGGCTCCAATGCCCCTTGTCGGCCTTGAGGCGGACAGAGTGGAAACGATCGTCGAGCAGGCTCCCGGCGCTGCCCACCAGATGCGTGTGGAAGTAATAGGGCTGGAGGCAGTCGACGACGGCCGCCGTCTTCCCCACCGCACCGTCCCGGAAGCGCACGATCGTCACGCTCGTGGTGTCGTACTCGTAGGGCCGGAAGACCTCGGCCGACGACTTCGTCCCCAGGCTCGACACGCTCTCCACCTCTCCGCCCATCACCATCAGCAGGGCATCGAGGGCATGGCATCCGGCGGTCAGCAGGGCGCTCCCCCCTTCGGCGCGCTTCGTGTTCCAGCGGTACTGGCCGTACCACGGACCGATCCCGTGGTAGTAGTCGACCTCCCCGTAATGGAGCCGGCCGAGGAGGCCCTCGTCGACGACCGCCTTGGTCGCCTGGAACTGGCTGGAGAACCGGCACTCGAAGCACACGCACCCCTTCACGCCGGCGGCCTCGGCCGCGGCGACGATGTCGGCCACCTCGGCTGGAGAGTTGGCCATCGGCTTCTCGAGGATGATGTGCTTGCCCGCCCGCGCTGCGGCCACCGCCTGGTCGCGGTGCTGGCTGGGGTAGCTCGTGATGTCGACCACGTCGATGGCCGGATCGGCGAGCAGCGACTCCAGATCGCGGTGCACGCGGATCGCCCCGCCGTGGCGGGTGGAGAGCTCCCCGGCGTCGAGGTCGCGTGACGACCACACGGCGGTCACATGCCCCTGCCGGGTGGCGTTGATGGCGGCGATGTGGGCGGTGGCGGCCCAGCCATAGCCGATGACACCGACGTTGAGCTTCGTGCCCATCCGGCAGCCTCCCTGCGGTTCACCTTCCGACCCGCCCCCGCCGGGTCACGTCACCCGGTGGAGCACGAATCCCTCGATCGCCTCGTACTCGGGCAGCCCGAGCTTGTCGTAGATCCGGGCGGTGCCGCGGTTGCGGTCCTCGGCCCGCTGCCAGAACTCACGCGGGTCGGTGGGGCCGGGGAACAGGGCCCGGTCCTTCTGGCTCTCGTGCTTGAAGATCGCCATCCGCTTGCGCACCACCTCGTCGGGCGAGAGCGGCACCGCCATGTCGATTTCGTGCGGCTCCCACTCCTGCCACGCGCCGCGGTACAGCCAGATCTCGCAGGTCCGTGCCCACTCGCGGTCGGCCAGCTCCTTCATGGCGCCGAACACCGCCGCCAGGCAGACGCGATGCGTGCCGTGGGGATCGGAGAGGTCGCCGGCGGCGTAGATTTGGTGCGGCTTCACCGCCTCCAGCAGACGGCTCGTGACGGCGATGTCGTCGGGGCCGATCGGCTTCTTGCGGACGCGGCCGGTCTCGTAGAACGGCAGGTCGAGGAAGTGGATCCGCTCCGGCTTCACCCCCGACAACAGCGCCGCCGCCCGGGCCTCGGTGCGGCGGATCAGCCCCTTGACCGTCTGCAGTTCGGGAATGTCGACCGCGCCCGGCTCCTTGTCACGGAGGAAGGCCCGGATCTTCTCCGCCACGGCGTTGACCCCCGCCCCGGCACCGAACGCCCGGCAGAACTCCTCGACGAAATCCACGTGGCGGTCGGCCGACTCGTCCCACACGGCGATGTTGCCGCTGGTCTGGTAGGCAACGTGTACCTCGTGCCCTTGCTCGCAAAGGCGGATGAAGGTGCCGCCCATGCTGATCACGTCGTCGTCGGGGTGGGGGCTGAACACCACCACGCGCTTGGGGAACGGATCCTCCTCGGCGGCGATCTCCCGCACCACCTCCTGCACCGGGACGCTGTCGAAGGGACCACTCCCCGGCGGCCGGCGGATGCGCCGCGGCCGCCCCGGCTTGCCCCCCGGCCACCCGGTGATCGTGCCCTGCATCGCCCGGAAGACGTTGATGTTGATGTCGTAGGCGCGGCCCCGCTTGGAGAGCAGATCCTGCAGGCCGTGCTCGTTGTAATCCCCGTCGGTGAGCTTGAGCAGCGGCTTGTCCAGCTTGAGGGCCAACGAGATCACCGCCTTCCGCACCAGCTCGTCGGTCCAGTGGATGCCGAGGAGGTCGAGCGGTCCCACGAGCCACGGGGCCTCGAACCGCGTCAGCCGTCCGGCAGCGGCCCGATCGAGGACGAAGCGCGCGTCGGGGTGCTGCTGCAGGGCGCTGGCGGACACGTGGTTGTTGAACGGCTCCTCGACGGCGCGCCTGACGATCGACGCTTTGTGTTCGCCGAAGGCGAGGAGGACGACGCGCCGGGCGTCGAGGATCGACCCCACGCCCATCGTGATCGCCTGCCGGGGGACGTTCCTCTCGCCGAAGAAGTCGCTGGCGGCGTCCGCCCGGGTGACGCTGTCGAGCGTGATGAGCCGGGTGCGGCTGTCGCTGGCACTCCCCGGCTCGTTGAAGCCGATGTGGCCGGTACGCCCGATCCCGAGGATCTGCAGGTCGATGCCCCCTGCCTCGCGGATCGCCTCCTCGTAGCGCTGGCAGGCGACGGCCACGGCCGAGCGCTCCAGGGTGCCGTCGGGGATGTGGATCTGGGCGTTGGGAATGTCGACGTGGTCGAAGAGATGCTCCCGCATGAAGCGGTGGTAGCTCTGCATGGCGTCGGGGGCCATCGGCCAATACTCGTCGAGGTTGAAGCTGATGACGCTGGCCAGCGACAGCCCTTCCTGGCGGTGAAGACGGATGAGCTCGTCATACACGCCCACCGGCGTGCTCCCGGTGGCGAGGCCGAGCACGGTCCTCCGACCGGCGCGCTTCCGCTCGGTGACCAACTCGGCGACCTCCCGGGCCACCGCCCGGCTCGCCTCGCCCGGCTGCTCATACACCGTCACCGGCACCCGTTCGATGGTTCCGCCGGCGGCGGGTCCCGCCTGCGGCAGGGGACCACGGTAGATCGGCGGCACCGCCATCGTCGTCTCCTGCAGCATGGCTGCTCCTCGTCGCTCGGCCGGCAGGCGCTGCCGGCAGTCAACCCATCGCTGCGCCGGGGGCCCGCCCGACCCGGCGCGACGTCCGCGAATTCCACCCCGGGCCGGGAGATCCGTACCACTCCGGATCGACACCGCCTCAGATCAACTTCGTCCGACCCGGCACGGCGATCGGGGTCGGGGGGATCGCCGGACCGAACTCCCATGTCGGTGGCGAGAGGTCCTCCTTCGACTCCCACAGCTGCTCCCAGGTCACCGGCTGGCCGGTGTAGGCGCTCATCCGCGCCATGATGGCCATCGCCGTGCTGTTGGTCATCCGGTCACCGTCGTTGATCGGCTTCCCGGCGCGGATGCTTTGGAACAGTTCGTCATGCTCCTGCTGGTACATGTCGTTGCGTTCCACCTCGCTCTCCCAGGTGGTGCCGCCGAGGACGATCTTGTGGACACCGCCGAAGCCGTTGACCATGGCCTGGCCGGTGGCCCCGATGACGAAATCGCTGTTGTCGTTGGCGGCACCGGGGAAGTGCCGGCACATGTGGAACCCGCGGCGGCCGCCCGCATACTCGAACGTGGCCCCGAAATGGTCGAAGATGTTGTTGCCCACCGGCACGTCGGGGCGCACCTCGCGACCGCCGGTGCAGTTGACCGACAACGGTGCCTCGTCGGCCATCGCCCAGGCGATCTTGTCGATGGCGTGGACGGCCTGCTCGACGATGTGGTCACCGGAGAGCCAGGTGTAGTAGGGCCAGTTACGGATGTAGTACTCGAGATCGCTCCAGTCGGGTTGCCGGGGGTTTTCCCCGCGGAAGCCGGCGGCGTTGTAGGTGGTGTAGGTGGCGCGGACCGGGCCGATGGCCCCCTCGTGGATCCGCCGGTACACGTCGCGCTCCCGCGCCGAATAGCGCCAGCAGAACCCGGCCACGAGCGACTTGCCACGCTCCTTCGACAGGGCCACCGTCTCGCGCACGCTGCGCAGGCCGGCGGGATCGACCGCCATCGGCTTCTCGCAGAACACGTGGCGACCCGCCTTCACCGCCTCGCGCAGATGGGCGGGGCGGAAGGCGGGAGGGGCCGCGAGCAACACCACGTCGCAGGAATCGATCACCGCCTGGTAGCCGTCCAGGCCGGTGAACTGCCGCTCCGGCGGGCAGTTGAACCGCTCCTTGTAGGCGGCGTCCTTCTGCACCTTCTCCTCGACGGCCCGGGCGAGGACATTGGCCCCGCTCTGGACCCGGTCGGGGAACGGATCGGCCAGGGCCCACAGCACCATGCCGGGATCGGCGTTCATCGCCTGCATGGCCGCGCCGCTGCCGCGGCCGCCGCAGCCGACCAGCCCCACCTTCACCCGGTCACTGCCGGCGACGTTGGCCACCCGCGCGAGCGGATCGGCGGCCGGTGGCGGCGGATCGGCGGCCAGTGCCGTGGCAGCCCTACCCACCACCGCGGCACTGCCCACCACCGCGGCTGCCGTCCCCAGTGCACCCCGTCGCGACACCGCTTGTGCACCCGTGTCCCCAGCCATGTCGCCTCTCCTTCCGCACCGGAAAAAAACCGCCCGGATGCCGCCCGCGGCCGTGGGGAATCCCACGCAAAGAGAAGGTACGTTCGCGGCAAAAGGGGCGTCAACCGGGGCCGGTTTCCGGGAGGCCCCGGTACGGTCGGGCGCTTGCGGGCGCCGCGAGGTCGGCCGTAGCATCCGGCCCACGGAGCCGCCAGTGGTGGTGGCAGCACTGACGTCGGCGTTGGAGGAGGGACGCGTGCCGTGGCCGACCCCTCCGACCCACCGGTGGTGCTGGCGATCGGGGCCCATCCCGACGACATCGAGTTCCACTTCGCCGGCACGCTGCTCCTCCTCGCGGACACAGGCTGGCGGGTGCACTGCCTGAACCTCTCCGGCGGCGACTGCGGCAGCATGGTCGCCGACAACGCCGAAACAAGGCGAGTCCGTGCCGCCGAGGGGCGGGCCGCCGCGGCCGTGCTCGGCGCGACCTTCCACGAAAGCCTCGCCGACGACCTGATGATCTTCTACGAGGAACGGCTCCTCCGCCGCCTCGCGGCCGTGGTGCGCCGCGCCCGGCCACGGATCGTCCTCACCCACGCCCTCTCCGATTACATGGAGGATCACGCCAACACCGGTCGGCTCGCCGTCACCGCCGCATTCGTGAAGGGGATGCCCAACTTCCACACCGATCCCGCCGTGGCACCGGTGGCCGGTGACGTGACGATCTACCACGCCATGCCGCACGGGCTCCGCGACCCGCTCCGCCAGCCGGTGGTGCCCCACCTGTTCGTCGACACCGGCACCGTGCACGAGCGGAAGCGCCGCGCCCTGGCCGCCCATGCCAGCCAGAAGGACTGGCTCGACGCCACGCAGGGGATGGACAGCTACCTCGTCGCCTGCGACCGGATGTCGGCGGCCATCGGCCGGCTCTCGGGGCGCTACACCCTGGCCGAAGGCTGGCGGCGGCACCTGCATCTCGGGTTCGCGTCGCGGGACGGCGATCCCTTGGCGGAGGCACTCGGGCCCACGGTGTGCCACGCCCATCCCGACGCACCTCCCCCTCTCGAGATCTGATCGGCCACCCGACCCCGACCCCGGAACCATTGCCATGCCCCGCGCACCCAGCCGTGTCGCCCCTGACTGGTGGGACTACACCACCCTCGACGCCGAGATCATCCGCGATGCCGCGGCACTCACGGTCGACGACCTGCCCCGCCTCTCGCGGCCGGGCTTCGAGGTGGTGCTCTACGACACCCTCGAGGACTTTTCCCTCGCCGAGGCGCTGGAATACGTCACCGCCTGGCGCCGGGCGACCGCCGCCGACCCGGTTGGCATCTGCGGACCGATCGGGCCCACGGAGCAATTGCCGCTCGTGGCCCGGCTGGTCAACGCCCTCGATATCGACCTGCGCCACGCCCATTTCTGGGGCATGGACGAGTGGTACGAGGATGGCCGCGCGGTGCCGGTCAGCCATCCGCTGTCGTTCGAGCGAGCCGACCGCGAGCTGTGCTTCGAC
Organism: Planctomycetia bacterium; assembly: GCA_009924545.1. Classification (GTDB taxonomy): domain Bacteria; phylum Planctomycetota; class Planctomycetia; order Pirellulales; family UBA1268; genus F1-20-MAGs016. The sequence goes on along the minus strand of RFRL01000095.1, from coordinate 675 downwards.
CGCATCCGTCCGGAACTGCGGATGCCGGAGGCCAACCTCCACTTCCCCACCGACATCGACGTCTACCGGGCGAGTTGGGAGGGGGTGCGGTGTGCCGTCATGCAGGGGGGCCAGGGCGACATCAAGCACTGGGCCTTCAACGACCCACCGCGGCGGAAACCAGGGCAGGCTGAACCACCGCCGGCGGCCCTGTACCGGGAATTGGGCACCCGCGTGGTGGAGCTCCATCCGATCACGCTGGCCCAGAACGCGCGCACCAGTGGCGGCGGCAACATCACGATGGTTCCCCGGCAGGCGATCACGGTGGGGCCGGTGGAGACGTGGCGTGCCGAGAAGGTCTCCATCTGGCACGCGGGGATGCACGACAACCCACTCGGCCAACGGCTCACGGCGCTGATGATTTCCAAGCGGATCATCGACACGGCGGTCCCGATGTCGCTGCTGGCCGACCATCCCTGCGTGCAGTTCAACTACTTCCGCGGCGGTCTCGGCACCTGCGCCGTGGAAATGCACTGACGGTGGCCACCGGCATTGCCGACCGCGATGCCGCGGGCGCCTCGTCGCGGCGGAGCGGGGCTCCCCCCGGGCCGCCCGCGGCCGAGCCGTCGTCGGGCCAGGGGAGGCCGCGGCGGACCCACTCCTCGATCGTCTTGATCGCCGCCGCCGGCAGCCTGC
>RFRL01000094.1 GCA_009924545.1 Planctomycetia bacterium | reverse complement strand
GATCCCCGGTCGGCCGAGCATCGGCGCCTGGCTCGACTACGGTCTGGGCCGCTCCAGTGACGACCTCCCCTCGTTCGTCGTGCTGATCACGAAGAACAAAGGGGGTCAGCCCCTCATGTCGCACCTGTGGGGCGCCGGCTTCCTCCCCACCCGGCACCAGGCGGTGCGCTTCCGCTCCGGTGGTGATCCGGTGCTCTACCTGGGCAACCCGCCGGGGGTGTCGGCGGAAAGCCGGCGGCGCGTGCTCGACGGCCTCCGCTCCCTCCACGAGTACCAGGGGGGCAGCGCCCCCGACGCCGAGATCGCCACGCGGATCGCCAACTACGAGCTCGCCTTCCGCATGCAGTCGAGCGTGCCGGAGGTCAGCGACCTCTCCACCGAGCCGGCCCACGTGCTCGATCTGTACGGCCCCGGTGCCCGGGATCCCGGCACGTTCGCCGCCAACTGCCTGCTGGCCCGCCGCCTCGCCGAGCGGGGCGTGCGCTTCATCCAGCTCTACCACCAGGACTGGGACCACCATGGCGGCCTCCCGGGGGGCATCCGCGCGGAGTGCCAGCAGACCGATCAGGCGGCCGCGGCGCTGGTGCAGGATCTCGCCAACCGCGGCATGCTCGACGACACGCTCGTCGTGTGGGGCGGGGAGTTCGGCCGCACCAACTACTGCCAGGGGCACTACACCCCCGGTGGCGGCTTCGGCCGCGACCATCATCCGCGCTGCTTCACGATCTGGATGGCCGGCGGCGGGATCCGGCCCGGCACCACGTGGGGGGAAACGTGCGAACTGGGGTACAACGTCGTCCGCGACGGCGTCCACGTCCACGACTTCCACGCCACACTGCTCCACCTGCTGGGGATCGACCACGAGCGGCTCACCTACCGCTTCCAAGGACGCCGCTACCGGCTCACCGACGTCCACGGGCACGTCGTCTCGGGGATCCTCGCCTGACTGTCGCGCGGCGCGCGTGCTCCGGGCAACGCGGATGTGGTGGGCTTTCGGCATCCGGGATCGAGCCCATCGTGTCGGTGCGGGCCCGCCCCTTCAGGGGAACCGCGTCCGGCCACCTCGTCGGTGGACTTGACGCCGGCTCGCCCCGCGGCAGACGCGTGGTTTCCGCGCACCCTGCCCGCGGGTAGACTGCCGACCGCGGGAGGGAGGGTCCGGATCGCCGGCAACGGCACGGGTCCTCGGCGCCGGGCCGAACGGGACCGCCCCTCGGTGCCATCCACCGTTTTTCCGACCCATCACTTTTTCCCATCGCTGTTTCTTCGAGGAGTGCTGCCATGAAAATGACCGTGGACCGTCAGTCTCTCGTCGCGGTCCTGGGCGTGGCCGCCCTGCTCGGCCTGAGCTCCGCGCGTGCCGACGAACTCGCCGTCGGCTCGAAGGCCCCCGCCATCGACATCGAGCACTGGGTCCAGAAGGCGGGCCGTGACGCCGACGGGAAGTTCGCACCGATCACCGAGTTCGCCCCGGGCCAGGTCTACGTGGTGGAGTTCTGGGCCACGTGGTGCCCCCCCTGTCGCACGAGCATGCCGCACCTGAGCAAGCTCCAGGAGGAATACGGCGAGAAGGGGGTGACGATCATCAGCGTCAGTGACGAGGACCTGGAGACGGTGGAGAAGTTCCTCGAGACCGACGCCGAGGGTGGCAAGACCTACGGCGAGGTGACGAAGAACTACCTCCTCACCACCGATCCCGACGGCTCGGTGTCGCGTGCCTACATGGAGGCCGCCGGCCAGAACGGCATACCCTGCGCATTCATCGTGGGGAAGACGGGGGAGATCGAGTGGATCGGCCACCCGATGCAGATGGACGCGCCGCTCGAGGGGATCGTTGCCGGCACCTTCGACCGCGAGGCCTTCGCCGCCGCGGCGCGGGAGATGAAGGAGGTGCAGACCCGGTTCCGCGAGGTGGTGGCCCTCATGCAGGGGGGCAAGCCGGCCGAGGCGGTGGCGCTCATCGATGGCTGGATTCCCGAGCTGAAGAGCACCGAGGTCAAGGGCCGGCTCCGGTCGATCCGCCAGTCGATCGCCATGCAGGCCGGCGGCGCGCTGGCGCTCGAGGCGTTCGGCGCCGCCGCGAAGGATGCCGACGGCTCGGCTGAGCAACTCAACGAGTTGGCCTGGAACGTGGTGATGGCCGCCAATGCCGGCATGGATGTTTCGAAGGACTTGGTGGCCGCGGCCGTGGTCGCTGCCGAGCGCGGTCTGGTGCTCGAGCCGAAGAACGGCAACCTCCTCGACACGCTCGCCCACCTCTACGCCCAGCAGGGCGATCTGGAGAAGGCCCTCGCCACCCAGCGCAAGGCCTTGGAGAACGCCAGCGAGGCCTCGACGGAGTCGATCCGCGACTACCTCGAGGAGTTGGAGGTGAAGGTGCGCGAGGCGAAGAAGGCCACCGACAAGTGACCCTCCGACCGCGCCAACCGGCACGGTCCCACTCTCCGGCAGGATCGGGCGGCGGTGCCCTCGGCGGCGCCGCCGCCCGGACGCGGTGTGGCAAGTAGAGTTCTGGTGGAAAGGACTCCACCATGGCCACCTTCGATCGTACCGCGGCCCCCGCCGCGCGCCCGCCCCACCGTTTCCGCGGGGGGCCTCCGTTCGCCGCTCCGGCCGCCCCGGCCGCAACCGTCGACCCAGACCGGTGGCGGGGGATCGCCGGACTGGTGCTCCTGGCGGTGGTGGTTTTCCTGGCGATCGCGCTGGCCACGTTCGATCCCGCCGATCCGCCCACCGGCCAGGCGTTTCCGCCGCCGGTCCTCCCCACCAACGCCTGTGGCCTGCTCGGCTCGACCGTGGCGGCGACGCTTTTCGCGGCGTTCGGTCACGGCGCCTGGTGGGTGCTCTTGCTGCTGGCCGCCTTCGATGTCCACCTTCTCCGCCGTCGGCCGCTCGACGATCTGCCGCTGCGCACCGTCGGTGCCATCGCCGCAACGCTCGGCCTGTGCACGCTGTTGTCACTTCTCATGCCCGGCTGGGTGGCCCGGCCGGTGTGGGGCGCCGGCGGACGCGTCGGCGCCGTGGGGCGGTTCCTCGGCGAGGCGTGGCTGGCCCACACCGGCGCCGTGATCACGGCGCTGGTGGTGACGCTGGGCGGCATCTGGCTGGCCTGTGAAACGGCGTTCCTCGCCGCGTGGCGCGGGATCATGCGTACCGCTCTCGCTGCGGCCAGCCTGCTCGTGACGGCCCTCCGCGTCGTCGGTGGGTTCGTCGCCAGGCGGCCCGCGGCGCCGCTGGCTGATGACGACGCCGACACCACCATCGCGACCGCCGCCGTGCCGGGCATCCTGCCGGCGGCGCGGCGGCTGGCAAACGACATCGACGACGCTGACGACGACGTGGATACCGACGCCGACGGGCCGACGATCCGCGTCCGGCGCCGCACCCCGGAGCCGCAGGCTGCCGCCGCCACCGACGACTCGTTCGCCGTCGACGACTTCGACGACTCGGCCGACGATCTGTCCGACGACTCCGCCGTCGCTGCCGATGCCGGGGACGACGACGGGGACGACGCCGGGATCGACGAGGCACCCGCCGCCCGGCCGGCACCGGCCGTGCCGATCCGGTCGCTCGCCAGCCGGCGCAAGCCGGTGGAGTTGCTCGACATGGCCCCCGATCCGGCCGCCGACTACGAGCTGCCGAGCCTGGAGCTCCTTCTCCCCTCCGAGCAGATGCACCTCGAGGAGCAGGAGCAGGAGGTGCGCGAGCGGGCCCGGGTGCTGGAGAAGACGTTCGCCGATTTCGGCTTCAAGGTCCGGGTCGTGGAGATCGAGACCGGCCCGGTCATCTCGCAGTACGAGATCGAACTCGAGGCGGGGCTCCGGCTGGCGAAGATCGCCAACCTCGCCGACGACCTGGCGATCGCGCTGCGCGTGCCGAGCGTGCGCATCGTGGCCCCGATCCCCGGGAAGAACTCCGTGGGCATCGAGGTGCCCAACACCACCCGGCAGATGGTCCGCCTCCGCGAGGTGATCGAGGAGACACAGGCCAAGAGCCGCGCGATGAAGATTCCGATCTACCTCGGCAAGGACGTGGCCGGCAACCCGATGGTCGTCGACATGGCGGCCATGCCCCACCTCCTCATCGCCGGCCGCACCGGCACCGGCAAGAGCGTGTGCCTCAACTCGATCATCGTCTCGATGCTCATGACGCGCCGTCCCGACGAGGTGCGCATGCTGATGATCGACCCGAAGATGGTCGAGCTCACCCCCTACAAGTCGCTCCCCCACCTCATGCACCCGGTGGTCACCGACATGAAGAAGGCGGAGGCGATCCTCGCCTGGGCGGTGCAGAAGATGGAGGAGCGCTACACGCTGCTCGCCAAGGTCGGCGTCCGCCACCTCACGCAGTACAACCAGATCGGCCGCGAGGAGCTGATCCGGCGGATCAACCCGCCGAGCCAGGAGGAGGCCGATGCCATCCCCACGACGATGCCGTTCATCGTCATGATCGCCGACGAGATCGCCGACATGATGATGACCGCCGGCAAGGAGATCGAGCAGCACATCATCCGCCTGGCACAGAAGAGCCGGGCCGTCGGCATCCACCTCATCCTCGCCACGCAGAAGCCGACGGTGGACGTGATCACCGGCCTCATCAAGAGCAACCTGCCGGCGCGGATCGCCTTCCAGGTGGCCAGCCGCACCGACAGCCGCGTGGTACTCGACGAGATGGGTGCCGAGCGTCTCCTCGGCAACGGCGACATGCTCTTCCTCTCCCCTGGCACGAGCCAGATCCTCCGTGGCCAGGGCACCTACCTCAGCGACGACGAGATCGGCCGCGTGATGGCCAAGATCGGCACCGACGAGCCGCAGTACGCCGCGGAGCTGGTCAATCTCCAGCCCGCGCCGGCGGGCGACCAGCCGGCCGCCGGCGGCTCGCCGCAGGAGAAGGACGATCTCTACGACGCCGCCGTCGAGGTGGTGATCCGCGAGGGACGCGGGAGCGTGTCGCTCCTCCAGCGCGCCCTGGGCGTGGGCTACGGCCGTGGGGCCCGGCTCATCGACTTCATGGCGGAGGACGGCGTCGTCGGCCAGTATGCGGGGAGCCAGGCCCGCGAGGTGCTGATCACGATGGAACAGTGGGCCGAGCGCAAGGGGCAGGCGGCCCCGCCCCCCGATCCGGCGCCGCGGAAGCTGAAGATCCAACCCCACGCCGATGCCCCGCGCGGCGAGACCGCGCGTGCCGGCAGCGGCCGGGCGGCGGCCCCGGCCGCGAAGCCGGCGCGGCCCGCGGCCCGCCCTGCCCCGGTGATCCCGCTCCCCGAGGTTGACGACGACGAGGATGAGGATTCGGACGAAGCCGCCGACTCGTTTGCCGACGAAGACGACGACACCGACGACGACACCGACGCCTGCGCCAGTGCCGACGATGGAGATGACGATGGCGACGCGATGGACGACGACGCCTTCGAGGTGTCGGCCGTGGCCGACGACGACGCCGACGAGAGTGGCGCCGAAGACGACGCGGACGATGCCGACGCCGACGGCTGGGACGACGACGACTCCTCTCCCGAGGACTGAGAATTCGTCGCCCTCCTCCACGATCGGTCGCGGAACCTTCGCTCCGCCGTTGACGCCGTGGTGCCGTCTCTCCCGCGACTCGCGGCGACTTCGGGTCCTCCCTCTTCCGATCTGGCCGTGAGCCAACTGCCGGCTTTCACTCGAGCACGGCAGTGACCGGAGCGTGGTCGGAGGGGGTGCGGCCGTCGCGCTCCGTGCGGTCGATCGCGGCCGCCACCACACGCCACCCGCGCGAGCAGCCGATCCAATCGATCCGCTCCCCACCCGTGTTCCGGGCGTCGAACCCCGTGAACGTCCCTTCGGGACCAGCCGCCCCACGCGCCGCCACCACCACGCGGAAGGTGTCCACGACGACGGCCGGCCCGTCGTTTGCCGGGCCGAAGAGCGCGGCATAGGGCGGGGCCCCCTCACCCGCGTTGAAATCGCCGGTCACCACGAGCCGGCAGCCCACACCCTCGGTGCGGAGCCAGCGCCGGATCAGGAGGGACGATTCGTGGCGGGCCGCGGCACCCTTGTGATCGAAATGGGTGTCGAGGAACAGGATCGGGGCGAGGGTGCGGTCGGCCTTGTCGGCCAGTTTGACCCACGTCGCGATCCGCGGTAGAGCGGCATCCCAGCCGCGGCTGCCGACCACGTCGGGCGTTGCCGACAACCAGAAGCTCCCGGCGTCGAGTTTGTCGAAGCGCTCCGGCTTGAAGAACAGCGCCGCCATCTCCCCCTTCACGGCGCCGTCGTCGCGGCCGACGCCCACCGCCTCGTAGCGGTGGAGCATGGCGAGGAGCTCGTCGCGCTGGAAGGCGAGGGTCTCCTGCGTGCCGAGGAGATCGGGGTCGAAGCGGGTGATCGTGTCGGCGAGGAACTGCTTCCGCTTCGGCCAGGCGTTGTCGCCGTCGTTGGCGGTGCCGTAGCGGATGTTGAAACTCATCACCCGCACTGAAGGCCCGTCCCCCGCCGTCGCCCCACGCGCCCCCAACAGGCTCACGACCACGACCCAGGCCACGACCGACGATCGGGCCACACACCGCCCCACGCCGGTCGCCACCCCGAGTCGTCCGGCCGCCGGCGCATCTCCAAAACGCGCCTGCCCACCCTCACGCGTGGCGCGAACGTCACCGCCTCCGCGGGACGACCAAGGGGCTGCCGATGCCCTGGGAGCCGGCGTCGCTGACCAGCGGAGCCATGGATGGCGAAGCGCAGTCAGCATCGAGCGACCGGAGGCCGGGAAGGCCGGAGGGAGCGTCCGGCGACAGGGCGTGGGCAGCCCCGCCCCCCGGAGAAACCTCCGTTCCTCCCGAGCGCACCCCCACGAAGCCAGCCGCAACGATCCCATGGCACACGCCTCCTGCCCACGAAGTGGCCCCACGGTTCACCGCTCCAGCCGGGCAGCGTAGCAGCCGGGACCAAAGCCCTGTCTTGACCACGTGCGAAGCCTGCCAACCGCAGGAACGACCGCCCGCTCACCCGGTGGCCTTGTGGCTCACGAGCGGCCGCAGTTCCCGATGGATCATCGTGAGGTCGCGCTGGGCGCGCATCACGGTGCGGATGTCGCGGTAGGCCGACGGGGCCTCGTCGACGAGCCGGCCGGCGTGGCGCCGGTCGAAGGCCACGCCGTGCATCTCGCGGAGGAGGCGGCGGGCGTCGATCCGGGCGGCTGCCTCGCCCCGGGGAAGGACCCGACCCGCGCCGTGCGAACTGGAGCGGAGGGCGGGGGGATGCCCGCGGCCGAGCGTGTGGAAGCTCGCCGTGCCCATCGACCCGGGGATCAGGCCGGGGAGGCCGTCGTCGGCGGGCAGTGTGCCCTTGCGGTGCACGAGCACGTCGCTGCCGCCGTGGGATTCGCGGGCCACGTGGTTGTGATCGCAGTCGAGGCGGGTCGACTCGTCGAGTGTGGCGCCAAGCACGCTGTCGAGCACCCCGGCCGCGGCGCTCACCAGCCGCGCCCGGTTCTCCCGGGCCCAGGCCCGCGCCCAGGCCACGTCGGCGAGGTAGGCCAGGCCCTGGTCGCCGGCCGCGTCGAGGGCGAGCGGGGCACCGTCGGCCGGAGCCGCGGCCCGGGCGAGATGCCAGGCGGTGATCGCCTGCCCCATCCCGCGCGAGCCGGAATGGACCATGAGCCACAGGCTCCCTTCCTGATCGGCCTGGAGCTCGAGGAAATGGTTGCCCCGCCCGAGCGAGCCGAGCTGCCAGCGCCCCTCGCGCGACGCCACCCGGGCGAGGGCGGCGTCGGAGAGCCGGTCGGGGTCGAGCGCTCCGGAAAGCCGTTCGGGCACCGCATCCGGCTTTGCCTTGAGGGCCGGGATCGCGTGCCTCAACAGCTCCGGGAACCGGTCGACGATGCGCGATTCGCCGGTCACGGCCGCGGCCGGTAGGTCGCAGCGCACGGCCGTCATGCCGCAGCCGATGTCGCCCCCGACCGCGGCCGGGTAGATGAGGCCACAGGTGGCCAGCGCCACGCCGACGCACACCTCACCGGAGCGGTGCACGTCGGGCATCACGGCGAGATGGCGGACGTCGGGAGCGTGCGCGAGCCGGTCGAGCGACCGGGCGACGTCGCCCGGAAGCGGCCCGGTGAGCCAGCCATGGACGTCGACCCCCGCGACGACAGGAAGACCCTGGTTCAACGCCCGGCCTCCTCTCCGTGACCCGGCGGGGTGCCACCCGCAACGGCGCCACCCGCAACGGCGCCACCCGGAACAGTGGCGAGGTACTCGAAGAGCAGCGCCGGCGCGCGCTTCCGTGTGATGGCGTGGGTCACGGCGGCGCGGAGCCAGGGCGTGCGCGCGTGGAGGCGCGTGAGCACGTCCGTGGGCGACGGTGGCACCTCGCCGGGAGCCGAGCCGACGATGACGAGGAGTTGGGAGGCGTCGGGCGCGGGCACGACGCGGACGACATGGAGATCGCGGAGGACGTCGTCGCCGCAGTCGCCGAGCGCCAGGTGGAGCGTGTCGGCGACCTGACGACACAGTTGCAGGTCTTTGCGGGCATGGGTTGCGGACGGGAACGGATCACGATCGGAGGCGTCGTCACGGTGATGCCGGGAATGACGCGGATGATGGGAGGCCATGGGATTCCTGGTGATGGGATGGGAAGTGGTCAAACGGGATCGAGGAAGTTCTTGGTATCTGTTGCGGAGACGCCTCCGCTCGGGCTCGACAGAGGGGACGCCCCTCGCGCCTCTGCCCTCGCATCGACCCGCAACACAGGGTGACGGGCCGATGCGAGGGCGCCGCTTGGGGCTTCGCGGGTCCTTGGAAGTGACGCGTGACACCGGCCAATCCAGGGAACCCAGACCTTCTCGCTGCCGACGGACGCGGTGGAGTCCGGTGGATCGCAGTCGAACAGCGGTCTGCGGAAAGCTGGAACGCGCGCCGGTGGCAACGCGATCGGACAGTGGCCGTGTGGTGAACGCGCGCCAGTCGGCCGTCAGGCCAGCCGAACAAGTGGCCGTCAGGCCAGCCGAAACTGGTCCAACCGGTCAGGCCGTCCGGACAAGCCTCAGCCCAGCGGTATCAGCCGAGCAAAGGCAGCCCGACAAGGATCAGGCCCAGCGAAAGCAGCCCAGCCGAACCAGGCTCGTAAATCAGGCTCAGGCCCGGCGGCCGGCACGCACCGACGAAGCGCTCACCACGGCACTGCACATAACAGGTGTCATGGGATAGCCTCCGGCGGAAAAAGAAGCGACGGCGACCACGAGTCTGCCGGCGACATCACAAACAGTATCGACCGATTCCATCGCCGTCAAGAAAAGAAGCGAGCAAAAGAAACAAGCCAGTTCCGGGAAAGCGCGTTTGTCACTCTCCCGCAACCACTCCCACGGCCCCGCTCACTGCCACTCCCACTCCTGCTCTCTCTCCCGCACCGCGCCGCACCGAACTCCAGCACACCGCACCCGCGCAACACCGCCCTGCACGGCGCCACACTCGCGCAACACCGACTCGCACCCGACACCCACTCCCTTCCCGCGCACCAGTACCAGGGACCCGCGAAGCCCCAAGCCGTCGCCCTCGCATCGGCCCGTCACCCCTGGCTGCGGGTCGATGCGAGGGCAGAGGCGCGAGGGGCGTTCCCTCTGTCGAGCCCGAGCGAAGGCTTTGTCGAGCTCATGCAGCGGCCCTGTCGAGCCCATGTGGATGCCCCACCAAGCCCGAGCAGAGGCTTTTGATGCGACGAGGCCCGAGGCCACGACAACCCGAAGTGCTCGCGACAGAACGTCCCGGCTCGGCGGAGCGAACGCACCATCCGATCCTCCCCTCACTCCCCCGCCAGAGCCACCGTCACGCGCGCCGGGAAAAGCACCCGTGGATCACCCCGCGCGGCGAGCGCCGCGGCGAGGTTGCGGAAGGTGCGCTCCACGCGGCCGGCAAATAGCGTCCGGTCGCCGGCCAAGACCGTGATCGGCTCGTCGAGGTTGGCCATGTGATCGTGAAGGAGGATCGTCACGCGCCGGGCGGTGGTGGTGTCGAGGGTGATCGACTGTCCCTGACGCGTGGCGATGATCATGGCGCGGGAATCGATGTCGGCCGGATCGACCGCCAGCCACGACTGCTGCCGGCGGACGACGTCGTCCTGTTGCCACACGACGCGGTCGGGAAACGTGCGCCGGCGGTGCTCCGCCATCCACGGCAGTGCCTCGGCATCCTCGCGGTCCATCCAGTGGCCCTTGCCGGCGCGGACGCGGACCCAGTGCTCGTAGCCCCCCGGGTCTTTCGCCCGGAGGTCGTCGAGGGCCTTCTCCCATTCGCCGGCGATGCGGTTGCGGCCATAGGCCGCGTCGTTGCCCCCCACCTGGAGCGCGAAGGGGACGTTGCGGAGGCCGACCGGCGACGTTTCGTTGGGATGGCCCGCCATCATCCCGGCGGCGGCCCAGCGGTCGGCGAGGCGCGGTGCGAGCTGGTAGACGCCGTCACCCCCGGCGGAATACCCGAACACGTAGACCCGGTCGGGATCGACCCCCTCCAGGGCGATCATGTTCTCGACGAGGCGGTCGAAGAACGGGTCGATGGTGGCTTGGTGCCACAGGTCCCAGGTGTCGGTCGGCGCCCGGGGCACGACGTACAGCCCCTCGGGGAGCGTGTAGAGACGCTGCTGGTTCTTCCACTGCTGGTCGTTGACCGCGGGGGGGGCGCCGCCGCCACCGTGGAGCGAGATCCACAGGCTGGGCCCCGCCGCCGGCGCCGTGCCGAAACGCTTCACCGTGAAGGGCATTCGCTGGTCGCCGAGCTCGATCACCCCCGCCTCCATCTCCGCTCGGCGCTCGGCGCGGAGCCGGGCCACGTGATCGCGCCACAGGTCGGCGGCGGCGGTCTCTGCCGCGGCGTCCGTGAGCGGCGCGGCGGCCCAGGGGAGCGTGTCGAGGTTCGCGCGGGCGCCGGCCGGCTGTGCGAGCCAGGCGCGCCACGGGGCGGCCTCGTCGGCCCGGCTGCCGGTGGCGGCGAGCCAGACGAGCGCGACGACGACGCGACGGCAGATGACGGGGCGACCGGTCATGAGGATCCTCGGTGGCTGGTGGGAGGAGCGCGCGGCGTGGTGGTCAGTCGGTGGCACCGAGATAGGCGGCAAGCAACTGGAGATTGGTGACGAAGGTTTTCATGTCGACATGGTCTTCCGCGCGGACCCCGTCGCGGCCGCTGCCGGGGGTGATCCAGCGTCCCCTGCCGTCGAGGCTCGCCAGCGCGGCGGCGACCTTCGGGGCGAGGTCCCGGGCCCGCTTCGCGCGGGTCTGGGCCGACGGCGGCTGGCGCTCGGCCAGGGCCTTGGCGCGGCCGCCGGCGCGCAGTTTTTCGTAGGATCGGATGGTGTCGGTCACGCCGAAACTCCCCTCCCAGGCGTAGCCGGTGCGGCGCTCGGCGCTCAATTCGTCGAGCCGGCGATGGATGCGGCCGTCGCGGTCGCCGTAGATCGGTTCGTTGGTGCCCAGCTCGTAGTAACGCGCCCAGCGACCGGGGGCGATTTCCGAGCGCTGCCACCAGGCGATCGCGCGCGGGATCGGTTCGAGAAACCGGTCGTCTCCGGTCTCGACGTGGAGGTCGAGGAGCGTGCGCACGGCGCCAGCCGACTCCCCTGCCGTCACCGCCGGGGGCTCGAAGGCGCGGGCCCAGGCGGGCTGGATGCACTCGTCGTACTGCTGCGCCCACGCGGGCTGCGGCTCGGGAAGCTGGGCGCGGATGAGGAACTCCCCGGCGCCGAGCGCGGCGGCAAGGCAGTCGGCGCGGTCGAGCCGACGATGGGCGTCGAGGAGCACGCCGACGCAGTCGCGGAGCGTGTTGTCGTTGAGGGTGACGAAACGTTTGTAGTCGGGGCGGGGCCATTCGCGCGGCCAGTCGGGCTGGATCGTGGCGCGGATCGGGGGAAAGTCGCCCGGCGGCACCGGTCGGCCGTCGAACCGCTGTGGCCAGCCGCCGCAGGGAAGCTGGGCGGCGAGGAGGGCGTCGAGCGCCCGGTCGCGTGCCAGGCGGATCCGCACGGCAGTGTCGGCCTCGGCATTGCCGGCGGCCGTGAGCGTGTCGGCGAGGGCGAGGAGGAAGCGCAGGGCCGACTGGGTGGTGTCGTCGTCGAGGGTCGAATCGGGTTGGCGTTGCCCGGGCCCGGGCGTTTCCCCGGCGCGCGGCACGGCCGTGAAACGCTCGGGGTGGAAGTCGATCGAGTACTCCCAGCCGCCGCTGGAGAGTTGCCCCGCGGCGAGGGCGAGGCCCGCGCGGGTGGCGAGGTCGAGAAACAGGCGGTCGCCGCTTGCCTCGTGGAGGGCCACGAGCGCCAGGCCCACCGCCGGCGTGCCGGGGGGCTGGACCCAGATCTCCTCCGGCTGCGCGGTCCGCTCCCCTTCCCGGGCCGAGCCACGGGCGCGCTCGCGCCACACCCAGCCGCCGTGGACGGCGATCGTGCCGAGATACCCGGCCGCGCGCCGCGCTCCAGCCAGGGCCTCCACGCGGGGCGGTGGGTCGGCCGCGGTCGCCGACAAGCCGGCCAGCGCACCGGCCAGTGCGCCTGCAAGGGCCACGAACATCCCGGCAAGGCGCCCGCCGACTGCCAGGCACCGTGGCACGCGCGCATCCGGGAGCGAGTGGGATTGCATGCCGAGACGATACCGCGGCGGGCATGGGGCCGTCGCCCTCGTGGGGCGGCAGGCCGGGGGCACCAGACTGCTACACTACCCGCCGTCACCCCATCGCGCGGCGCCGTCCCATGCTCTCTTCGTCCGACCGCGATCTGGTCCGCCGGGCTCTCGGGGAATTGCTCGCCGGCAGTACCGGGGTCGACGTCGGTGCGCTCGTGGCGGCCGCCACGCGGCTCGAAGTGGCGGAGGGGGAGGTGCTGATCACCGAGGGGGACGCCGCCGGGGATGCGTTCGTACTCATCACCGGGCGGTTTGGCGTCTACGTGCGCGGGGCGGGAGCGGGACTGCGGCGAATCGACACCGTGGACCGCGCCGGGGCGCTCCTCGGCGAGCAGGCGCTCGTCGCCGGACGGTCGTTCCGTACCGCTTCGGTGATCGCCCTGGAAGGGGCGGTGGTGGCGGTCGTCCCCGGTGCTGCCTTCGGGGCGCGGATCGCCGCCGACCCGGTGGCCACGGCGACGCTCCAGCGGCAATCGGTGGAGAACGGCTGGAGGAAATGGAAGGCGCTGGCGGCGGAATTGGCCGGGGGGAGCACGGCCGCGCCGGCGCTGCCGCGCCAGCTCCGGGCCGGCGAGGTGCTCTTCGAGCCGGGCGATCCGTCGACGCACGCCTATTTCGTCCTCGGCGGGGAGATCGGCCTGTGGCATCCCCATGCCCCCACGCCGCACGAGACGATCGGCCCCGGCCTGCTCGTCGGTGAACGAGGCACGCTCGCCGGGCGGGTGCGCCAACTCCGCGCCGTGGCGCTGTCGGCGGCCGAGCTGCTGGTCATCGAAGCGGCGGCCCTGGAGGGCTCGCGGCACGGCAGCGGACCGTTCGCCACGATGCTCGAGGGGCTGGCGACGGCCCACGAGCTCCCCGCGCTCGGCACGGCCTACCGCTACCTCGCGCACGTGGGGGACGAGTCGTGCATCGTCACCGACTATGCCGGCACGGGCACCGGCCGGGTGCGCGTGCGGCATTTTCCCGCCGGGCCGCGCACCGAGGCGGTGCGCGCCGGGGGGGGCGATGCGGCGCGCGACATGGTGCCGTCGCCCGACGGCAAGGTGACGCTCATGCTCGGGGATGGTGAGCGGCTCGTGGGCCTGTCGGTGAGCGGTGGCTGGCCGCACCTCCCCGCGCTCATGGGCCTGATCCTCCGCGGTGGCGCGGTCGCCGACTGGCAGCGCCGCGCATTCGCCGCCACCGGAGGCTGGTTGGCGGAGGTGGCTGCCGAGCGCGTGCCCACCGGCGCCGAGATCGTCTGCAGTTGCACGCAGGCGACGGCGGCGGCGATCCGCACGGCGGCCGCGCGCGCGACCACGGTCGACGACCTGACGCGCCTCACCGGCGCCGGTGGCGTGTGCGGCGGGTGCCGGGGCAGGCTGGCGACGCTCCTCGGCGGCACCGGCTTCACGCTGTGCCGCGTGGCGATCGACCCCCTCGCCAACGGCGCCGTGCGGGCGCGGTTGGCTTCGATCGACGGCGGCGCCCTGCCCACCGGTCGGCCGGGGCAGCATGTGCGCGTCGAGGGGCTGATCGACGGCCGCTGGGTGGGACGCCCCTACACCCTCACCGGGCTCGGCCCCGAGGGCTACGAGCTCGGCGTGAAGCTCGAGGACGGCGGGCTCTTCTCCCGCTGGCTGGCGGCTGCCGACGGCGACATGCTCGTGCGCGTCCTGCCGCCGCAGGGAGAGGTCTGCCCGGCGGCCGGCGACCCGCGCCCGCTGGTCTACGTGGTGGCGGGGATCGGGGTCACGCCCGCCGTGGCCGCCGTTCGCCACCTGGCAGGCACGCGGCGCGTGGAGGTGCTCTACGCGGCCCGGTCGCGGGAGGCGGCCGCCTACCTCGGCGAGTTGGAAAGTGCCGCCGCCGCGGGGCGGATCGGGCTCGAGGTGCAGTGCTCCGCCACCGCGGGGCGCTGGACCGCCGACCAGCTCCGGGCGCGGATCGCAGCCCTGGGGCCGTGCGACGTGGTGGTGTGCGGCCCGGGCGCGTTCAACGCCACCGTCACCGCGGCGCTGGCCGACCTGCCGGGCGTGACGGTGGCCAGCGAGAGTTTCGACCACCCGCTCCGGGGCGAGGGGAGCGTGGGGCGCCCCGGGGGTTGGCGGCGCCGGCCGTTCTGCCCCGTCGCGCCTCCCGGCGGTGCCGTGCCGCTGACCACGACCCTCACCGCGGAGGAACAGGGGGAGCGGTTCCTGCTCCAGTACTATGCCGAGCAGCGGCCGGGGGAGGATCCGGCGCCGCGGATCGCCGCGATGCGTGCCGCGTTCGCCGCCGACGGCACGTGGCACAAGACGCCCGACGAGTTGGCCTGCGCGGCGCGCCTCGCGTGGCGCAACGCCGGCCGCTGCGTGGGGCGGCTCTACTGGCAGGGGCTGCACCTCCGCGACTGCCGCCATCTCGTCGACCCCGACGCCATCGCCACGGCCCTCTTCGACCACCTCCGGTTCGCGTTCAACGGCGGTGACATCCGTCCGGCGATCACGGTCTTCGCGCCGTCAACGCCGAGCCGTCCGGGGCCGCGGATCTGGAACCCGCAGTTGATGCGCTACGCCGGGATCCGCCTCCGCTCAGGCCGGCAGATCGGCGACCCGGCGCAGAACGAGCTCACGCGGCGGATCATGGCGCTGGGTTGGGAGCCGGCCGGCACCGACTTCGACCTGTTGCCGCTGGTGATCGACACCCCCGCCACCGGTCCGCGGCTCCATCCCCTGCCCGACGACTGCCGCCCCGAGGTCCCCCTCGCGCATCCCGATCACCCCTGGCTCGCCGGCCGGGGGCTCAAGTGGTATGCGGTGCCGGCGGTCAGCGACATGGCCCTCGACGCCGGCGGGATCGTCTATCCGTTCGCCCCCTTCAACGGCTGGTATCTCGACGCCGAGATCGCCGCCCGCAACTTCACCGACGCCGACCGCTACAACCTCCTCCCCGAGATCGCCGAGCGGATGGGGCTCGACATCGGCAGCGACCGCACGCTGTGGCGCGACAAGGCGCTGTTGATGCTCGTCGAGGCGGTGCTCCACTCCTTCGACCGGGCCGGGGTGAAGATCGCCGACCACCATGCGGTGGGCCACGAGTTCCTCGAGTTCTGCCGCAACGAACAGGCGGCGGGCCGCGAGCCCCACGGGCGTTGGATGTGGCTCGTGCCGCCGGTGTCGGCCTCGACGTCGGTGCTGTACCGCGAGCCGTTCAAGGACGTCTCGCTCAAGCCCGCCTATCGTTACCAGAAACCGGCGTGGGAGCAGCCATC
>RFRL01000093.1 GCA_009924545.1 Planctomycetia bacterium | reverse complement strand
GGCCCAGATCAACAACTACAAGACCCCGATCGGCGGCCCGGTGGAGTGCCCGTGGCAGACCAACAACTGTGGCCCCAACGACGAGCCGTTCTCGTTCCACCCTGGTGGTGCCGTGGCCACGATGGGTGACGCTTCGGTCCGCTTCATCTCCGACTCGATCGACGGCGTGGCGGTGAAGTTCCTCGTCGGGTGCGATGACGGGCGGCAGAACCCCGACTTCTGATTCCCTCGCACCAGACCATGCATCGGTCGGCCGGTGCGGCCCTGACGCCGCACCGGCCGACGTCTTTTCCCGGCACCGTTTCCCTCTTCCCAGGCCCCGGAGATCCTCCGCTGATGACCACGCACTCGTTCGAGCCACACAAGCCACTGCGTTCGCTGCTCACGGTCGGACTGCTCCTGGTCGCGTTGGGCTGTTCCGGAAACCCCGGTGCCGCACCGGCCAGCAAGCCCTTCTCCGGCACCGTGAAAACCGCCGCCGGCAAGCCTGTCGGCAACGTGATGGTCCACTTCCACCCGACCAAGCCGGGGTTCTCCTGTGCGGCCGAAGTGGACGCCACGGGGGCCTTCTCCAGCGATGGCCCTCCCGGTACCTATGCCTACTCCGTGCGCCGTTCCGAGAAGGTGAAGGGGAAGGATGCCGATGAGGCCATCAAGGTCGTCGACGCCAAGTACCAAGAGACCGATCTGAAGCGGACGGTGAAGATCGGCGAAGGGGCGACGGTCGCCATCGTCCTCGAGTGATCCGCACGCTGTCGAGTGCCTGGCGACCCCTGTCGGATGCATGTCGGGAACGCTTCCGCGGTGGGAGGGTGGCGGCGATCCGGCCGGCCAACGCCACGCGATCGCGAGGATTCAGATGGTGAACCACAAGGCACATCGACCGTTCACCACGAGCGAGCGACATGGCACCCGCCACGCTCATCCCCGCCTTTCCGCCACGACACATTCCGCCATCCGAGTCCGTTTCCGACATGCTGCCGACATCCGCACGACGAAGGCCGGCACGAGCGTGAATTGGCGTCTGTTCCGTGATTCAGCCCTGTTTTCAGAAACCTCTGCAAGCCCTCGACTGCCATTCTGACAGATGCTTCTTCTCGGCGGTCCTGGTTGTTGCTCGTCCGGCTTGCTTTCTTCTTTTCTTTTTTCTGGAGAGAACAGGAGAAAACAGTGTTTTTCCCGTATGGCACGGGGGTTTTCGTCTTCTTCCACCCGGGTACACTACTGGTTTGGCGCCATCGGGTGGACCGGTTTCCACCGCCATGACGCCGGTGGCTCCGGGCAGCTTCTGGCATGAACGTACGCTGTGTCCGTGAACCGCTTCTGGCAGCCCTGCAGAGCGCCGCAGCGGTGGTGCCCAGCCGGTCCCCGAAGCCCGTCCTCACCAACGTCAAGCTCGAGGCGGACGGATCGACGGCGGTGGTCTCGGCCACCGATCTCGAAGTCGGGATCCGTATCGGGCTGGAGGGGGTCGAAACCCGGGCCCCGGGGGCGGTGCTCCTGCCGAGCGGTCGGCTCAGTGCAATCGTCCGCGAGAGTTCCCCGGGGACGACGTTCGACATCCATTCCGACGGCACGGCCGTGGTCGTCAAGGCACCGCGGAGCGAGTTTCGTCTGCCGGCGGAGGATCCACTCGAGTTTCCCGCCGTCGCCACGTTTCCCGCCGAGCCCTGCTACGAGCTCGGTACGGCGCTGGCCCGGGAGTTGGTCCGGCGCACCGTGTTCGCCACCGACAACGAGTCGAGCCGCTACGCCCTCGGTGGCGTGCTGGTGGAACTGATCGCCGGTGATCCGACGGGAACGGTCACCGCCATCGGCACCGACGGCCGGCGGCTGGCCAAAATGGACGGTCCGGCAGCCACGGCTGGAGGGCGACCGGCCGATGCCCAGCCGATCGTGCCGGCGCGTGCCCTGCAGCTGGTCGAACGCTGCCTGGGCGGTGCGGAACAACCGGTCCACGTCGCCGTCCGACCGAGCGAGATCCTCGTCCGCACCGGGGCGACGACGATCTCCTCCCGGCTGGTGGAAGGCCGGTTCCCCCGGTGGCGGGACGTGTTCCCCGACCGCCCTGACGCCATCCGCGTGAGCCTCACCGTGGGGCCGCTCCTGGCGGCGGTGCGGCAGGCGGCGATCGTCACCAACGAGCAGTCGAAAGGGGTGGAGTTCACGTTCGCGCCGGGGCAACTCGTGCTCACTGGGCGCTCGGCCGAGAGCGGCGAGAGCCGCATCGAACTCCCCATCGATCACACCGGCGCCACGGTGCGGATCAAACTCGACCCGCGGTTCCTCGGCGATTTCCTCCGCGTCCTCGAACCGACGGCGACGGTGACGGTGGAGCTCAACGACGCCCAGAGCGCATGCGTCTGCCGTACTGCCGATGGCTATGGCTACGTGATCATGCCCCTGGCGGTCGACTAGATGAGTCTGGAACCCGATCGTCCGACCCATCCCGATCGTGGCGGCGCGAAGTCTCCCGGCGCCCAGTCGATCGGGCGGCTCGTCGGCCGGCTCCTGGCGCGGACCGGATACGACCAGGAGCAGTCATCGCAAAGGCTCGCGGCGGCCTGGTCGGAGGTGGTGCCCGCGGCGCTGGCCCGCTTGAGCCGCCCCGGTCGGGTGCGGCGCGGCGTGCTCGAGCTGCTGGTGAGCCACTCCGCGGCGGCCCAGGAAATGGGCTACCACAAGGCCGACCTCCTCCGGCGCTTGGCCGAGGTCCTCCCCGACGAGACCATCACCGACATCCGCTGCCGGCTGGCGGCCGGTTTCGACGACGCCGCGCCGCAGCGCGGGACCCCTGCTCCACGTTCCCACCAGGCATGAGGCACCCCCGATGGCCGAAGACACAACCCCGGCCGCCAAGCCCGGCTATTCGTCCGCCGACCTCCTCCACCTCTCCGACCGCGACCACGTCCGCGAGCGGTTCGGGATGTACATCGGTGACAACACCGCCGGTGGTCTCCACCACCTGGTGTACGAGGTGGTCGACAACTCGATCGACGAGTGCATGGCGGGGCATGCCCGCTCGGTGAGCGTGACGGTCAACGTCGACGGCAGCGTCACCGTCGAGGACGACGGGCGCGGCATCCCCGTGGAGCGGCACGCCCAGCTCTCCGACGAGATGGACCGCGACGTCTCCACACTCGAGGGGGTGATGACGGTGCTGAAGTTCGGGGGCAAGTTCCAGAAGGGGGCCTACCAGACATCCGGCGGCCTCCACGGCGTGGGCGTGACGGTGGTCAATTTCCTCTCCGAGTGGTGCGAGGTGGAGGTGTCGCGCGACGGCCATGTCTGGCAGCAGGAGTACCAGCGCGGCGAGCCCACCGGCCCGGTGCGGTCGATCGGCACGACCACGCGGACCGGCACCAAGACGACCTTCAAGCCCGACCCGCAGATCTTCCCGTCGACGAAGTTCTCCTGGGACGTACTCGCGCGCCGGCTCCAGGAACTGGCGTTCCTCAACTCGGGCGTGCGCATCGTGTTCACCGACGCCGCCGGTGGGCAGACGGAGGAGTACCGCTACGAGCGCGGGATCGTCGAATTCGTGGAATGGCTCAACCGGTCGAGCGACGCCGTCCATGCCGACGTGATCGCGCTGGCAGGTGAACAGGAGGGGGTCGGCTTCGACATCGCCCTGCAGTACACGGGTGAATTCACCGAGAATCTCCACAGTTACGTCAACAACATCTCGACGAAGGAGGGGGGAACCCACGTCTCCGGCTTCCGCGCCGCCCTCACCCGGACCCTCAACGCCTACGGGAAGAAGGCCGGGCTCTACAAGGATCTCGTGCCCACCGGCGAGGACGTGCGCGAGGGGCTGACGGCGGTGGTCAGCGTGCGTGTGCCGCATCCGCAGTTCGAGGGCCAGACGAAGACGAAGCTCGGCAACGGCGAGGTGGAGGGGATCGTCAACTCCGTCGTCGGCGACTTCCTCACCCGCTACCTGGAGGAGAATCCCAAGCACGCCAAGGCGATCGTCCAGAAGGGGGTGCTGGCAGCCGAGGCGCGCGAGGCCGCCAAGAAGGCCAAGCAGCTCCTCCGCGAGCGCAAGGGGGCCCTCTCCGGCGGCGGTCTCCCCGGCAAGCTCCGCGACTGCACCAGCCGGGACGTGGCGAAGTGCGAGCTGTACCTCGTGGAGGGCGACTCGGCCGGCGGCAGCGCCGAGGGGGGGCGGCACCGCGAGTACCAGGCGATCCTCCCCCTGCGCGGCAAGATCATCAACGCCTACAAGAGCCGCGACGACAAGGTGCTGGCCAACGAGGAGGTGCGCAGTGTGATCTCGGCGATCGGTGTCGGCATTGGTGCCGAGAGCGACCTCGCCAAGCGGCGCTACGACAAGGTCGTGATCATGACCGACGCCGACGTCGACGGCTCCCACATCCGCACGCTGTTGCTCACCTTCTTCTACCGGCAGATGCACCAGCTCGTCGCCGCCGGTCACGTCTACGTGGCCCAGCCGCCGCTGTTCCGCGTGCGCAACAAGAAGCAGGTCTACTACGTGCAGACCGAGGACGAGATGAAGACCCAGCTCCTCGACCAGGGGCTCGGCGAGGGGGTGTTCCTCCCGGGGGATGGCCGGGAAATCTCCGGCGAGGAGATGCAGCGGCTGTGCCGCACGCTCTCCGGGCTCGAGGACGCGCTGGTGGCCCTCGAGCGGCGCGGCGTGAGCCTCCGTGACCACGCCGTCCGCCGCGATCCCGCCACCGGCCGGCTGCCGATGTTCCATGTTTACTATGGGGGCGAGGAGCACTGGTTCTCCAGCCGCGACCAACTCCAGGCCTTCGTCACGGGGAAGGAGCAGGCCGCCGGCGGCGAGCTCGAGGTGGGGCGGGCGCCGGACGGCGCGGCGGCGGGGCAGTCGACGACCGATCAGCTCGTGATCGTCGATCTCCACGAGGTGCGGAGCATCAACACGGCGCTGGTCGATCTGGCGATGATGGGCTTCGGCATCGATTCCCTCCTGCCGCAGGACCGCACCGGCACCGAGGAGCCGCGGTACACCCTCCGCCGCGGCGACAACGCCATCGGCCTGGGGGACCTGCGCAGCCTGCTGTCGGCGGTCCGCCGCGCCGGCGAAAAGGGGTTGTCGATCACCCGCTTCAAGGGCCTCGGCGAGATGAATGCCGAGGAGCTGCGCGACACGACGCTCGATCCGGCCAACCGCACGCTCCTGCGCGTGACGATGACCGATGCCGCGGCGGCCGACGACCTGTTCCGGGTGTTGATGGGGGAGAAGGTGGAGCCGCGGCGCGAATTCATCGAGAAGCACGCCCTCGACGTGAAGAACCTCGATGTCTGACCACCCCCCGAGTGCATCCATGTCCGGACGCATCCTCCCGCGGCTGAGTTTCGGTGTCGGCGACCGCTTCGCCCACCAGGCGGAGGCCCACCTGGCCGCCTTCGAGGCCCTCGCCGCCACCGGGGTGGTCGTGGCCCCGGTGTGGAACAAGTCCAACCGCGAGCACACGTTCCTGGGCACGGAACCGGCGAGCGTCCGCGCCGCGGCGGCGGCGGCGGTGGCGGCCCGCGGCTGGCCCCATCCCTGGTTCGTCGACGCCGACCACATCCGCCTCGACACCGTCGACCGGTTCCTCGCGGCGAGTGATTTCTTCACCATCGACGTCGCCGACAGCATCGGTCGCCCGCCAGCCCCCGCCGCCGTCGCGGGGTTCCTCGACCGGCATCCCGAGCTCTGCCAGCCGGTGACCGTGTCCGGCATCGCCCGCCCGCTCGAGCTCGACTACGAGCGGGCCGCGGCGATCGCCACGACGTTCCTCGAGGCCTGCCGCGAGGCAGGGGCGATCCATCGGCACATCCGCGCCGCCAAGGGGGACGACGTCGTCATCGAAGTGAGCATGGACGAGACGGTGGCGCCGCAGACGCCGCCGGAGCTGCTCGTCATCCTCGCCCTCCTTGCGGACGAGGGGATCCCGTTGCAGACGATCGCGCCGAAGTTCACCGGCCGGTTCAACAAGGGGGTCGACTACGTCGGCGACGTGGCCGCCTTCGAACGCGAGTTCGCCGCCGACGTGGCGGTGCTGGCCCATGCCGCGCGGCACTACGGGCTCCCGGCCACGGTCAAGCTCTCGGTCCACTCCGGGAGCGACAAGTTCACCCTCTATCCGGTCATCCGCCGGGTGCTGACGGCGACCGGCGCCGGGGTCCACCTGAAGACGGCCGGCACGACGTGGCTCGAGGAGATCATCGGTCTGGCGGAGGCCGGCGGTGACGGGTTAACGCTGGCCCGGGAGATCTACGGGTATGCCCTCGACCACATCGACGAGCTGTGCGGCCCGTATGCGTCGGTGATCGACATCGACCGGCGCGCCCTACCGCCGGTGGCGGAGGTGGCGGCGTGGAGTGGGGGGCGGTTCGCCGCCGCGGTGCGCCACGTGCCCGGCTCCCCCGCCTTCAATCCCCACGTCCGCCAGTTGCTCCACGTGTCGTTCAAGGTGGCCGGTCGGCAGGGGCGCCGCTACACCGACCTGCTCGTGGCCCACCGCGACGTCGTCGGCCGCGAGGTGACCACCAACATCCTCGAGCGTCACCTCCGGCCGCTGTTCATCGGTTGACATTTCCCATGCCGCTTGCGAGTGCCGTGACGATCTGCTTGGTGGACGAGGCCCGCAGCGGCCCGTTCGTGTTCCATTGTGGCGCGGAGACCGGCTCCGACCTGGCGACGGCGGTGCGGACCGCCGCCGCGGCAGGGTTCGACGGCGTGGAGGTGTTCCCGCCGTCGGCAGCCGAGGTTGCCCCAGGGGAGCTCGGCGCCCTGCTTTCCTCCCATGGGCTCCGGCTCGCCGCCGTGGGCACCGGGGCAGGATGGGTGCGGCACCGGCTCCACCTCTGCCATCCCGATGCGGCCGTGCGGAACAGCGCACGCGACTTCATCGCCGCGATCGTCGATCTCGCGGGGTCCTGCGGTGCCCCGGCGATCATCGGATCGATGCAGGGAAACAGCGGCCCCGCCGTCGAGCGCGACGCGGCCCTCGACCACCTCGCCGAGGGCCTGGCCGTGCTCTCCGCCCGGGCCCGCTCCCACGGCCAGGTGCTCCTCTACGAACCCCTCAACCGCTACGAGACCAACCTCTTCACCCGGCAGGGCGACGCGGCGGCCTTCCTCGCCGCGCGGGGTCTCGACGACGTCCGGCTGCTGTGCGACCTGTTCCACATGAATATCGAGGAGACCGACGTGGCAGGGGCGCTGTTGCAGTGCGGCTCCCGGGTGGGGCACGTCCATTTCGCCGATTCCAACCGCCAGGCCGTGGGGCAGGGACACACCCCGATGGAGCCGGTCGTTGCCGCCCTGCGGGAGATCGGCTACGACGGTTTCCTGTCGGCGGAGGTGCTGCCGTTGCCGACGCCGCTCGAGGCCGCCCGGCGGACGATCGACAGCTTCCGGCGGCTCGTCACCGGTTGAACGCATCGTCGCCGCAGTGCCCCGCCGCAGTGCCCCGCCGGAGTGCCCCATGCTCAATACCCCGCTGCTCCATCCCGACATCCTCCGCGTCCTGGCCCGCGCCGGGCACCACTCGAAGGTCCTCATCGCCGACGGCAACTACCCCGCGGAGAACGCCCGCGGGCCGCGCGCCGAGCTGATCTCGTTGCAGCTGTCGCCGGGGATCCCCACGGTGGCCCAGGTGCTCGCCGCCGTGCTGGGCACGGTGCGTGTGGACGAGGTGTTCACGATGGGGGTCGACCGGAGCGACTCCTACGCCACCGCCACCCCGGGGGATCCGCCAGTGTGGGCCGAGTACCGGCGGATCCTCGCCGCGGCGGGGAGCACGGTCGACCTGCAACCGATCGTCAAATGGGACTTCTACAAGGCGGTCGCCTCCGCCGATCACGTCCTCACGATCCAGACGGCCGACACGATGCCCTGGGCCAACCTCATCCTCTCGCTCGGCTGCCGCACGTTCTGACGCGCCGGCCATCGGCGTGCAGCCCGCTCCCCTCCCGGGTCGCCATCCGCCATGCACACCCGTCCGCTCGGCCGCACCGGCCTGGAAGTGCCGATCCTGGGCTTCGGCGCCAGTTCGCTGGGGGCGGAGTTCCGCCGCGTCACGCTCGCCGAGACGATCGCGAGCGTCCGGGCCGCCCTCGACTGCGGCCTGTCACTCATCGACACCAGCCCGTTCTACGGCCGGGGGATGAGCGAAGTGCTCCTGGGGATCGCGCTGGAGGGGGTGCCGCGCGACGACTACCTGCTGTGCACGAAGCTCGGCCGCTACGACCTCGCCCACTTCGATTTCTCCGCCCGCCGCGTGGCAGAGAGCGTCGACGTGTCGCTCCACCGGCTCCGGACCGACCACCTCGACATCGTCCTCTGCCACGACATCGAGTTCGTGCCGATGCAACAGATCGTCGACGAGACGCTGCCGGCCCTGCGGAAGGCGCGTGACGCCGGCAAGGTGCGGTTCATCGGCTTCAGTGGCTATCCGCAGCGGATCTTCCGCTTCGTCTGCGACCAGACCGACGTCGACTGCGTCCTCAGCTACAACCAGTACACGCTGCAGAACACCCGCTTCGCCACCGAGACCCTCCCCTGGCTCGCTCCACGCGGCATCGGTGCCATGAACGCCGGACCGTTCTCGGCACGGCTCCTCACCGACGCGCCGCTCCCGGGCTGGCTCAAGGAGCCGGAGCCCGTCAAGGCGGCGGCCCGCACGGCGGCGGCGCTGTGCCGGTCGCGCGGGACACCGATCGCCAAGCTGGCGCTGCAGTTCTCCCTGGCCCACCCCGGCATCGCCACGACGATCGCCGGCAGCGCCAATCCCGACAACGTCCGCGCCTGGGCCGCGTGGGCCGCCGAGCCGCTCGACGAGGAACTGCTCCGCGACGTACAGGCGATTTTCACCCCGGTCCGTGACGTTGGCCACGTCGAGGGCCTCCCCGAGAACAACTGACCGGGACTTCCCCATGCGCCTCGATGCCCACCAGCACTTCTGGAGCTACTCCGCCGACGAGTATCCCTGGATCGGCGCCGGTATGGAGCGGCTCGCCCGCGACCACCTGCCCGCCGACCTGGCCCCCCTGCTGGCCGCCGGGGGGATCGACGGCACGGTGGCGGTGCAGGCGCGGCAGTCCGTGGCGGAAACGGAGTGGTTGCTGGGGCTGGCCGAGGGGGCGCCGTTCATCCGCGGCGTGGTCGGGTGGGTCGATCTGCGGAGCCCCACGGTGGCCGACGACCTGGCGCGGCTCGCCACCCGGCCGCGGCTTGTCGGTGTCCGCCATGTCGTGCAGGACGAGCCCGATCCGCGCTTTCTCCTGGGGAGCGACTTTGTCCGCGGGATCGGCCTGCTCGCCGGGCACGGTCTGGCCTACGACCTGCTCCTCTACCCGCCGCAACTGGCCGTGGCCGCGGAGTTGGTGGGGCATTTCCCCGGGCAGCGCTTCGTGCTCGATCACCTGGGGAAACCGCGGGTGAAAGCCGGGGAGATCGAGCCCTGGCGGCACGACATCCGGGCCCTGGCCCGGCATCCGCACTGCTTCGCCAAGCTCTCCGGTCTGGTCACCGAGGCGGCCTGGCGCGGCTGGTCGCGCGGGCAGTTCACCCCGTATCTCGACGTGGCGATCGAGGCCTTCTCGCCGCGGCGGCTGATGTTTGGCAGCGACTGGCCGGTGTGTACGCTGGCGGGCGCCTATGCCGACGTGCTGGGGACCGTCACCGACTTCGTCGCCCGGCTGTCGGCCGCGGAGCAGGAGGCGATCATGGGGGGCACGTGCCGGGAGTTCTACCGGCTCGACGCGACGCCGGCCGAGCGGCGCACCGGGGAGGGGCGATGAACGCCTGGGTGCTCGAACAGCCACGGCAGTGGCGCTTCGCCACCGTGCCGGAGCCGGCGGCGCCGGCCGCAGGGGAGGCCGTGGTGCGGGTCCGTGCGGTGGGGATCTGCGGCACCGACTTCGGCGGCTACCTCGGGAAGATGCCGTTCTTCAGTTACCCGCGGATCCCCGGCCATGAGCTCGGTGTGGAGGTGGTGGCTGTCGGGGACGGCGTCACGACGGTCGGCCCCGGCGACCGGTGCTGCGTCGAGCCTTACATCAATTGCCAGCGGTGTTTTTCCTGCGCCCGTGGCCTCACCAACTGCTGCGCGCACCACCAGACGCTCGGCGTCCACTGCGACGGCGGCCTGCGGCCGCTGTTCACGGTGCCGGCGCGCAAGCTCCATCCTTCCCCGCGGCTGGCCCACGAGCAGAACGCGCTAGTGGAAACCCTCGCCATCGGCTGCCACGCCATCGACCGCGCCCGGGCCCAACCCGGCGAGACCGTGCTGGTGATCGGGGCCGGACCGATCGGCCTGTCGGCGGTGGAGTTCGCCCGGTTGGCGGGGTGCCGCGTGATCGTCATGGACACCGTCGCCACCCGCCTGGCATTCGTCCGCGAGCGGATGGGGATCCCCGACACCCTCGCGGCCACGACCCCCGAGGCCAATGCCGCGGGGCTCGGCGCACTCACCGACGGGCGGATGTGCGAGGTGGTGGTCGATGCCACCGGCAGCCCGGCGAGCATGGGGGCGGCGCTCGGCTACGCGAGTTTCGGTGGGCGCGTCGTGTACGTCGGGATCACGCAGGAGCAGGTGGCGTTTCCACACGCGCCGGTCCTCCACCGCCGTGAACTGTCGATCCTCGCCAGCCGCAACGCCCTGTCGCGCGATTTCGCCCGGATCATCGCGTTGGTGGAGGAGGGACGGATCGACACGCACCCGTGGATCTCGCACCGGGTCGGGTTTCCGCGCCTCGACGTCGCCTTCGCCGGCCTCCTCGAGCCGGGCAATGGCCTGGTGAAGGCGGTGGTGGAGATGCCGGAATGAACGCCGGCGGGTGACGGAGCGCGCCGCTTGCGGCGCGGTGCGGCGGCAGGGTTGAATAGCCGCTTCCCTCCCTCCACAGGAAACAGTCATGGCCAAGAAGACGGTCGCCGACATCGATCCCCGCGACAAGGCCGTGCTCGTGCGGGTCGATTTCAACGTGCCCCAGGACGACTCCGGGGCGATCACCGACGACCGGCGGATCCGCATGGCCCTGCCCACGATCCGGGCGATCCTCGACCGCGGTGGCCGGGCGATCCTCATGAGCCATCTCGGCCGTCCGGCCGGCAAGGGTCCGGAGCCGGAGTTCTCCCTGGCCCCGGTCGCCCGACGGCTCGCCGAGCTCCTCGGCCGGCCGGTGACACTCGCCGCCGACACCGGCGGTCCCGATTCCCAGGCCAAGGCCCGGGCGCTGCGGGCCGGTGAGGTGCTCCTCCTGGAGAACGTCCGCTTCAACAAGGGGGAGAAGAAGGGGGACGACGCCGCCTACGTGGCGGGGCTGGCCGCCCTGGCCGACGCCTACGTCAACGACGCCTTCGGCACCTGCCACCGCACCGAGGCGAGCATGCACGCGGTGCCGGCGGCGATGAAGCAGGCCGGCCGGCCGGCGGTGGTGGGCTTCCTCGTGGAGAAGGAGGTGCGCTACCTCGCCGACGCTATCGCCCATCCGCAGCGGCCGTTCGTGGCGATCCTCGGCGGCAAGAAGGTGTCGGACAAGATCGCCGTGATCACCAACCTCCTGGCGATCTGCGACCATGTCCTCATCGGGGGGGCGATGGCCTACACCTTCGCGCTCGCCCAGGGGGGGAAGGTGGGGAAGTCGCTGGTCGAGACCGACAAACTCGATCTCGCCCGGGAGCTACTCGCCACGGCGGGCGGCAAACTCGTCCTCCCCGTCGACACCCACTGCGCCGATGATTTCAAGGCCACCGCCGCCAAGCGCATCGTGCCGGCGGGGGAGATCCCCGACGGTTTCGAGGGGCTCGACATCGGACCGGAGACGGCGAAGCGCTACGCGGAGATCATCGCGGCCGCCGGAACCGTCGTGTGGAACGGACCGATGGGGGTTTTCGAGATGGCCCCGTTCGACGCCGGCACGAAGGCGGTGGCCGATGCGGTCGCCACCGCCACGGCCAAGGGGGCGGTGACGATCATCGGGGGAGGTGACTCGGCTGCCGCCGTCGAGCAACTCGGCTACGCCGACCGGGTGAGCCACGTCTCGACCGGTGGCGGGGCGTCGCTGGAGATGCTCGAGGGGAAAACCTTCGAGACGGTGGCTGTGCTCGACGACGCGTGAACGATCCTCGACCGGATCAAAGCACGGAGGCCGTGGCGACCTGTGTTGCCGCCGCTTGAACGCACTGGCCTGGGATCAAGCACGGAGGCCGTGGCGACGCTGTGTTGCCGCCGCTTGAACGCACTGGCCTGGGATCAAGCACGGAGGCCGTGGCGACGCTGGGTCACCACGGCCTCACGGGTTCGAACGGATGCGGTCTGCGAACGGGGAGAGCACTGCGAGACTGACGCGGATCGGGGTTCGGCACGGGGCCGTTCCCTGGCTTGGATCCTGGTCAACGCAAAAAGGGTTTGGCACCTCCGTCGGGACGCGATCTGTTCGCGGCCCGGGCTCGCGCCCGGGCGGCGTGTCGGGTGGTCCGGCTGGGCCGTGTCCCCCCGACGACATAGGATTCGGCGGCCGGAGGGGCTCCGCTCCAGACCGTTTTCCGCCCTCCGTCACAACCGGAACGATCGCGCCGTGCCGCAGCCCAGCGGGCCATGGTGTCCAGGTATGCTGCCGCAATCGCCGCGGCCGTCGCCGACGGCGCCGGGAGGGTGAGCCATGATCGAGGCAGGTCCGCCGATGGTCGCATCGAGCCCGCGGTCCACGAACCGCCGCGGCCCCGTGCCACGGCCTGCCGGCCGTGACTGCCGACCGGGGAAGGCTGCGGGGAGGTTCCCGGCGTGGCTCGGCTGTGTGGTCGGAGCGCTGGTGGTGGGTGCAGTCTCCGCGGCCCGGGCGGAGCCTCCGGTTGTCGATCCGGGGCTCGGGGCGGCGGCGGTGCGCGTGCGGGAGTTCGTCTGCCCGCGTGGCCATCCCACCCCCTCCTGCCATGCCAGCACGATCGTCGAGACCGCCGGGTTCGGGCTCGTGGCCGCCTGGTTCGGCGGCACCGACGAGGGGGAAGCCGACGTGGGGATCTGGCTGTCGCGGCTCGGGCCGCTCGGCTGGAGTGCGCCCGAGGAGGTCATCGACGGCGTGCAACCCGACGGCTCGCGCCATCCCTGCTGGAACCCGGTCCTCTTCCAGTCTCCCGGTGGTCCGCTGATTCTCTATGCCAAGGTGGGGCCGTCGCCCCGCGACTGGTGGGGCGTGGTGCGCGAGAGCAGCGACGGAGGCCGCACCTGGGGGGCGCTGCGCCGGCTCGGGGAGGGCATCATCGGCCCGGTGAAGAACAAGCCGCTGGCCCTCGGCGCGGGCGTCGTGATCGCCGGCAGTTCGAGCGAGGACGACGGGTGGAAGGTCCACTTCGAGCGCTCCACCGACGGGGGCCGCACGTTCACACGCGGCGCGGCTGTCAACGACGGCCGGATGGTGATGGCGATCCAGCCCAGTCTGCTCGTCCTCGGCGGTGACCGGCTCCTGGCCCTGGGGCGGACCCGCAGTGGCAAGCTGTTCGAGGTCGAGTCGGCCGACGCCGGGCTCACCTGGCAGCCGCTCGCGCTCGGCTGGGCTCCCAATCCCAATGCCGGCACCGACGCGGTGACGCTCGCCGACGGCCGGCACCTGCTGGTCTCCAACCCGGTGGAACAGGGGCGCACGCCGCTGGTGGTCGCCGAGAGCCGCGACGGCCGGACGTGGCGCGACGTGGTGGCGCTGGAGACGTTCCCGGGGGAATACTCCTACCCGGCCATCATCCAGGCGGCCGACGGGCGCGTGCACGTCACCTATACCTTCCTCCGCGAGGCGATCGTCCACGTGGTCATCGATCCGGCGGCACTCGCGCCGCGGTGAGGCACCGCGCCATGCGCCAGCTCACCCACGCGCCGCACGGTCATCTCCTCACCAATGCCGCGGTCTGGTCCCCCGACTCGCGCTGGATCGTCTACGACGTCCGCAGCGACCCGGCCGGAAGCCTCTTCGACGGCACCCTGATCGGGCGCGTGGATGTGGAAAGCGGCCGGGTGGAGCGGCTGTTCACGGCGCCGGCCGGGGCCGGTTGCGGCGTCGTCACCGCGAGCCCGGTCGACGACCGCGTGGTGTTCATCCTCGGGCCCGAGCGCCCCACCACCGAGTGGAGCTACGGCCCGGCGCGGCGCCAGGGGGCGATCGTCCACACGGCCACTCCAGGTGAGTGGGAACCGCTCGACGCCCGTGACCTCGTGGCGCCGTTCACCGCCGGCGCCCTGCGCGGGGGGTCGCACGTGCACGTGTTCTCCCCCGACGGGAGGCTCGTGAGCTTCACCTACGAGGACGCTCTCCTCCCCGATGCGGCCCGGCCGGGAACCGAACGGAACCTCCGCGCCGTCGGGGTGAGCGTGTGCGGCCTGCCGGTGACGGTGCCGGCGACGCATCCGCGGAATCATTCCGGCACCGCGGCGAGCGTGCTGGTGACGGCGCTCGACGACGAGCCAACCCCGGGGAGCGACCGGATCGTGCGCGCCTGCGAGGAGGCCTGGGTGGGGGAGCGCGGCTACCGCCGCGCCGATGGCGGCTGGCAGCGCCACGCCCTCGCCTTCCAGGGGCACGTCCGCACCGCCACCGGCGCGACGATCGCCGAGGCGTTCATCGTCGACCTGCCCGCCGATCCGAATGGCCTGCTGGTGCCGGGGAACCGACCGCTGGCCGGCACGCCCACCACGCGGCCGGCGCCGCCGCGCGGCGTGGTCCAGCGACGGCTGTCGTTCACCGCCGACCGGCGCCATCCCGGGATCCAGGGCCCGCGTCACTGGCTCCGGTCGAGCCCCGACGGCGAGCGGATCGCGCTGTTGCTCGGCGACGAGGGGGGCACGGTGCAACTGTGGACGGTGTCGCCCGCCGGCACCCTCCGCCAGCTCTCCCGCGCGGATGCGCCCATCGCCAGTGCCTTCACCTGGAGCCCGGCGGGAGACGCGCTCGCCTGCGTCGTCGATGGCAGCGTGTGCCTGGTGGATGCCGCCGACGGCCGTGTCCGCCGCCTCACCCCCGCGGTGCGCGATGCCACCGCGCCGCGGCCGGAGGCCTGTGTGTTCTCCCCGGACGGGCGCCGGATCGCCTGTGTGCGCACCGTGCCGACCCGGCAGGTGGACGGCACGCTCCGCCCCGTGAACCAGATCTTCGTCGTCGATCTGCCCTGACGGTCTACCCTGACGGTGTCGTGGGCTGCCCTGGAAGCCACCGCACGGCTGGTGCGGTACGGCCGTGCGGCTACTCGGTCATGAGGAACCCGATCAGGTCGCGCGCCTCGTCGGCCGACAAGCCGTCGAGCAACCCCTCGGGCATGAGCGACACCCCCGCATCACGGACTTCCTCGACCTCGTCGGCGGGGATTGTTTCCACGCCGGCCGGCGTGCGCAGGACGAGCATGTCGGGAGTCCGGCGCACGAGCAGGCCGGCGAGCACGCGGCCATCGGTGAGGAGGGCCTGCCGGAGGCGGTAGTCGGGGGAGACCGTCGCACTCGGTGTGACGATGTTCGTGAGGAGGTAGTCGAGATCACGGCGACCCGAGCCGGTGAGATCGGGGCCGAGCGTGCCCCCTTCGCCGTGAAGTCGGTGGCAGGCCGCACAACGCTTGATCCACACCGCGCGGCCCGCGTCGGGATCGGCCGCCGCCAGGCGCTCAGGGGTGAGACGCCCCTTCCAGGCGACGATGCGCAAGCGGCCGTCGCCCGGGAGCGCATCCGGGCCGACGAGCGCCGCGACGCGGGCGCGCAGAGCCGCGTCGCCGAGGCCGGCGAGCTGCCGCGCCACCAGCGGTGAAAGCGTGTCGCGTGGGAGGTCGCCGCGCTCGATCGCATCGAGCAGGTTCGTCCCCCACGCCGCGCGCGAAGCCAGCGCCGCGACCGCAGCGTCGCGGCCGGGCGGGTCGAGATCCTTCCAGGCTCCCACGAGCCGACTCGCGTCGGCAGGGTCGCCGGCGGCGAGGAGGGCGCG
>RFRL01000092.1 GCA_009924545.1 Planctomycetia bacterium | reverse complement strand
CGGCGGATCCCGGGGGCGGTCCCGCGGCGACCGCGGCACTCCCCCGACCGGCTTGGGCAGAATACCAGAAACTACCCGGGAGAGTCGGGGAAGGGGCTTCCGGCCGCTCACCGGACGACGTCGAGCGAGCGGATCATGCTGCCGTTGTCGGCCACCTCGAAGAGGGGCCGGTACGGGCTGGCCAGGCCACGCCGCGCGCGGCAGGCCGGATACCAGACGAGGTTCACCGCGAGGTTCCACGCCTGGCCCGAGTACCCCTGGAGCGTACCGTCGGCGAGGGGGATCGTCTTGGCGGCCTGCGGGATCAGGTAGGTGAACGTGCCCTCCAGCGCCAGGCTGCGGTTCATCGGAGCCCGCACCAGGCTGCCGAGGATGAAATCGCCGTCACCTGTGCCGCCGGACCAGGCTTTCAACTCGTTGGCGTCGCCGAAGTGGAGGCGGTAGAAGCCGGCGTAGATGTCGATGGTTTCAGTGTTCGCATAGCCGACGGGGCCCATGTTCTTCCGCCCCATGCTGTTGGCGGCGGCCCAGAAGCCCAACTCGTTGAAGCCCCACACGTAGCTCACCTCGCCGCGGATCTGCGAAATGTCGACGTTGTCGTACAGGTCGTCGCGCAGGTAGTCCCACACCGCGCCACCCTGGAGGCCGCGTCCCTCGAAGGCCCGGGTGTAGAAGCCGGTCGTGAGGAACACCTGGTTGCGGGGGCCATTGTTCAACGGCGAACCGCTGAGGCGCACCGACGTCGACTGGAAGTCGGCCTGCACGCCACGGACACCCACCTGCCAGCCGACACCGAGGGCGTTCCAGAACGGCATGCCCCAGTTGACGTATTCGTTGAAGCCGTAGTTGCCCAGGATCCCCAGGTCGATCGGGCTCTGGAACGACGTCACTCCGGCACTCGCGGAGAAGTCGCGGTACCAACGCCAGCCATAGTAGGGCTTGCCGAAGCGCCGCAGGAAGGCGCAGATCCGCCCGTCGTGCTCGTAGAACGGCAGGCAACCGCAGGGCTCGCCATCCTCGCACGCGAAGGGGTCGTCGTAGGGGGAGGACACGTGGAGGTGGACCTCGCCGGTCCAGCCGGGACCGATCATGCCGGAGTCGTCGCCCATGATCATCCCGTCGGGCATCATCATGCCGTCGTCGTAGGTCATGCCCCCGAAGCCGTCATCGGTCAGTGGCATTCCTTCGGGTCCCTCGCCGAGATACATCGGCCCACCCAGCTGACCCTCCTCGAACGACGGCAACCCGCCATTCATGGAGTCCTCGAGGACGATTTCCCCGGGGCCGGTGGGGAGGTTGTCGGGGATCGCCGCGGAGGAACTCCCGGCCGGAGGTGGAGCGGCGGAGGTGCGCGGCGCCGGCAGCGGCGCGGCGGGCATCGGCGTGCCGGTGGCGGCGGGAGTTTGGGCGAGCACCGACGGCATGTTGTCGGCATTGAGGGCGATGCGCGTGCCGGGCTGGCCACGGCTGCCGCCCTGGGTCCGGTTGCGGGTGCCGGCGACGGCAGCGCTTTGCTGGGCCTGCCGGACGGCCGGATTGGCGTAGGGCGCCCGGCGCGGGGCGGCTCGCTGTTCGTCGGCGAGCAGCGGACGGCCCACCTCTCCCTGCGGGGCCCGGCTGAAGGCGGCGCCGAGGATCCCCTGGGGGTTCTCCGGATCGAACGCCCGGCGGAAGGCGTCGGTGAACCCACCTGCGGCTGGCACCGGACGCGGATCGGCACGCCGCGCGGAACCGGGCGATCGCAAGGAAGGCGAGGGCACCGGCTGGGGCCCGGCAGTCTGGCCGAGAGGCGCGGTGCGCTTCTCGGCGGCGTTGCCCCGGGGAACTTCGGCCGTGGCGGGCGCGGCCGGCTGCGGTGTACCGGTGCCCGACGTCGTTCCCTTGATGATGATCCCCAGGGTGTCATCCGACCCGGATCGGTTCCCCATGGCCGTCCGGTGTGGTGTCCAGCGCAGGCCGTCGCCCTGGCTGCTTCCCTGTGCGACGGCCACTGCGGCAGAGGCGGCGACGACGAGGGGCGTGAGCAGGGTCGCGATCGTGGGCGTGTGCATGGCCTCATTCTCCCGGCATGCCGCAGCCCGACCTCAGCGGTGGCGCGGCAGGGTCTCTGCAATCGTCAGGGTTATCGTCGGCGACAGGGTCCGGACTTCCGTCAAAATCGACGCGACGCCGTCAGCTTGCCCCGTTTGCCCAGAGTGGGGCCGCGCGGGTGATCGGATGAGATGGCCCGAGCGGCCAGTCCGGCCGCACCGCGCAGGTGCGCGAGGCCGGCGAGGTGCGGGCGGGCGGGCAGAAGGGGCCAGCGGGTCAGGAGGCCCCGGCCAGGGCCTGCTCCAGATCGTCGATCAGGTCGGCGGTCTCCTCGATGCCGCAGGCGATCCGGATCATGTTGTCGGCGATGCGGAAGCCGGCCCGATCCGCCGGGGAATAGTTCCAGTAGCTCATCACCATGGGCTGCTCGATGAGCGTCTCCACTCCCCCGAGGCTCGGTCCGATCCGCGCGACCCGCATCCGATCGACGACCGCGGCCGTCCGTCGCCAGTCGGCGTCCCGGAGGAGGAAGGTAACCAGTCCGCCGAAGCCACGCATCGAGCGCCGGGCCTCGGCGTGGTACGGATGGCTCTCCAGACCCGGGTAGAGGACGCGCTCCACGCGCGGGTGGGCTTCCAGGAAGCGGGCCACCCCCAGGCCGTTGGCGTTGTGGCGCTCCATCCGCAGGGCGAAGGTCTTGAGACCGCGCTCGAGCAGGTAGGCATTGTGCGGCGAGTTGATCCCACCCATGATCCCGCGGAGCTGGCGCACCGGCTCGATCACTTCGCCGCGACCGAGGACCGCCCCGGCGAGGAGGTCGTTGTGGCCACCGAGATACTTCGTGGCGGAGTGGAGGACGAAATCGATGCCCCCCTCCAGGGGCCGGACGTTGAACGGGGTGCCGAGGGTGGCGTCGATGAGCGTGAGCACGCCGTGCCGGCGTCCGATGTCGGCGAAGCGCGGGATGTCGACCACCGAGAGGTGCGGGTTGGTGGGGGATTCGCTGACGAGGAACTTCGTGCGCGGTGTGATCGCCGCCTCCATGGCCGCGTAGTTGCCGCTCGGCACCTCGCGGAACCCCACCCCGAAGCGGGTCAGGTGACGGCGGCAGAACTCGCGGCTGCGGTGGTAGCACTCATCGAAGCAGATGACCTCGTCGCCGGCGTTGACGTGGGCCATGAGCACCCCGACGAACGCCGCCATCCCCGATGCGAAGAGCAACCCGGTCTCGGCGCCCTCCAGCGCCGCCAGTTTGGCCTCCACGACGCGCTCGCCCGGATTGCCGTAGCGGCCATACTCCTCACGCGGCTGCTTTTCCTCGATGAAGCGGACGATCGAGGCGGTGTCGGTGAAGGTGTAGGTGGAGGTGGCGAAGATCGGGTCGGTGAGCGAGTGCCCTGGCTTGTCGCGGCTCTCTCCGCCGTGGACGGCCAGTGTCGAGGGACCGCCGGGGGGCGTGGAACTGACCGCCGTGTCATCCCCGCGGCGCTCGACTTCCGGGCCGACCTCATCGGGTCGGTGGGGAGGCGACGGGCCGGCGGAGCCAGAAGGAGTCATGGGCTGTCGGCAGGCCCAGGTGGCGGAGGGGCGAAACCCCGGAGTCTAGTCAGCCTCCGGTACCGCGACAAGGAAGCCGTGCTGCGACACGGAAGCGCCCCTCGCCAGCTTGCCCGCGGGCGGTCGGCGGGGAAGGGTCGGGCAACCCGACTGCTACACTGCTTCCGCCAGCCGACGCGTACCGCGTCGCGTGGCGCGTCTCCCTGCGTGGGTGAACCCGTGGCGCGATCCCGCCGGAAACCGAAAGCCAGCCCGTCGGCGAGCGTTGGAGCCGGGTCCGGGACGAATCCTCCCGGCGATCCGCCGCGTCAGCCTGTCGGTGCGCTGTCGCCGCCGGTGCGCGTGTGGGTGACGGCGGCCTCGCTGGCGACCGCCATCCTCCTCGTCCGGGGCGGCGGGCTGGAACTGGTGTTTGGCACGGCCATCGACGCCGCGGTACGGAACATCATCACCCTGATTCTCGCCTTCGCGGCGCTCATGTCGCTCTTCGTGTGGTTCCTGCGGGAGAGTGGGTACTCATGGGCCCGGAAGTGGACCGTGGGCGGTGCGCTGGCCGGGCTGGTGGTGGCGGGGATGGCACTGTTGCGCGTGGAGCGGGTGTCGGGCGATTTGGTGCCACAGTTCGCATGGCGCTGGCAGCGATCCCCCGACTTCCTCCTCGAGCGGCCCCGGGGCGCCGCACCCGCGGATGATGCGGCACCGCTGGACACGACCGCGCCCTGGACGCCCACACCCGGCGATCATCCGCGATTTCTCGGCGCGGATGGCACCGCGACCGTGACCGGCGTGCTGCTCGATCCCGACTGGGAGGCACGACCGCCGCGCCAGGTGTGGCGCCGCCCCCTGGGGGCCGGCTGGAGCGGCTTCGCCACCTGTGGGCCGCACGCCGTGACCCTCGAGCAGCGCGGAGACGAGGAGCTGGTCACGAGCTATTCCCTCGAGGACGGTACCGACGGATGGGCCGTCGCGGTGCCCGCCCGCCACCAGACCGTGCTCGGCGGCGTGGGCCCGCGCTCGACGCCGACGATCCACGGGGGAATCGTCTACGCCACCGGGGCCACGGGCTGGCTGCACGCCATCGACGGCGCGACCGGACGGGTGGTGTGGCGGAAGGATGTGTGCGCGGACCTCGGTATCGACCCCGCGGCCCACGCCCTCGCCGTGGCCTGGGGACGGGCCGGATCACCCCTCGTCGTCGACGACCTCGTCGTGGTCCCGGGGGGCGGCCCGCGGGACGGCGGTGCCGCGTCCCTGGTGGCCTACGACCGAGCCGACGGCAGCCGCCGCTGGCTGGCTGGGGATCGGCAGATCGCTTACGCCTCACCGGTGATCGCCACGCTCGCCGGTCGCCGCCTCATCATCACCGTCAACGAAGGTGAGGCGGCGGGCTACGATCCCGCCGACGGTCAGCTCGTGTGGCGCTGCGAATGGCCGGGCCACTCCAGTTCCGACGCCAACTGCTCGCAGCCGGTGCCGCTCGACGACCGGCGGTTCCTCCTCTCCAAGGGCTATGGCCTGGGGGCCGCGGTGTTCCGCATCGCCGACCCGACCGCCACCCCGTGGGCCATCGAACCGGTGTGGCGCGAGACCGGCCTGTTGAAAACGAAGTTCACGAGCGTCGTCCTCCGCGACGGCCACGTCTACGGGCTGTCCGACGGGATTCTCGAGTGCGTCGCGGTGGCCGATGGACGCCGGGCGTGGAAGGGTGGGCGTTACGGCCAGGGCCAAGTGCTCCTCGTGGGGGACCTCATCGTGGTGCAGGCGGAGTCGGGGGAGGTGGTGCTGGTGGAGGCCAGTCCCACGGCCCACCGGGTGCGTGCCCGGCTGGCGGCCCTCTCGGGACAGACCTGGAACAATCCCACCCTGGCCGGCGACAGGTTGCTCGTGCGCAATGCCGAGGAGGCCGCCTGCTACGTCGTGCCGCGGCGGGAGCCGGCGGCCGACGCCACCGCAGCGCTCGAACCGGGACCGGTCGGTCGATGAGCGGGGCCACCACCGCGCTCGCCGGGCGGACGGCACTGGTCACCGGAGCCAGCCGTGGGATCGGCCGCGCGGTTGCCCTGGCCCTCGCCGGGGCGGGTGCCCGGGTGGCGATCCATGGCCGCAGCAGCGCCGGGGCCGCCGGGACTGTCGCGCTGCTTCCCGATGCCGCTGCCCACGCCGGCACGTTCCTCGCCGATCTGGCGACCGCCGACGGGGCGGTGCGGCTCGTGGCCGACGTCAGCACGCGCCTGCCGGACGTCGATCTCCTCGTGGCGGTCGCCGGCGCCGACGTGCTCACCGGCGCGGCTGCGGCGTGGTCGTTCGAGCGCAAGCTCCATGCGCTCCTCGCCGTCGACGTCACCGCCACGGTGACCCTGGCCCGCGGCCTCGGCGCCTGGATGCGAGCGCGGCGGGGTGGGGCGATCATCACCATCGGCTGGGATCAGGCCGAGACGGGCATGGAGGGGGACAGCGGCGAGCTGTTCGCACTGTCCAAGGGGGCAGTGATGGCCTTCACGCGCAGCCTGGCCCGGTCGCTGGCTCCGCAGGTGCGGGTCAACTGCGTCGCCCCGGGGTGGATCCGCACCGCCTGGGGCGAAGGGGCGAGTGACGCCTGGCAGCGGCGTGCGGTCCGCGAGAGCATGCTCGGCCGCTGGGGCACGCCCGACGACATCGCTGCGGCCGTCACGTGGCTCGCCTCGCCCGACGC
The DNA here is from genome assembly GCA_009924545.1 of Planctomycetia bacterium. Classification (GTDB taxonomy): domain Bacteria; phylum Planctomycetota; class Planctomycetia; order Pirellulales; family UBA1268; genus F1-20-MAGs016. The sequence goes on along the minus strand of RFRL01000092.1, from coordinate 9,690 downwards.
GGGCTTCGTCACCGGACAGGTGCTGCCGGTCAACGGTGGCTTCCGCCGCGCGTGATCGTGCAGGCCACAACCGAGTCCGGGACCGTGGCCGCCGCCCACCTCACCGACGACAGTGGACGAGCCCAGCGGAACCCGTCGAAAAGGAAAATGCCCCGGTCTGGGCGAGCGAGGCGGATTGCTCGCCCAGACCGTTGGGGCATCCTTCTGGATCGTGATGACCGCCGCCGCGACCCGGTGGTGACGTGCGGGTCAGTCGGCCCGGGCGAGAACGAAGCCGTGGTAGGCCTCGTTGCCATGCTCGCCGACATCGAGCCCCTCGATTTCCTCCTGTGGTGCCACTCGGAGTCCGACGAGTGACTTGAGGGCCAGCCAGCACACGGCCGACACCGGTACGACGTAGGCGCCGACCAGGAGCACACCCACCACCTGGGCGATGAGCTGCTTGGTGCCGCCGCCGAAGAACAATCCCGCTGTCGGGCCGCCCGCCGCGGCGCTGCCGAAGGGACCGGTGAGAACGGTGGTGGAGAGGTCGGACGTGGTGAACAGGCCGACACACAACGTGCCGAAGATCCCGCACACCAGGTGCACGCTCGTGGCCCCGACCGGATCATCGACCCCCATCCGGTCGAAGAACAATACCGAGAACACCACGAGCACGCCGGCGATCGCCCCGATGAGGAGCGAGCAGGTGACGTTGGTGAAGGCCGCCGACGCGGTGATCCCCACGAGGCCGGCGAGGCACCCGTTGAGGGTCATGCCGAAGTCGGGCTTGCCGAGAAGGAGCCACGCGGTGAGCGTCGCGGTGAGGGTCGCCGCCGCGGCCGCCGAATTCGTGTTCACGGCCACCAGGCTGGCGAGCGCGCCGCCGTCGGCGGCAACGCTCATCGTGCTGCCGGGGTTGAAGCCGAACCAGCCGAACCAGAGGACGAGGCAGCCGATGAAGGCGGCGGTCATGTTGTGGCCCGGGATCGCGTTCACGCGGCCATCGGCACCGTACTTGCCGATCCGCGGTCCGAGGATGATCGCCCCGGTGAGGGCCGACCAGCCGCCCACCGAATGGACCACGGTGGAGCCGGCGAAATCCCAGAAGTTCCACTCCTTGGCCAGGTAGCCGAAACCCCACACCCAGTGTCCGGTGACCGGGTAGATGACGAGAGCCATGAGGAAGCTGAAGAGGATGAAGGTGTGGTACTTGATCCGCTCGGCCACCGCACCCGACACGATCGTCGCCGCCGTCCCGGCGAACACGAGTTGGAAGAAGAATTTGGTCCACAGCGGCACGTTGGTCCAACTGATCGCGGAGTAGACCCCCTGGTACTTGTCGCCCATGGCGGGGGAGTTGTCGGCTCCGCCCACCATGAAAGCGCCGGAGTTGCCGAACCATCCGCCGTCACCGCTGCCGAACATCAGGTCCCAGCCGAACAGCCAGTAGGCGACGGCCGTGGCCGCGAACACGATGAAGTTCTTGGAGAGGATGTTGACGCAGTTCTTGCCGCGGGCGAAGCCCGACTCGACGCAGCCGAAGCCGAGATTCATGAAGAACACGAGCATCGAGCAGATGAGGACCCACACCGTGTCTGCAGCCATCCACAGCTTCGGCACCATTTCCTCGATCGACGGTGCCGCGGTCACCGCCGGAGCCGCAGCGCTGGCATCGACCACCACCGCATCGACCACGGCCGCGTCCTGCGCGCTGAGGACCGCCGCCGGGAGGAGCATCGCGCACACCGCCAGTACCGACCGGCAGTGCGGCAGCCAGGAGCCCGCCGCGCGGGGTGCATTCGTCGACATCGTTCCGCCTCGAGACCTTGTGAGTCAGGCGCGATCCATGCGCCATCCGCATCACGGCCCGGGGCCTCATGCCCCTGGCCTCACTTCCGCCTGCCCCGGGAGAGGGGCAAAGCCTGTGCCAGCTAACGTGCGAAGTTGGCGGGCAGTCGCGACCGGTTGCCGGCGGTGCGCCCATTACCGCGGAAAAACGGTTTTTCGCCGCGAGAAAGAGCCCATCGTTGGAGCGGTCGGACCCCCCGGCGCGCTCGTCGGCCATGCGGCAGTCGCCTGTGGAGTGGGCAGCCGCTGCCGCATTCGCGGGCGGCAGGCAGGGTGCTTCCGGCGTCAAAACGTGACCACGGGCGGCGGTGTGTCGTCGGCGGTGTCGGCGGCGGGGCCGGCGGGAGCCGCGAACGGTCCTTGCTGCCGTTCCAGTGCCGCCACGTCGGCTCGCCAGGGCACGTCGGCCAGATCGAGGAAGTTGGCGAGGATCCGGAAACCGTGCCGGGTGAGGATCGACTCCGGATGGAACTGGACGCCGTACAGCCGGTCGGCCGGCCAGGCCAGGGCCATCACCGTGCCCTCTGCGGTCCGGGCGGTGACCGCGAGCCCCGCCGGGAGCGCGGAGTCGTCGACAACCAGGGAGTGGTAGCGGCAGGCAGTGAGGGGGTTGGGCACACCCGCGAACAGGTCGGTGCCGTCGTGGTGGACGGCACTCGTGCGGCCGTGCACCGGTTCGGGGGCACGGATCACCCGGCCCCCGAGCGCCGCGGCGATCGCCTGATGGCCGAGGCACACCCCGAGCACCGGCACGCGTCCGCGCAGGGTGCGGATCGCCTCCACGGAGCAGCCTGCCTCGGCCGGGGTGCACGGGCCCGGGGAGATGACGAGAGCTGCAGGGGCCAGACGCCAAATGTCGGCCACCGTCGTGCCGTGGCTGGGCACGACCTGCACCTCGACGCCGAGCAGATGGATGCACCGCGCGAGGTTGAAGACGAAGCTGTCGCGGTTGTCGAGGACGAGGATCATGGGGCGGTTCCCCCGGCGGCCGGCCCGGTGAGGCCCAGGGACTCGAGCACGCGGAGCATCCCCGCCGCCTTGTGGAGGGTTTCCGCATACTCCGCGGCGGGATCGCTGCGCGCGGTGATCCCGCCCCCCACGGCGCACTCGATCCGGTCGGGGCGGTTGACGAGCGTGCGGATGAGGAGATTGAAGTCGGCGGTGCCGTCGAAGCCGACGTAGCCCAACGCACCGCAGTAAGGGCCGCGGGCGCTCACCTCGAGCTCGGAGATGATCTCGCAGGCACGGTGCTTCGGCGCCCCCGTCACACTCCCTCCCGGCACCGCCGCGCGGAGGGCATCGAGCGCGGTCGCCCCCGGACGCAACCGGCCGGCCACGATCGACACCAGGTGCTGCACGCTGGCATACCGTTCCAGGCGGCAGAGGGCCTCGACCTGGATGCTCGCGGGGGCGCAGACGCGCGACAGGTCGTTGCGCACGAGGTCGACGATCATCACGTTTTCGGCCCGGTCCTTGGCGCTGGCGGTGAGGTCGTCGCCGGCGAACAGGTCGGCCTCGGGGCTGTCGATCACCGGGCGGGTGCCCTTGATGGGATGCATCCGCACCACGCCGCCGCCGACGCGCAGGAATCGTTCCGGCGACATGCTCGCCAGGTGGAGGCCGTCGATCTCGAACGACCCCGCGAACGGGGCGGGGTTGTGGGCCCGGGCCGCGAGCACGAGGCGCGTGGGGTCGACGGTGCCTGCCAGCGCCAGGCGCTGGGCGAGGTTCACCTGGAAGATGTCGCCGGCCCGCACCAACTCGATGGCCGCCTTGACCATCTCCCGGTAGGTGGCCGGGGCGTGGCTGGCCCGGATCCCGGGATGGCCCGGGAGAGGATGGCCCAGCAGGGTTTGGCCCGTGACGCGCGCGGACGTCGCGCCGGTGCCACCCGTGGGCCCGGCGACTCCGAGGCGCCCGAGAAGGGAGTCGAGCCGGTCATGGGCCCGGGCCCGGCGCGCGGTGGGACCGCGGGCGGGCAGCCCTTGTGAAATCACCCAGCCCCGCCCGAGATCGTGGTCGAAGGCGAACACGACGTCGTACGCACAGAGGGCCACCAGGGGCACGTCCTCCTGCCCGGGGGGCGAAGGCAAGCCCAGCGTCGCCAGTCCGAAGTCGTAGGAAAGCAGCCCGGCCAACCCGCCCTGGAAGGGTGGCAGCCCGGGTATCGTCACGGCCCGGAGGTCAGCCAACAGCGCACCGACCGCTGCCATCATGCCGGCCGCCACACCTTCCCCCGCAGCCGCCCGCGGGAGCGTCACCTCGTGGATCGGGTCGGCGGCCACGAACGAATAGCGTCCCAAGCGCGGCGATCGGGCACCCACCCCGGGCGCCGAGGCGACGGCCCCGGTCGGCGGAGAGTCGGGCCGGGCCGAGTCGAGGAACAGCCGTCGGGGCAGGCCGGCGAGGAGGACGAACAGATCGACGGCGGCGCAGCCCGGCCCGAGTTCGCCCACGACGGCGCCGGAGGGGGTGGACCAGCGCCGCGCGATGTATGGCCCGGCGACCGGGGGAGCTTTCGCTGCGTTCACGGTGCCTCCACCGCGGGAGGCAGCGGCGGACCGGACGGCGTCACTTGCCCGGTCGCGACCGGCGCCGCGGCGGCGCCGACCCGGGCCGCGGCCCGCGACGGACCGTGACCGATCTCCGGCTGCGTGAGATGGCCCCAGTCGAGGGCCTGGTCCTGACGGTAGTCCTTGCCGAGGGTCAGGGCCGTCACCGCCTTGGCCATCTCGTAGCCGAGGTAGAAGGCATGGGAGGGGTCGACGTCGGTGCGCCCCGCGGCGGCGAGCCGTTCGAAGAGGGCGAATGGATCGCGGTCCTCGAGGTGGAGCCCCGCCCCCACCAGATGAATCGCCCCGCGCTCGGCGAAGAGGCGGAAGTTGGGGTCGCGGATGCCGGCGGCGAGCCGATCGAGCAGGTCGGTGCCGTGCACCTGCGGTCGGCCCGAACGCAGCACCACCAGCCCCGGCTCGACGTGTTTGGGGAGCGTCCGCCGCGTCACCGCATGGTGGACGAGTTGCCGGCCGAGATGGCATTCGCGGACGCTGCTGGCGGCCCAGTGGATCACCTCCGTGGTGAGCACCGAGCGGATGCCGAGCTCCTGGCAGAAGCCGAGGAGCACGACGTTGACGCCGGCGGAGTCGACGTCGGTGAGCTCGGTGAGGTTGCCGATGCCGAGCATCATCTCGGCGTCGGGGAGGCGGCGCCGGACTTCGATGGCCCGGCCGAGGCTGGCGGCGAAGCCGAACCCGATCGGCTCGAGCACCGGATCGAGCCGGCACCGCACCCCGCGGTCCACGAGGCGCGCGGCGGTGTCGAGGAGGCTCTCGAGGTCGTCGGGCACGTCGGGCACCACCACCACCGCGCAGCCCCAGTCGGGGGCGGCGTCGGCGTTGGTCGAGTTGACGGAGAGCACCAACTCCGCGCCGGCGGCCACCGCCGCCGCGACCTCGACGGGATTGAAACTGTCGATCGACACCCGCAGCCCCTCGGCCACGAGCATCCGCACCGCGTCGCCGACGCCTCCCCAGGTCGAGCCGGGATCGCAGCCGACGTCGATGATGTCGGCGCCGTCGGCGGCCAGCCGTCGCGCCGTCGCCAGCAGGTCGGCGGCGGTGAGGCGCGGGGCATGGTTGATCTCGGCGAGGATCTCGATGTCGTGCGACCCGTACCCGGCGCGGTCTTCCGACGCCGCCCCGAACCATTCGTCGAGCCGGCGCAGGTCGGCCGGACCGCGCTCCACAGGGACCCCGGCCGCCGCCTGCACCGGCTCCAGTGGGCCGGTGGCGGCACCCGGGATCACCACCCGGTCGGTGCCCGGTGGTACGGCCAGCCGCCGCGCGATCCAGGGGGTGGTCATGAGGGCGGCGACGGTGATGTTGAGCACGTCGACGCTGTAGTCGAAGCCGACGCGTGGACCGAGGTCGGCCAGCACCAGCCGCAGCGACGGCTCCGCCAGGCGGCCGGTGACGAAATGGATGCGTTCGCGGGTGGCGGTCACGGCGGCACGTCCGGGGCGGGAACCACGGGGTATTCTACCGTGGATCATCGCGCGGGCCGCCCGGCTGCGGCGCGGCTTCCCCGATCGGCCCCATGCCCATGCCACTGGTTCTCGAAGGGATCGTCACCACGACCGACGAGGCGGGCGGAGTCCATCTGGCGCCGATGGGGCCGCTGGTGGAGGAGGCGGAGCGCGCCGCGCCCCGGTCGCTGGTGCTGCGCCCCTTCGCCACCAGCCGCACGGCCGCCCACCTGGCCCGGCAGCCCGCCGGCGTGTTCCACGTCACCGACGATTGCCTCCTCCTTGCCCGGCTGGTGACCGGGCGGCCGGTGACGGCGCCGGTGCGGCCTGCCACGGTGGTCGCCGGGTGGGTGCTCGCCGACTGTTGTCGGGCGCTGGAGTTCGAGATCCGGGGGGGCGATCGCAGCGACGCCCGGCAGCGCTTGCCGGCGACGGTGGTGCACGTCCACGAGGTCCGGCCGTTTTTCGGCTGGAACCGGGCCGCGGCCGCCGTGATCGAGGGGGCCGTCCACGTCACGCGGCTGGCCCTCTTGGGAGCCGACGAGGTGGGCCGCCGTCTCGACGTGCTGGCGGTGGCTGTGGAGAAGACGGGCGGGGCCCACGAACGCGAGGCGTTCAACCTGTTGGTTTCGGCGGCGGTCGCGGCCCGCTACGCTGGCAGAGAGGCACCACCCACGGGGGCGGTCGCGGAACGACCGATCCCCTGAACCCGCATGCCGTTCGACACGCCACGCTCCCGAGCCGCAGACCGCCTCGTCGAGGTGAAGACCCCCGCGCGGCTCCACCTCGGCATGCTCTCCTTCGGCTCGCCCAGCGGGCGGAGCTTCGGCGGCGTCGGCGTGATGGTCGATCGCCCCGGCGTGCACCTGCGGATGCGGCAGGCGCGCGAGTTCCGTGGACGTGGCCACCTCATCGAGCGGGCACTGCACTTCGCCCACGAGTGCGGCCAGGCCTGGAACCTGCCGCCGGACGCCGGGTGCGAGATCGAGGTCGTGGCCGCACCGCGGGCCCACGTCGGTCTCGGCAGCGGGACCCAACTCGCCCTCGCCGTGGCCGCCGGGATGCGCTCCCTGCACGTCAGCTCCGCACCCGACGCCGACCCGGGCCCGCAGCCGGGCGACGCCGAACCGTGGCACTTCGAGACCCGTGATGCCGTGGCCCTCGCCCGGGCCGTGGGGCGGGCGCGGCGCAGCAGCGTGGGACTGTACGGCTTCGCCCGCGGTGGCATGATCGTCGAGGCCGGACGGTTCACCTCCCCCGACGACCGGGGCACCGAGGGCACGCGGTCGCCGATGGTCGCCCGCGTCCGGCTGCCGAGCGCGTGGCGCTGCGTGGTGATCGTCGAGCGCCATGCCGAGGGGCTCTCGGGTGAGGCGGAGCGGGAGGCGTTCCGCCGACTCGCGCCCGTGCCGCGCGAGACCACCGCCGAGTTGTCGCGGTTGCTGCTCATGGAACTGCTACCGGCGGCGGTGGAGGGGCGGTTCGACGCCTTCTCCGAGGCCGTCCACGCCTACGGCACCCTCGCCGGCGAGCCGTTCGCCCAGGAGAGCGCCCGGTTGCCGCATGCCGAGGCGACCGCGCAGCTGATCGAACTGCTCGGTGAACTGGGGGTGGTGGGGCGGGCCCAGAGCAGCTGGGGGCCCGCGGTGATGGCGGTCTGCGAGTCGCTGGCGGCGGCCGGCACCGTGGTGGAGCAGTTCGAGGCGCTGGGGCTGACCGGCCAGTTCGAACTGTCGATCGCCAAGTTCGATTCCGACGGTGCAGTGCTGAGGGTCCTCGAATGAAACAGGGGTATCACGCCGCCGCGGCGCCGCGGCGCGACCGGCGCGGGTTCCTCGCGGCTGCCGTGGGGGCCATCGTTTCGGGAGCCGTGCCCGGGCGAGAGGTGGCGGCCGGGGCCGAGCCACCGCAGCGCCGGGGGCCGCCGCGGCTCAAGCCGGCGCTGGCAGCCTACGGCTTCCGCCAGTTCTTCCCCTGGTCGCGTGGCAAGCCGCAGGCGGTAGCCGACCCCACGAAGGCCCTCTCCATCGCCGGGTTCATCGACCTCTGTGCCGACCATGGCTGCGATGCCGAGCTCACCGCCTACTACTTCGATCCGGCGGTCACCGACGCCGACCTGGCCGCCCTCCGCCGCCGGGCCCACCTCCGCGGCATCACCATCAGCGGCACGGCGGTCGGCAACCGCTTCACGCGCCCCTCCGGCCCGGAGCTCGACGGGGAGATCGCGTCGGTGAAGCAGTGGATCGATCGCACGGCCCTCCTCGGGGCCGGGCACATGCGCGTCTTTGCCGGGCCGGCGGGCGACGGCCTCGACGAGGCGGCGGCGCGGCGGCAGTGCGTGATGGCGCTGGAGGAGTGCTGCGCCCATGGCGCCACCCGCGGCGTGATGCTCGGCCTGGAGAACCACGGCGGGATCGTCGCCGACCCCGACGGGTTGCTGGCGGTTGTCGAGGCGGTGCGGAGCGACTGGCTCGGCATCAGCCTCGACACCGGCAACTTCCACTCCCCCGATCCCTACGCCGACCTGGCACGCTGTGCGCCCTACGCCGTCAACGTGCAATACAAGGTGGCGGTGCGGCGCTCCGAGGCAGGACCCGCGAAGCCCGCCGGTCCACTCTTGCCAGCGGAGCCCACTGAGCCGGAAAGGATCGTGGCCCTCCTCCGCGCGGCCGGCTACCAGGGCAGCGTGGCCCTGGAATACGAGGAAGCGGAGGATCCATTCACCGCCGTGCCACGGCACCTGGCGGCCCTGCAGGCGGCGATCGAGCGGGCGGCCGGCTGACCCGACCTCCCGTGCGGCGTCCTTCTGGGGCCACCGGCATCGGGGCCACCGGCACCGACCGGCCCGCGGTCACTTCGTCTGATCGGCGGCCGCCTTGAAGTCGCCCGCCCGGATGATCACCAGCTTCGCCGGGTCGATGTGCTTCCGGAAAGCGTCCTGGATGTCCTGCGGCGTCAGTTCGGCCACACGCTTCTCGTCGGCCACCACCCGGGCCATCGTCCGGCCGAGGTCGAGGTTGCTGGCGAGTTGGCCGACGATCGTGCCGTCGCTGGAGCGCCCCGTCTTCCGCGCCTCGAGCCACGCCGTCTTGGCGGCGGCGAGCTCCTCGGCGCCAGGGCCCGACTGGATGAACCGCTTCAGTTCCTCCAGCGCCGCCTTCTCCACGGCGTCGATGTTGCCGGGGTTGGTGATGGCGCTGATCGTGAACCGGGCGTCGTTGCCGCGTGCCGGGACCGACACCGATGAACTGACGCCGTACGACAAGCCCTCTTTCTGCCGGATGCGGTCGCCGAGCCGGCTCGACAGGGCCCCGCCGCCGAGGATGAAGTTGCCCACCTCCAGCGCCATCTCGTCGGGCGACTCGTCGTTGAGCGGGAACGACAGCCCGGCGATGAACACGGCGTTGGCCTTGTCGGGGGTGAGGATGTCTTCCTTGTCGCCCTTTTGGCCCGGCTTCACGGCGCGCTCGATCCGCGTGTAGGGCGTGGCGGTCTTCCACCCGGCGAGGACCGCGCGGATCGCCGCGAGCGCCGCATCGGGATCGAAGTCCCCCACGATCGCCACTTCGCCGGTGGCGGCTGAAAGCTGGTCGCGGTAGATCGCCTTGATCTGGTCGAGCGACACCGCCTCGAGGTCTTCGAGGCTTTCCTCAATCGACCGCGCGTGGCGGACGTCACCGCGCGGGTAGTCGGAGAGGGCCCGACTGAGCGACACGCCCGCGAGCATTTGCGGCTCGGTCTGCATCCGCGTCATTCCGGCGACCGACTGGGCCCGCATCTGTTCGAACTCGTCGGCCGGGAACGCCGGATCGCGGAGCACCTCGCCGAGGAGCCGG
>RFRL01000091.1 GCA_009924545.1 Planctomycetia bacterium | reverse complement strand
AGTAGCCGTAGTCGTCGGTGGCCCCGTACCGGAAGCCTCCGCGGGCACCGCCGCCGGCCAACCAGATCGTGAACCCCTCCGGGTTGTGGTCGCGGCCGTTTGTCCCCTGGGCCACCGGAGTCCGGCCGAACTCCCCGGCCCACACCACCAGCGTGTCGTCGAGGAGCCCGCGGCGCTTGAGGTCGGCGAGCAGCCCGGCGATCGGCTTGTCGACCTCGGCGGCCTTCTCGGTGTGGCCCGCCACCAGGTCGGAATGCTGGTCCCACTGCACCTTCGGGTCGCTGTGGGTCACCTGGATGAAGCGCACCCCGGCCTCGGCGAAGCGCCGCGCCAGGAGGCACTGGCGGCCGAAGTTGGCCGTCACCGGATCATCGAGGCCGTACAGCGAGAGGGTCTCGGCCGTCTCGCCGGAGAGATCCTCGACATGGGGCATTTCCCGCTGCATCCGGAAGGCCAGTTCGAACGACTCGAGCCGCGCTTCGAGCAGCGGTTCGGCCGCCGCCGCCCCCTCGTCGAGGCGGCGGATGAGGTCGAGCTGCTCGCGCTGCACGTCGGCCGACCAGCGTGGATTGGCGATGAACTTCACCCGGGCCTCGGTGGCGGGGCGGCTGGCCACGCCGAGCGGCACGCCCTGGTGGCGCGCGGGGAGGAAGGCGCTGCCCCAGTTGTTGGCACCGCCGTGGGCGAGGGTCGGGCAGATGGTGACGAACGCCGGCAGGTTGGCGTTGTCGGTGCCCAGTCCGTAGCTCACCCAGGCGCCCATGCCAGGGCGGACGAACGTGTCGGTGCCGGTGTGGAGCTTGAGCACGGCGCCCCCGTGAGCGGCGTTGGTGCCATGGACGCCGTGGAGGAAGCAGATGTCGTCGACGTGGCGCGCGACGTGCGGGAACAGTTCGCTCACCGGGCTGCCGCACGCGCCATGGGGCCGGAAGCGCCACGGGCTCTTGAGCAGGTTGCCGGTGGCGGCGAACTGGACGCGCGGCTTGGCGGCCGGGAAGGGTTTGCCGTCGTCGGCGGTGAGCTGCGGTTTGGGGTCGAAGGTGTCGATGTGCGACGGCCCCCCCTTCATGAACATGAAGATCACGCGCCGGGCCCGCGGCCGGAGCCCGTGATCGAGGCCGGTGGCTCCGCCGGCCGCAAGCAGGCTCCGGGCCGCCAGCCACCCGAAGCCGACGGCGCTGCCGGCGAGGAGTCGGCGGCGGCCGGGCAGGCAGTGCGGGAGCGAGAGCGGGAGCGGGAGCGGGAGCGGGAGCGAGAGCGGGAGCGAGTGCGGGAGCGAGAGCGGGAGCGGGAGCGGGAGCGGGAGCGGGAGCGAGTGCGGGAGCGGTTCGTGGTGCATGGCGGCGGGGCCCGGGCTGTCAGCGGACGAAGAGGAGCTCGTTGCCCGCCAGCACCCCCTGGGTGACCGCGGTCCACGCCGCCAATTCCCGGTCGGCTGGCGGCACCCCGGCCGCTTCGAGCCGGGGGACGATCCGGGCGACGGCCTCGTGGAGGAGCGCCTCCTCGGACCGGCTCGGCGCCCGGGCGAAAACGCGGCGGAAGAGGAGCAGCGGTCGGGCGCGGGTGTCGCCGGGGGTGGCGGCGACGATGCTCCGGGCGAGGGTGTCGGCCGCGTCGAGGACGAGGTCGCCGTTGAGCATCCACAGGCCCTGGGCCGGCACCGTCGACGTACCCCGGTCGCCGCAGGGAACGGCCCCGTCGGTGGCGTCGAACAGCCACAGGCAGTCTTGGATGTGGTTGCGGACGACCGGCATGTAGATGCTGCGGCGCGGGGCGTCGTAGCGCGTCTCGTCCTTCGAGGTGTGGTCGAAGAGGAACGCCCGGTTGGCGACGTGGAGGAGCGAGCCCCCCATCGCGCGGTCGAGTTTGCCGCTCACCGCCAACAGGCTGTCGCGGACGCTCTCCGCCTCCAGGCGGCGCACGGTGGTCCGCCACAGGAGGTGGTTATCGGGATCGATGGTCGCGGCGGCGCTGGCGGTGGGGCTCGTGGCCGGATCGCTCGACCGCTGCCATGCCGCCGAGAGGAGGATCCGCCGGTGGAGGCTCTTGAGCGACCAGCCGGAGTCGATCAATTCGGCGGCCAGCCAGTCGAGCAGCGGCTGGTTGGCCGGGGCCTCGCCGAGGCGGCCGAAGTTGTCGGTGGTGGCCACCAGACCCCGGCCGAAGTGCCAGCGCCACACCCGGTTGACGATCACGCGGGCGGTGAGCGGATGCCGCGGGTCGGTGAGCCATGCTGCCAGTTCGCGCCGGCCGCTCGCCGTGGCGGGGATCGCCAGGGGCCCGTCGAATTCCAGCACCACCGGCACGCCGCGCGGCACGCGCCGCCCCGGCGCGAGGTGATCGCCCCGGACGGCGATCCGCGCGTCGGCCACGCTCCCCTCCGTCACCCCCATGGCGGTGTCGAGCGGCACCATCCCCTTGTCCAGGGCGGCGAGGTTCTCCCGCAGCGCCGCCAGCCGGGACAGTGCCTCCTCGGGGAAGCGCTCCTCCGGCACCGATTCCGGTGGGGTGCCGGCGGCGGCCAGTTCGGTCCGCGTGGCGGCCAGGAGCGCGGCGATGGCCTGCTTCGCCTCTTCCACACGGGCGGTGGCGGCCGCATGGGCGGCCATGGCCTCCGGCCCGGCGACCACGTTCTCCTGCCAGCGCGCGATCCGCGCCAGCGACTCCATCGAGCGGGTGCTGGTGAAAATCCCCGCCAGGGCCGCGTAGTCGGCCTGCGACACGGGGTCGAACTTGTGGTTGTGGCAGCGCGCGCAGCCCAGCGACAGACCGAGGAAGGCGCGTCCCAGGGTGTCGATCTGCTCGTCGACGACGTCGGCGGCGAGCTTCGCCTGGTCCCCCTCGGCAAGCACTTTGGGTCCGAGGGCGAGGAAACCGGTGGCCGTGAGGAGATCGCGGCGCCGCTCCGGCGGAGTGTCGGTGTCGACGAGGAGGTCGCCGGCCACCTGCCAGCGGAGGAATTGGTCGAAGGGGAGATCGTCGTTGAGGCTCTTGATCACCCAATCGCGGTACCGCCATGCGTTACCGTGGGCGACGTTCTCGTCGAGCCCGTTGGAGTCGGCGTAACGGACGACGTCGAGCCAGTGGCGCCCCCAGTGCTCGCCGTAGTGCGGCGAGGCGAGCAGGCGATCGACGACCCGCGCGAAGGCCTCCGGGGCCGGGTCGGCGAGGAACGCCTCCATCTCGTCGGCGGTGGGGGGCAGGCCGGTGAGGTCGAACGTCACCCGGCGCAGGAGCGTGGCCCGGTCGGCCAGCGCCGTCGGCGCCAGGCCCGCGGCGGTGAGCCGGGCGTGGACGAAGGCGTCGAGCGGATCGGCCGCCGGTCCACCCGCTGGCAGCGGCGGGCGGACCACCGGCTGGAACGACCAGAAGCGGCGCTCGACCGCGGGATCGAACGGGGGCGCGGGCGGGGGTGGGTCGAGCGAACCGTCGGGGTGTGGCGCGCCACCGACGACCCAGTCGACAAGCAGCGCCTGCTCGTCGGCCGGCAGCGCTGCACCCGGCGGCATGAGGAGCGCTTCGTCGCCACGCTCCACCGCGCGGGCCAGCAGGCTTTCCGCCCTGCTTCCCGGCACGATCACCGGCCCGGAATGACCACCGGCCGCGAGCCCGGCGAAGGTGTCCAGCCGCAGCCCCCCCTCCTGCCGCTGGTCGCCATGGCAGTGGCCGCAGCGGCGCGCGAGCACCGGCGCGACGCGGGCGGTGAAATCGGCGGCGGTGAGCGCCGGGCGCGGTGCTTCCTCGGCGGCCACGGTCGCTCCCACCAGCGCCACCACGAGGGCGGCGCGGAGGGGGTCGGTGAGCGGACGGCATGCGGACACCGGAACGGACTCCCCCGCGGAGGCGGTGAACGGATCCCGATTCTACCATCCCTGCGCGGGCCCACCGCCGTCAGGGGATGCGGGCGATGACGCAGGTGAGGTACTCGCCGTCGAGGCAGCTGGCGCTCACCGGATGGTCGGCCGCCGCCCCGCGCACCTCGAGCAACTGGATCGTGCGCCGGGCCTGCTGGGCGACGCCGGCGAGCATGGTGAGGAACTCCTCCCGGCCCACCGCACCGGAGCAACTGCAGGTGACGAGCATCGCACCCGGGTCGAGGATCTCGACGGCCAAGCGATTGATGCGGTGGTAGGCGCGGAGGGCGTCGGCCACGGTGGCCCGGCTGCGGGCGAATTTCGGCGGGTCGAGGATCACCATCCCGTAGCGTGCTCCCGATCCGGCCAGCGTGGCGAGGTGCTCGAAGGCGTCGGCCGTCTCGACGGTGACGGTGGACAGGCCGTTGAGCTCGGCGTTGGCAGCGGCAAGGGCGGTGGCCCGGCTGCTCGAGTCGACCGCCAGCACGGACTGGGCGCCCGCGGCCGCCGCGGTAAGGCCGAAGCCACCGGAGTAGCAGAACATGTCGAGCACGCGCCGGCCGCCGGCATGGCGGGCGGCGGCGGTGCGGTTGTCGCGCTGGTCGAGGTAGAAACCGGTCTTTTGTCCCTCGGTGAGGTCGATGCCGTAGCGCAGCCCCCCTTCGCGGACGAACACCGGGCCCTCCGGAGCCTGGCCGCGGACGACCCGGTCGGGGAGGTGCAGCCCCTCCAGGCCCGCCAGTCCCCGTTCGGCACCGCGGAGGAGGATCCCCCGCGCCGGCACGAGGGAGGCCAGGATGTCGCACAGCGATTCCAACCGCGCCGCCATCGCCAGGGCGGTGACCTGGACGCAGAGCCATTCCCCGTAGCGATCGACGACCAGTCCGGAGAGGTCGTCCCCCTCGCTGTTCACCAGCCGGGCCGCGCCGTCGGGGGCGTCGAGTCCGAGGCGATGCCGGAGGGCCAGCGCCGCCTCCAGGCGAGCGCGCCACAGGCCGTCGTCGAGGGGCACGGCGGCATCGAAGGCATAGAGCCGGACGCGGAGCCGGCTGTGGGGATTGAACAGGCCCCGACCCACGAACCGTCCCTCGTGGGTGGCGAGGTCGACGACGTCACCCGCGGCCGGGTCGCCGTCCACGCGCTCGATCGCCGAGTCGAGGACCCAGGGATGGCGGCCGAAGAACGGGCGGGCCCGCTTCGGCTTCAACACCACGGTGGCGACCGGCAGTCCGCCGGCCGGGGTCGGCAGTGCCGGGCACGGATCCATGATCACCTCCGCAGTCTTCCCCCGGTCGGTGGACACCCGCCGCATGTCACAGCCGCCCGGCAGCCCAGGCGGTGGTGGCGCGTCAGACAGGTCCGCGCGGCGGGAAACGGGTGCACTCGGGCAGGGTGCCAGCGGGCACCGGGACGGCCGTCAGGCGTGCACCACCCGCTCCGCCGGGCCGGGCAGCACGTGCGGCACCGGCAATTGATCGCTGCCCGGGTCGGTGTGCAACTGCCGCCGCCCCTGCCGCCGGGCCTTGGCCCGTTCGATCCGCTCCACGCTCCAGGCGAACACCGCCCCGAGCGGACCGGAGAGCAGGGCCGGCAAGAGGAGCAGGTTGCCCACCAGGGCGATGGTGAGCATGGCGAGCATCATGTGGCCGAATCGCTGCGTCGGTCCGAAGGGCGAGAGGGAGAACACCGACAGGCCGATACCGATCACCCCCCAGCTTTGGTACATCGCCCGGGCGCAGCCCTTGTAGGCGAGCATCACCGCCTCGCGCCGGTTGAGACCCTCGGCGATGCCGCGCCGGAACCAGAGCATGAAGTGGACGACGTCGTCCACGGTGACCCCGAGGGCGACGCTCGGGGCCATGACGGTGCCGATGTCGATGAGCAGCGTGCCGGCGTCGAGCGACTTGAGCAGGGCGTTGCCCCAGCCCATGGCGCCGAACACGCACACCGCCGGGAACGCGGCGGGCAGGAGCAGCACCAGCCCCGCCGAGGCGGCACGGCACAGGACCACCATCACCACGACGATGATGGCGAAGTCGGTGACGAAGCCCACGATCAGGCCGTCGAGGAGCGAGTGCTGGGCCTTGTAGACCAGCGGCACCAACCCGGTGTAGTCGACGGCGATGCCCTTCACCCCTTCGGCGGTGAGCCGGGCGAGGATCGGGTCGATGGTCGCCTGCAGGTCGCGCTTGAAGAGGGCGTAGTCGACCTCCTGGATGGCGCTGACGCGGGCACTGATCCGCCACAGTTCCTCGGCGTGACCATCGTCGCGAACCGTTTCGCGGAGATAATCGCCGCCGAGGAAGTCGGCACGGTGGGCGAGGAGGCGCTTGTTGAGCACGCTGCGGCGCGTCTTCTCGGAGAGTCCGAAAACCCGTCCGGCCGCGCCCCCCAGACCGCCGCTACCCGGTTCGAGATCCCGGCCGAAGGTCACGGTGGAGAGCGAACTGCCCACCTCGTCGAGGCGACCGATTTCACGCTGGATCTCCCCGACCAGTTCCATCCGCTCCAAAAACGTCAGGCCGCAGTCCTGGTTGTCGATGCGGACGAGCACCTCCATCGGCACCAGCGGACCGAGCTTCCGCTCCAGCCAGCGGTAGTCCTCGCGGATCCGTGCCCGCGGGGAGAACAGTCGCATCAACTGGACGCTACTCTCCACCCGCGACATGCCGTAGCCGACGCCCGCCATGACCAACAGGCAGGCGGTGGTCACCAGGGCGTGGTTCCGGGTGATCCACTCCCCCACCTGCCACCAGCGGCTCTCCTCGGCGGGGCGCCAGGCGCCATCCGCGGCGTCGGCGGACCCATCGGCGAGGCGGCCGACCCGGAGCTTCGGCGGAAACAGCTCGAGGGCCGCCGGCATGAGCGTGACGAGGATCAGGAAGCTCACCACCACGCCGATCGCGGAGAAGATGCCGAACATCCGGATCGGCACCAACTCGCTCACCGCCAGCGTGGCCAGGCCGACGGCCGTGGTGCCGGTGGCCAGCGAGAGCGGGAGGAGGGCATGGTGCACAGCCCTCCCTGCAGCCCCCTCCTGGATGCCCGTCTCCGCCAGTTGGTCCCGGTAGTAATTGGCCAGGTGGATCGCTCCGCTGGTGGTGGCGACGTAGACCAGTGACGGCATCGTCAACAGGATCGCGTCGACTGGATACCCGCAGTACCACACCACCGCCAGGCTGGCGAACATGCTGTACACGCCGGAGGCGAGCACGAGTCCCACCAGGAGTTTGCTCTTCAGGCTCCACCAGCTGACGAAGAATCCCACCACGAGCGACAGGCCGAAGAGGATCGTGACGCTCGTCTGCCCGGCCTGGTCGATCGCCACGTTGTCCACTGGCGGACCGCCGAGATGGAGGTCATCGGCGGGAATCCCGCACTCCTCGGTGGCCACCTGTTTGAGCAGGTCGATGGCGCCGTGGAGGTTCGCCCGCGCCAGGTCGGAGAGCGTGAGGACCAGGCAGGTTTGGCGCTGTGATGGATCGTCACCCGGCGAACCCGCCTCGACCCCCTCAGGAGGGGGACCTACGAGGGCGCCCGTGAGCCGATCAATCGCCGTCTCCGGTTCCAGATTGAGCGGTTCGGCCGTCATCTGGGCGACGGCCCGGGGCCCGGTCTGGGCGGTCTTGAAGTAGAGGGGACGATCGATCCGCGATGCCTCCTCGGGAGGCGGAAGGAGTTTCCGGGCCAACAGGTCCAGACGCGGGTCGGCCATCGTGCAGCCTTCCCAACTGGCGAGGATGAATTCCTCACCCTGGAAGCTCTGGCGGAACCGTCGGTAGACCTGGGTCTCCGGATACTCCAGGGGCAGCCACCCCTTCACGTCGTTGCGGTTGTTCCCCTTCGCCTTGACCGCCCCGACCACCACCAGCGGAAGCAGGAACACGAGGATCGCCATGATCCACACGCTCCACCGCTGGTAGAAGTTGCCGTTGCTCGTCGACATCGATGCCTGTTTGGCCTGCTGGCGGGGGTTCGTGACGCGCCGGGCAACCCAAAACGGGAAGCCATCGGGTCAGGCTGGGACATTTCCGGGGTTTCCGGCCCCGAAACCGTACATGGGATTTTGTTGCCCGTCCATATCGATCAGGCTCCCGGACCGCCCGACCAAGCTCGATCGGCGTGACGCAAGTGTCTTATGAATAACAGCTTCCGTCGTGCACAGGGTTTTCGCACCTGGCGCAACCGTTAGGGACCGCCCCACTCGCCATTCCGGGGTATTCAGCCTGGTTTATCCGCTACAAACCGGCCGGGGTGATACTCCTGGCAGACAGTGCCGTCACGGCCGGGCGGGATCGGAAGGCGGGTCTTTCGAGGGCTCGGGGGACTGGTCTGGAGCCGCTTCCGCTGCCCGGAAACCGGCCGCGCCGTGCGTCCCGTCACAGAACGGACGGCGCCGTGACTGCCCGCAGCGGCACAGGGCGAGGGCCGGTTTGCCGGCCGCCGCGGCCGGGAACTCCCGGTCCTCGTGGTCAGTGACGCGGATCCGCACTCCCTCCGCCGCCAGACCAGCGGCCAGTTCCACCACCAGCGGTCCGTCGCGGCGGCAGCGGATCGTGACCGTGCCTGGCGGGTGGACGCGGGGGCGGCGTTGCGATGGGGTCCCGGCGGACGAATCGGGTCCGATCATGGCAGCCTCCTCGGCGGGGAACGACACGGGGTCAGGAGCCGGTGACGGGTCGTGGCGGCTGCCGCCACAGCACCGCCCAGGCCACCGCCGCACACACCAGGAGCACCACCGACACCAGTTGGGAAATCGACAGTGGGGTGCCGAGCGCCGGCGCCTCGTCGATGCGGATCATTTCCAGCAGGATCCGGGACACCGGGTGGAGGGTGAGAATGAGAGCGAAGACCTCCCCGTCCCGTCGCGCCCGAGGGGTGAAGCAGACCGCCAGCCACGCCAACAGGGCGGCATCGATCGCCGCATAGAGCTGCGCCGGGTGGGCCGGCAGGCTCCACGGGGTGGGGCCGGCGCCCGGGGTGGGCGGCACCAGGCCCCGGGCCACCTGATCGAGCCACGGCGGGCTTTCCGGCGGGAACCGCACCCCCCAGGGCAGGTCGCAGGGTCCGCCGAAACAGCAGCCATTGAGGAAGCAGCCCACCCGGCCCAGGGCCAGCCCCAGGAGCAGTCCCGGCGCGATGCAGTCGGCCAGCCGCGGGAGCGACAGCCTGCGGCGCCGGGCGAACCACCACGTCGCCGCCGCGGCGGTGGGCAGGGAGCCGAACACCACCAGTCCGCCGGCAGCGAGATTGAGCACGGCGGGGATCCCGGCGAGCAGGGGCCGGCCCGGCGGGAAAAACTGTTCGTGGTACTCGATCACATAGAACAACCGGGCCCCTACCAGACCCCACAGGAACACCTCCACGCCCAGGGCGAGGATCGTGTCGGCGTCGAATCCCATGCGCCGGCCCCGGACCACCGACAGCCAGGTGCCAGCCGCCGCTGCGGCCAGGAGCATCGCGCCGTAACCGCGGATCGCCACCCCTGCGCCGTCGTCGAGAGCCGGCAGCCCCCAGAGGATGAACGCCCCGCTGCCGGCGACGAGGGGACCGAGCTGGCCGAGGGTCCGACCCGGTCCGTGATGCCGCAGCGACAGCGTTACTGCGACCACCGCGGCGAGTGCCCAGATCGCCAGCAACAGCCCCCAACCGAACAGTGGCACGGCGCCGATCCGGCCCGGAATGTGGAAGAGGATGGAACGCATCGGGGAGCCGTCGGCCGGGAAAGGATCATGAGCCGCAAGGGACGGGGTGCCGGTCAGGGGGCGGCGCCTGGGCGCCTGTCGGCGGCGAGGAGCCGATTGTCGATCAGCCGGGTGGTCCCCAGCCGCCCCGCCACCAGCGCCACGGCGCTGGCAAAAGGAGCGGACAACGGCTGCAGTGATTCGGGATCGACGACCGTCGCGTAGTCGACGGCGATGCCGTGCGCCTCGATCGTGCGCCGCATCCCGGCGGCGATGGCCTCCGGCGCCACGCCGGTCGACCAGTCACGCTCCGCCTCCAGCAGGGCGACATGCAGGCCCACGGCACGGCGCCGGTCGACGGGGGAGAGGTAGGCGTTCCGCGAGCTCATCGCCAGACCGTCCGCCTCGCGCACGGTGGGCAGGACCACGATTTCCACCGGGATCCCCAGGTCGGCGACCATGCGCCGCACCACCACGGTCTGTTGCCAGTCCTTGGCACCGAAGTAGGCACGGTCGGCCGGCACGAGCTGGAACAGCCGCTGGACGACGGTCGCCACCCCGGAGAAATGACCGGGCCGGATCGCCCCTTCCAGCGGCAGCGCCGGCCCCTCGACGACGATCCGCGTGGCATGGCCGGGCGGATAGATCGCCTCCACCGGCGGGGCGAACACCCAGCGCACGTGCTGCTCCGCCAGCAACCGGCAGTCGGCCTCCAGGGCGCGTGGGTAGCGGTGGAAGTCTTCGTGTGGTCCGAACTGCGTCGGGTTGACGAAGATCGACACCGCGACGTCGTCGCACGCGGTCGCGGCCGCGGCCGCGAGGCTGGCGTGGCCCGCATGGAGCGCCCCCATCGTCGGCACGAAGCCGACGCGGCGGCCCCGCCCGCGGGCATCGCGGACCGCCGCGGCGATGGCGTCGGGCGCGGCGACGATCTCGGGTCGGCTGGCCGTCATGTCAGCGCCTCGACGGCGGCGATGCCTTCGTCGATGGCCCGGCCGAGGTCGTCGGCCGGCACGAGCACGACCGCCGGAGGACGCAGCGCGGCGAGCGGGTCATCTCCCCTGTCGCCACGCCACCAGAGCCGGTCGACGAGGCGCTGCTGGAGAGCCACGAGCGTGACCGGATCGACGGCGTCCAGGGGCAGGCCCGCATCGCGGAAGACGTCGCTGTGGGCCCCCCGCCGCGCTTGGAAATCGAGGCGCTCGGCCAGGGCCTCGGCGCTGGCCACCGTGACCACGGCCACGCGCGGCGCGGTGGTGCCGGCGGCGCGGCGGAGGAAGTCGTCGCGGAAAGCGCCGTGGTCCGGCCCCGACAAGGCCACTTCGGCCGCCACGAGGAGCAGCCCCAGCCAGCAGTCGGCGACGGTGCCCACCGGCACGCCCAGCGGGGGAGCCGTGGGTGGCGCCGGAAGCGTCAGCGCCTCGGTCCACCCGGCGAGCGCCTCCTGCCAGGGTTGTGGTTGCGATCCCCGGGGCAGCGGCTGGGGATGCCGCACCAGGCGCGCGAGCGTCGCGTCGGCGATCGCCGCAGCCACTTCGGTGGCCCCGCTGCCCGGCACGCCAACCACCGCCACGTGGAGATGAGCTGCGGAGATGTTGTCGAGGAGCTCGCGGACCGTGCACCCGGAGAGCGGGTGGACGGCGTCGGGGGCGATCTCAACGCAGGGTTCGAGCACGAACCGTCGTGTCGCCATCCGGGGATGGGGCACGGTGAGCGCGGCGCGGCGCCGGCCGGCCGGCCCACCGGCGTCCTCCGGTTCGTCGATCACGAGATCGTCGTAGAGGAGCAGGTCGAGGTCGATCGTCCGCGGGCCCCAGCGCACGCTCCGGTCACGGTGCAGCGTGTTTTCCACCGCCGCCAGGAGGTCGAGGAGTTCGTGCGGACCGAGGTCGGTGTCGATGAGGCAGGCACCGTTGACAAACGGGGGCTGCCCCGGTGGCCCGCCGACCGCCACCGTCTGCCGCGATCGACTCACCGCCAGGAGGCTGATGCCGGGCATGAAGCGGAGCAATTCGACCGCGCGGTCGAGTTGCTCCCGCGGTTCGCCGGAATTGGCGCCGCATCCGATGAGGCAACGCGCCATGGTCGTTCCCTGCCACCCGGCGGACGCATCAGGGGCTCTTCTGGGGGGCGGTTCCAGCCCTCAGACCCGGTCGCCCGACACGGGAGGCATTCTACCAAGTGCGGCCGCAGGCCGGGTGGGTCCATGGCAGACACGGGCAGGGTGGGCCAGATGCCACCACGGCCCACCTCCGGGGCACGGTCCGGTACCCGCAATCTCCGTCAGCGATCCGGGCCCGTCATCGATCGACCCGCCAGCCGCACGCCAACGACACCGGCGGGATGCATGAAAGAAAAATGGGGGTGACATCCAGGCCACGACCCAAGGTCGTCGACAGTCGCTCCCTCAGTCGTCGCCCCCCAATTGATCGACAGATATCCGCGATCCACGATCCATCCCTGGACCGCCACGGCGCGCAACCGCCTCGATCCCAACGATTCCCTTCTCGTCCGCGTTTCCCGTGCCAGATCGTCCCCCCGCCTCACTCCGATCGCCTCATTCCGATCGCCTCACTCCGATCGCCTCATTCCGATCGCCTCATTCCGGCGGCGAACTCCCAGCCACCAGCGATCGAGCCGCCAGCGGTGGTATCCGGGGCGACCGGAAGCTCCGCTGGTTGGGTCGCAATTCTGTGAAGGATGTGTTTCTTGTCAAGCATGCCGCGTGTCCTGCGGTGCCCGCGCCGAATGACGTGCCGTACGATGATCGAGACGGCTTCGTCGCGCCAGCATGCCAGCAGCGTCCGCGCTTGCACTTCGCCGATCGAATCGGCACAACACGCAGCAGGTCACGGCCACCGGCGCCCGCCACGCGGCGTGCACACGACTCGGAGGCCCGGTCGGGTGAGCCGCGATGCAGTCTCTCGGCGATGAGCAGCCGTGGTCCGACGGGGAGCCGGTTGCCGGCGCCGATCCGCGCGCCGAAACGTTCGACGTGGCACGCGCCGCTCGGGATGGGGCGGGCGATCCCGCCGCCGAGGTGGGGTATTGGGCCCTCTCGCGCACGCCGCTGACGAGTCTCGTGTTCACGCTGCCGCTGGTGTTCGCCTACGAGGGGGGCGTGCTGCTCCTCGGCCGTGGCACACCGCGCAACGGTGCCGACGTCTGGCTGCGGCAGGCCCTCGATGCCGCAGGATTCGGCTCGTATTTCCTCCTCCCGCTGGTCACGATCCTCGGTCTTCTCGCCTGGCACCACGTGGAGCACGACCGCTGGCGGTTCCGCCCCGCGGTGCTCATGGGCATGGCGCTTGAGTGCCTCGTCCTGGCCGCGGTGCTCCTCGGTCTGGCCCGGCTCCAGGACCGGCTCTGGCCGCTCCAGGCGGGTGCCGTCCATCCCGGGCTCGTGGCCCGGGTGATCGGCTATTGTGGTGCGGGCCTCTACGAGGAGGTGCTGTTCCGGCTCCTCATGCTGCCCGCCGCTGCGTGGGTCCTGGGCCGCTTGCGGGCCGACGGGGAGCCGGCCTGGGGCCTGGCGGTGGTGGTGTCGAGCCTGCTGTTCAGCGCCGCCCACTACGTCGGTCCGCTGGGCGACACGTTCGCGATCTACAGTTTCACCTTCCGGTTCCTGGCCGGCGTGTTCTTCGCCGTGCTCCTCCTCGTTCGCGGATTCGGCATCGCCGCCGGAACGCATGCCGCCTACGACCTCCTCGTGGGGGTGCTGTGAGCCCCGCGCGCCGTGGTGGCCCGCAGCGCGCGGGCCTATACTCGGGCGTGCGTCCACGGCCGCCGGGACGTCGTCCTGGAGAGCCCTTCGCGTGTTGTCGGCCCGTCCCCGCGTCAGTGATCTCGTCTTCCAGCTCTACGGCCGGGCCCTCCACCCGGAGCTGTTCGACGTGTTCACCAGCCGCTCGATCGAGCGCGGTGGCTACGCGGCGACCGTGTCGATCACCGGGGCCGGTCACCTCATCACCTGGCGGCGCGGGGGCCTGACCCTCACCGAGATCGCCGCCAGTGCCGGCCAACCCCTGCCGCAGAAGCGCCGGCTGCTCTCCCACCGCCTCCTGGGTGAGCGCAGCGACAGCATGGAATGCCGGGGGGGATCGTGCTACCAGATGTCGTTCCAGTTGGAATCTGTCGCCCCGGAAGTGTTCTGGACGTTCCAGCAGGAACTGTGTGCCGAGGGGGAGCGGCATGGCCTCCTCCACCGCTTCGAGACTGGCACGCGGCTGGCCCTCGGGGCGATCAGCTGGCTGAACATCGAAACGCGCGCCAAGACGTTGCTCGTGCAGGCCTTCCACACCTTTCCCGACGACATGGCGATCGTGAAAAGCCAGTCGCTGTTCGAGATCCCCTGATCCCCGCCGCCGGCCGAGGAGACACCGCCATGGGCAAGACCCATCCCCGTCCGACGGCGCCCCCGTCCGCCCCGGCGGGGCCGCCGCCGCGGAGCCGGGTGTTGATCGCCGACGACAACGAACCCAACCGCGAATTGCTCGAGGTCTACCTCGCCGACCTCGACTGCGACATCGCCACCGCCGTGGATGGCGCCGACACGCTGGAGAAGGTCGCCGCCGTTTCCCCGGACGTGATCCTCCTCGACGTGATGATGCCCAAGCTCTCCGGCTTCGAGGTCTGCCAGCGCCTGAAGCGCGACCCGGCCACCAGTCCGATCATGATCCTCATGGTGACGGCGCTGGGCGAGCTGGGCGACATCGAGCGGGCCGTCGAGGCGGGCACCGACGACTTCCTCTCCAAGCCGGTCAACAAGGTTGAATTGGTGAAACGCGTGGAGAACATGCTCAAGCTGCGGCACGTCAGTGACGAACTGGAGCGACTCCGGGCCTACATCGCCACGATGGACGATGATCAGCCACCGCGCCAGCACGCCGGTCGGTGAGGTGCAGCTCGTATCCGCCCCCCCCGCGGGCAGCCACCGCGCCAGCACGCCGGTCGGTGAGGTGCGCCGGCTACAATCCTGAATCCCGAGAGCATGATCCACCGCCGGAGTTCACCCGTGACGCTCCTCGACGCCTACG
Organism: Planctomycetia bacterium; assembly: GCA_009924545.1. Taxonomy (GTDB): domain Bacteria; phylum Planctomycetota; class Planctomycetia; order Pirellulales; family UBA1268; genus F1-20-MAGs016. The sequence continues at coordinate 1,446 of RFRL01000091.1, read as the reverse complement.
CAGCCGGACGCTTCGGACTGTCGTTCGAGTTGTTTCCGCCGAAGACCGCGGAATCGGAGGCCGCCCTGTGGGGCAACCTCGCCGAGTTGATGGTGTTCGAGCCGGCCCTGGTGACATGCACCTACGGCGCCGGCGGCTCGACACGGGGCAAGACGCTCGACATCCTCAGCGGCGTCCGCGCGCGTCATCCGGCGGTGCCGGTGGCCAGTCACCTGACCTGCGTCGGGAGCACGGTCGACGACATTCGGGCGTATCTTCACGAGGCAGCCGCCCGGGGTGTGAGCGGCATCGTCGCCCTCCGTGGGGATCCACCGCAGGGGCAGGAGACGTTCACGGCCGTGGCGGGGGGCCTGCGCTACGCCGCCGAACTGGTGGCCCTCGTCCGCAGCGAGTTCCCCCAGTTCGGCATCCTCGTGGCGGGCTATCCGGAAACCCACCAGGAGGCGGTCAGCCCGGCGGCGGACCTGGAGAATCTGGCGCGCAAATGCGCGGCGGGGGGTCATGTCGTGGTGACGCAGTTGTTCTACGACAACGACGACTTCTTCCGCTTCCGCGATCGCTGCGCGGGGCTGGGGATCACGGCGCCGATCGTGCCGGGCGTGATGCCGGTGACCAACTACCAGCAGATTCGCCGCATCGCCAGCCTCTGCAAAGCGCGCTTGCCGGACGGTTTCACCAGGGCGTTCGAGGCGTCCGGGACCGATGAGGCGGCGCAGTTCGACGCGGGCGTGGAGTGGGCCGGACGACAGGTGCAGGGGCTGATCGCGGGCGGCGTGCCGGGGATCCACTTCTACGTGCTCAACAAGTCGTTGGCCACGGTGCGGGTCCTCGAGCAGGTGGGGATCCAACGCTGACACCGGCCGTGCTCCGGCTGCCATGGCCGCGCCGGATCGCGGGTGCCTGAAGCTCGCGGGTGCCTGCAGCGCGGTGTGCACCCGGTTGGGGAATGCTGGTCGCCACTGGCGTGGTTGCCTGCCGCGGCATACGCTCTGGGGACGCTGGCGGTGCCCCGGTGCTCGTGAAAGGAAGCGGGGGCCCAGTGCCGCGGCTCCGGGCCGGAGTGGCGAAATGGCAGACGCGACGGACTCAAAATCCGTTGCCAGTAATGGCGTGTGGGTTCAAGTCCCACCTCCGGCATTGCGAATTCGACGGGAAAGAATGGGGTTCGCGATCGTGCGGCCCTTCGTGCCTGACCCCCCAACAGGGGCAACTGTTAGGCGCACTGTTACCCGCGACGTCCCGCGACGTTCAACGGGGAGGGATTACTGCTCCTCCACGTCTCACTACGCTCGACCCCGCCGGCCGAGGTCAATGACTTCCAGGCTCCGCGCCTGATGTCGCGGCTTTCCTCACGGCCCTCGACGCCAAACGCTGCAAAAACGGGCTGGCGTACCGATGCCCGTGAATGCGTTCGAGCAACGCCTCTCCGGTCGTCGCTTCGATCTC
>RFRL01000010.1 GCA_009924545.1 Planctomycetia bacterium | reverse complement strand
CCCCGGTACTCCGCACCCCGCCCTCGCGCCGAACCCCGGCCTGGCAATGGCGCCTCCCGCCGGTGGAGCGCAGCCCCCGGCGGGTGAGCCGGCCGCCACTTACCTTCCTGCACAGGTGGCTGCCGCGCCCGTGCCCGAGTCGGCACCACCGGCGGCATTGGCACCGGCCGCGGGACCGACCGCCACACCCCTGCAGTCGGCAGCGGCCGCGGCCGTGGTGGCGGCAGCCGCCATGCCGGCCGTCACGCCGGCCCGCGAAACGACGGCGATCCTCCCCGCGGGACGACAGGCGTTCCCCTCGGCACCCGGATCGGCGGCCTTCGCGGCTGCCTGGTCCGACGCCCATCAGAAACTCGCCGTCGGGCAGTATGCCGAGGCGCTGTCGGTGCTGAGCGTGTGGTACGACGACCCGTCGCTCGGTCCCGAGGAGAGCCAGCGGCTCGACGAGCTCCTCGGCCAGCTCGCCGGCACCGTCATCTATTCCCAGCAGGACCTGCTCAGGCCGGCGCACGTGGTCACCGCAGGCCAGACGCTCCAGTCGCTCGCCGTGCCCCTCCAGGTGCCTTGGCAGTTGCTGGCCAAGATCAACGGCATCAGCGATCCGTCGCAGCTCGTTCCAGGGGAACACCTGAAGCTGGTCCCCGGCCCGTTCGACGCGATCATCAGTGTGTCTCGGCGGCGGCTCAGTCTCCAGGTGGCCGGGCACTTCGCGGGGAGCTTCCCCGTGGTCCTCGGCCGCGGCGTGGCCGACCGGATCGGCTCCTCGGTGGCGGTGATCGACGTCCGCCCTGCCGGGCTGTCGCCCGATCCGGCGACCGTCCCGCGCCGGTCGCTCCTGCTGGCCGACGGCCTGGCGATCGAGGCGGTCGACGATCCGGCGACGCTCGCCGATGCGGCGGTCGGCTCGACCGTCCTGGTGGCGACCCGAGACTTCGCCGAATTGGTCGACATCCTCGGCCCCGGCTCGCACGTCCTCGTCCGGCGCTAGAAGGCAACGGCCTGCGGCACCGGCCCACTCACCCATCGGCGATCGCGTGCCTCGCCCGCGCGATGGCGTCTGCGGCGGCGGTGACGCTTGCCGCCTCCGCCACCAGGCGCACGATCGGCTCGGTGTTGCTCGCGCGGACGAGGAGCCAGCCCCCATCCCAGTCGAGCCGCAGGCCGTCCAGGCGCGAGGCCCGGGACTCTGGAAAGGCGGCCACCAGACGCTCGGCCACCGTCGCCAACCCGTGCTGGCCGGCAGGAGCGGCGGGCAGATCGACCGTCTCCTTCACCATCACGAGCTGCGGCAGGCCCGCGGCCAACTGGGCCACCGTCACGCCCGCCGCGATGCGCTCGAGCACCAGGGCCATCCCCACCGCGGCATCGCGGACGAGGACCACCCGGGGATCGATGACCCCGCCGTTCCCCTCACCGCCGATGACGGCCCCGGCGTCGAGCATTCCGGCGACGACGTTGGCCTCCCCGACGGGGGTCGTGAGGCAGGGCACACCGTGGCGCGCGGCGATCGCGGCGGTCATGGCGCTGGTGGAGCAGTTGACCACGACCGGCCCCGGCGTCCGCGCCAGCACCGTCTCGACCGCCAGCGCGAGCGTGGCCTCCTCGCCGAGCCAGCGGCCCGAGGCATCGGCGATCGCCAGCCGGTCGGCATCGGGATCGAGGATGAACCCGACATCGGCGTTGGCGGCCGCGATCCGCGGCAGGAGCGCGGCGAGGTTGGCGGCGACGGGCTCCGGCGGATGGGTGAACCGCCCGTCCGGTTCGCCCCCCTCCATCACGACCGTGCACCCCAGCGCCGCCAGCAGCGGCACCGCCACCCGGCTCCCCGCCCCGTGACAGCAGTCGATCCACACCCGCACGCCACGGCGGCGGATGGCGGCGACATCGACCCGGTCGAGGACCCGCGCCACGTGACTGTCGGTGGCGTCGATGGCGCGCCGGCCGCCGCGCGACGGGCCGGCCACGGCGCCGTCTTCCGGTGCTTCGAACCGCTCCCGCACGGCCGCCCCCGCCGCCGCGGTAAGCACACGCCCGGCAGGGGAGAAGAGCTTCATGCCGTTGTAGCGGGCGGGGTTGTGACTGGCCGACACCTGGATGCCACCGGCGGCGCCGGCGTCGGCGACGGCGATCCCCACCGTCGGCGTGGCGGCGATCCCGCAGTCGAGGACGTCGCGTCCCCCGGCGACGAGCGCCGCGACGATCGCGTCCAGGAGCAGCGGCCCGTGCTCGCGCCCGTCGCGTCCGACGACGATCGGTCCGGGAGGGAGGGTAGCGGCGAAGGCGGCGGCATAGCGGGCCGCGACCGGCGGAGTGAGCGCCGCGCCGACCACGCCGCGCAGGCCCGACACGCTCACGATCAGGGGTTCGCTCACGGGGACGGTCCTCGGGCGGCCGGTCATGGTGGGGGAAAAGGGCCGCAAAGTATAAAACCGGCCGTCATCCCTGCCGTCCCCCACACCAGAGGCCCCGCGCCGATGCCCGCCGCCACCGACCGCCACCTCGCCGCCGTCGCCGCCGCCCACGCCGCCGGCCGCCTCACCGACCACTCGGCCGCGACCATCCGCGAGTGGCTCACCGCCCCGCGCTACGGCGACTTTTCCGCGGAGTTGGCCGGGCTCATCGAGGCCGCGGGGGCCGATCCAGCCGGCTGGAAGAAGCTCGACGACGTGTTCTGGACGGTGATCCCCTTCGGCACCGGGGGCCGGCGCGGACTGATGTTCCCGGTGGGCTCCAACGCCATCAACGACCGGACGATCGGCGAGAGCGCCCAGGGGCTGGCCGACTATGTGCGCCAGGTCGCCGATCCGGGCACGACGCCGAGTTGCGCGATCGCCTACGACACCCGGCACCGCTCCGAGCACTTCGCCCGCCTCTGCACCGAGGTGCTGCTGGCGGCCGGTTTCCACGTCCACTTCCTCCGCGGTCACCGCAGCACGCCGGAGTTGTCGTTCGCGGTGCGGCACACCGGCAGCACCTGCGGCATCATGGTCACCGCCAGCCACAATCCCCCGAGCGACAACGCCGTGAAGGTCTACTGGTCGGGGGGCGTGCAGGTGCTGCCGCCGCACGACAAGGGGATCATCGAACGGGTGATGGCGGTGGAGACGGTCCACCGCGCATCGTTCGACGCCGGCGTCGCCGAAGGCCGGGTGCGGTTCGTGGAGGACGAGATCGATGCCGCCTTCATCGCGGCGGAACTGGTGCAGGCCGCGCCGGGACCGCGCGACGTGTCGATCCTCTACACGCCCCTCCACGGCGTGGGGGCCACGGCGGTGGTGCCAGTGCTGCGCGGCGCGGGGTTCACGCGGCTCCGCCTCTACGGCCCCCACGAGCGCCCCGACGGCGACTTCCCCAACGTCCCCGGGCACGTCGCCAATCCGGAGAACCCCCAGGTGCTCGCCGGGCCGATCACCGAGGCGGTGGCCCGCGGCGACGACCTCGTGCTCGCCAGCGACCCCGACTGCGACCGCCTCGGGGCGGCGGCGCCGCAGAGCACGACCGGCGGCAGTGACTGGGAAGCGTTCACCGGCAACCAGTTGGGGGCCCTGCTGGCCGACCACGTGCTCACCACGCGGAAGGCACGCGGCCTGCGGCGCCCGGCCGACACGGTGATCACGACGCTGGTCACCACCGGGTTGGTGCGCCGGGTCGCCACCGGGCACGGCGCGGCCGTCATCGACGACCTCCAGGTGGGGTTCAAGTGGATCGGCCGCGAGATCGACCGCATCGGGCCGGAGCGATTCGTGTTCGGCTGCGAGGAGTCACACGGCTACCAGGGGGGCACCCACGTGCGCGACAAGGATGCCGCCGCGGCCGCCCTGTTCATGGCCGAGCTGGCCGGTGCCTGCAAGGCGGCCGGTCGCTCCATCCACCAGCGCCTCGACGACCTGTTCACCGCCCACGGGTGCCACCTGGAGCGGCAGGTGTCGCTCGCCCTGCCCGGCGCCGCCGGGATGGAACGGATGCGCGACATCATGGCGGCGCTGCGGCAAGCGCCCCCGGCGGCACTCGGCGGGCTGGAGGTGGTCCGGATCCGCGACTACGGCACCCTCACCACGGGACGGCCCGGCGGCAGCCTCCGCCCGTTCGCCGGCAACCCCGGCGATCTGGTGATGTTCGACCTGGCGGGTCTTCCCGATGCGGGGACGGAGGCGGAGGGGCAGTTCCCGGCGCTGGGCAACTGCGTGGCGGCCCGCCCTTCGGGCACGGAGCCCAAGATCAAGTTCTATCTGTTCGCCGTCGCGCCCCCCGGGCCGGCGGAGGCACTGCCGACCACGAAGCAAGCGCTCGCCGCCCGTCTCGACGCCCTGGAACGCGACCTTCGCGCCCTGGCGGGCGTTTGAGGATCGGCGCCCCGGCGGTCACAGGCGGTCCGGCGGTCACGAATCCAACCGTCCGGATAAGGAATAGGTTGGGGCGTCATCCGATCGCCTCCCGTGGAACCAGACCACCAGAAGACCGAAGCCATGGACGAGCGGCAGCGGACCGCGACCCGGCTGTGGACGCTGGCCCAGCCGGCCGTATCAGCCTTCATCACGGGCATCGTCCGCGATTTCCGCGACCGCGACGACGTGCTCCAGGAGGTGGCGGTGGCGGTGATCGAGTCGTTCGACCGCTACGATCCCGGGCGGCCCTTCGTTCCCTGGGCGATCGGGGTCGCGCGGAACCAGGTCGGTCTCTACCTGCGGCGCCGCGGTCGCGACCGATTGTGCTTCGACAGCGCGGCGCTCGACCGGGTGGAGGCCGCATTCACGGCGGTCCCCGCCGAGGAGTTGCACCGGCTCGACCGTCTCCGGGACTGCATCCAGCGCCTCGACCCGCGCGGCCGGCAACTCTGCGACCTCCGCTACGGCGACGACCTCAAGCCGGCCGCGATCGCCACGGTGATGGGGCTTTCCGCCAACACGGTGGCCAAGGCGCTGCAACGGGTGCGCGACCGGCTGCGGGAGTGCATCGAGCGCCGGACCATGCCTGCCACCGGCTCAAATGCAGCGGCCCCGGGTTGACCACGGGCAGTCCGCGTTGCCCCACCTCACGCCACGCCACCACCACACACCGGACCGCCGATGGACGACCTGCGACACATCATCGACCGACACCTCGACGGCGACCTCTCCGCTGCGGAGACGGTCGTCCTCGACGGCCGGCTCGCGGAGGACCCCGCCGCCGCCGCAATGTTCGTTCGCGCGGTGCTCCTCCACGATCGCCTCGCCGATCTGTTCCGCACCGGTCTCGAGCACAGCACCGTCGTCCCGGATGCCCGTGCGGGGGTGGCTGGCCCCGACCGCCGGTGGGTCACCGCCGCGGCGCTGGTCGGCCTGCTCATGATGGCGGGGCTCTTTGCCCGGCAGGCGGTCGCTCCCGCCTGGGCCGCCTCTGGTACGCTCGAGCGGGCGGTGGCGGCGGCGATCGCGCCGGTCGATCGCGAATACGTGATCCGCGTGCTCGACCACGGTCCGGAGGGTCCCCCCGACCCCGTGCCGTCGGGGCGCGGCGGCCGCCAGCCGGGGATCGACGGCGGCCGGCTCTTCGTCCGCGGTGGCGATGCGTTCGTGCTGGTGCGCCGGTTCGCCGACGGCAGCCTGTTCGTCAACGGCAGCGACGGCACCATCGGGTGGTCGGTGCCCCCCCGCGGCAACGTGCACCTCAGCCACGACCCGCGCCGCTTCCGGCGCAGCGTTCCCGGCGAGCGCGACGAGATCCCGTTCCTCGATCTCCGCAGTGGGCTCGATGGCCTGCGCCGTGGGTACCGCCTCTCCGTCGGTGGTGCCGCCGGAGACGGGGCTGACGCCGGGCTCCAAGTGCTCGAGGCACGCCGCGGCGGTAACCGCGGCCGGGGGCCGGAGCTGGTGCGGCTGTGGATCGATGCCGCCGGCGTGCCGCGCCGCATTGAGCTCCACGGTATTCCCACCGAGAAGCCGGGGCTGCCCGCGGAGAAAAACGGGCACCCGGCGGAGCCGCAGGGGCCCCGGGCGGTGAACGGCGGGGCGGCAGTGGTGGCCCTCGAACTCGTGGCGGAGACCGACCTGGGAGCCGACTTCTTCGACCACCGCTCCCACCACGCGCTTGATCGATCGACCGATTGGGAATGAACACCGTCCCCCGGAGGATCCCCCCGATGCGCATCCGTTGGCCCGTCACCGCGGCCCTTGTCGGTGCCGCCTTCGCCCTCCAACCGGGCTCGTGGCCGCGCGGTCACGGCCAGCCTCCCGCCCCGCGCGCGGCCCTCCGCAAGCCGGCGATGGACGACACGATCCGGGCACACGTCTACGCCGACAACTGGTTCGTGCTGTACATCAACGGCGAGCAGGTGGCGGTCGATTCGATCGCCTTCCTGCCCCACAACGTCGTCTCGGTGGACATCCTCCCCGCCTACCCGATGACGATCGCCGTCATGGCCCGCGACAACTTCGACCCGCGGACCGGCATGGAATACGCCAACTCGCAGATCGGCGACGGCGGTCTGGTGATCAAGTTCGGCGACGGCACCGTCACCGACGCCTCGTGGAAGGCACGGTGCGTGTCGCGCGGTCCGGTCGGCGGTGACACGAAGAACCCCCGGGTGGAGAACGACCCGATCCCGGCCGAATGGTTCGCTGTCGGCTTCGACGATGGCGGCTGGCCGGCGGCGAAGGAGTACACCGAGGAGCAGATCGGCCCCAAGCAGCCCTACTACGACACCGACTTCAGCGGCGCGAAGTTCATCTGGAGCGACGACCTCGAGCTCGACAACGTCGTCCTGTTCCGCAAAGTGGTGAACGCCCCGCCCGACGGCCGGACGCGGACCGACTTCCGCGGCCTCAACGACGTGGTGCCCGAGGGGGGTCCGCGGCGGCCGGGAGGTGGACCGGGAGGTGGTGGCGGACGACCTGGTGGACGGCCGGGTGGCGGCCCGGGCGGCCGGCCAGGCAGCGGCCCTGGTGGCGGTGGGCAGCGCCCAGGTGCCGCGGAAGGGGGACCGACCCGATGAACGTCGGGAAAGCGAGCGTCACGACGGCGCGCACCGTTCCGGGGAGCACAGCACCGATGGGCATCGTGAAGTGGCGCCTGTGGGGCGCGGGGCTCCTCCTCCTGGCTGGTGGACCGGGCAGCGTGTCGGCGGGAGGATCGAGCGCGGTCGCCGCCCCGCCCGATCGGCCCAACATCGTCTTCATGCTCGCCGACGACCAGGGCTGGGACGGCCTGTCGGTCGCCATGGCCCCCGGCATCGACGGATCGCGGAGCACCCTCTTCCAGACACCGCGTCTGGAGGCTTTCGCCCACCAGGGGATGCGCTTCACCGACGCCTACGCGCCGGCCCCGGTCTGCTCCCCGTCGCGGATCAGCATCCAGTGCGGGCGGACTCCCGCCGCCCTCCACTGGACGAAGGCGGCGCCCCCCGAGACCGGCCATCGTCTCATCGAGCCGCGCGACATCCGCGACATCCCCGCTACCGCGGTCACCGTCGGCGACGTGCTCCGCCGGGCGGGCTATGCCACGGCGCACTACGGCAAGTGGCACATCGGCGGCGGCGGCCCCGATGCCAATGGCTACGACGAACACGACGGCGACGTGGGCAACGAGCAGGCCTACCGGTTCACCGACCCCAACCCGGTCGACATCTTCGGCATGGCCGAGCGTGCCGAGGTGTTCATGCGGAAGGCGCGCGACGCGCGGCAGCCGTTCTACGTGCAGCTCTCGTGGCATGCCCTTCACGCCCCGGAAAATGCTCTCGAGGCGTCGAAGCGGAAGTATGCCGCCGCCGGCGCGACCCGGCAGGTGGAACGCGCGGCGATCACCGAGGATCTCGATACCGGCGTCGGGCGCGTGCTCGATGCCATCGACCGTCTCGGGCTGGCCGGCACCACGTTCGTGATCTACACCTCCGACAACGGGAGCGGTGGCGGCGGTGGCCGCCGTGTCGGCCTCACCGGCGGCAAGGGTTCGGTGTGGGAAGGGGGCATCCGCGTGCCCTTCATCGTCCGCGGTCCCGGGGTGAAACCCGATTCGTTCTGTCGCGTGCCGGTGGTGGGGTGGGATCTGTTCCCCACGTTCTGCCAGTGGGCCGGGGTGCCGGCCGAGCAGCTCCCGGCCGGGCTGGAAGGGGGCAGCATCGCCACGCTCCTCGCCCAGGGCGGCACCGGCACCGTGTCGCGCCGCCTCGACGGCCTGGTATTCCACTTCCCCCACTACCAAAGTGGGCACACGCCCCATGCGGCGATCCGCGTCGGCGACATGAAGCTGATGGAGTTCTTCGAGGACGGCTCGATGAAACTCTTCGACCTCGCGCGCGACCCGGGAGAACGGCAGGACCTCGCCCCGGCCCGCCCTGACGTCGCGCGCGACCTGCGACAGCGCCTCGACCGCTACCTCGCCGCGGTCGATGCCCGCATGCCCACACCGAATCGCGACTTCGATCCCGCGGCTCCGCCGCCGCCACGGAAACAAGGCGGCCGGCGGGGGCCGAATGGCGGCGGTGCCGAGGGCAACGGGAAGGGAAAGGGAGCGCCATGATGCAAAAAATTCGGTTCGCGATCGGTGCCATCGTCCTCGGGGCGATGACCCTCGCCACGGGCCGCGCGCCTGCCCATCCCGGGGGCCACGGGGAAACCGACCGGCCCGATCCCTTCGCCGCCCGGCGTGCTGCCCGGGCCGCTGCTGCGACCACGACCGACGCGGGGCCGACCATCCGGTTGGTATCGGCGCGGCGGGAGGCGGCCGACTCCGCCATCGCCGCCGCGTTCGCGCCGTTCGTCGACCGCCGCGCCATCACCACGCGCAGTGACGAGCGCTTCTTCTTCGTGGAGGGCAACGGCATCCCCGACCATCCGCTGATGGTCGGGATCCGCTCCTGGCAGCAGCAGGTGCCGCTGCCGCAGCCCTACACCGGCGACAATGCCTGGCGGATCCCGCTCCATCCGGTTCCGGCGGCGAGCCCGGCTTCGACGCGCGACAGGTTCCTCCGCGGGGCGATCGCCGTGGCCGTCAACGGGATCCCGATCTTCAATCCGCTCAACAACCGCGGCGACGATGCCTTGGCCATCGGCGAGCTCGACGAGTACGGCGGTCACTGTGGGCGGGCCGACGACTACCACTACCACGTCGCCCCGCTCCACCTGGAGCAGGTGGTCGGCAAGGGGAAGCCGGTCGCCTGGGCACTCGACGGGTATCCGGTGTACGGCCTCACGGAACCGGACGGTTCCCCGGTGCGTCCGCTCGACGCGTGCCATGGCCACGACGACCCGGTCATCGGCTACCACTACCACGCGGCCATGAAGTATCCGTACCTCATCGGCGCCTTCCACGGGGAGGTCACCGAGCGCGACGGTCAGGTCGATCCCCAGCCCCGGGCCCAGGGGGTGCGCGAGGCCCTGCCGCCGCTGCCAGGGGCGAAGATCGTGGGCTTCGAGTTCACCTCCCCCACCGCCCGACGACTCACCTACGAGGTCAACGGCAGGAAGGGCACTGTCGAGTACACGCTCGCTCCCGATGGTGGCGTGAGCTTCCGCTCCACCGACCCGCAGGGCCGCACCACCACCGAGGAGGCCAGGCCGCGGGGGCGCGGCCCGGGGCAGGGACCGCCGCGTGATGGGCAGCGCCCGCCGCGTGACCAGCGCGGACGTGGTCCCGGCCGCGGCCCGGGGGATGGTCCGCCGCCACCCCGCAACGGGGCCGCCCAGGGCGCTGGTGCGGGCCGGGGCAGCGCCCCGCCCGACCGGCCACCGCCCCCGCGCGACCAGGGGCGTCCGCAGGGGCGCGACTCGGCCGCCACCGGCACGGGACGACCGGCCCCGCCCGAGGCCGCCGGCGCCAGCCTGACCGTGACCAGCCCCGCGGTGGGAGCCGACGGCCGCCTCCCGGTCGAGTTCACCTGCGACGGCGACAAGGTCTCACCCCCGGTGCGCTGGACGGCCGGCCCCGCCGGCACGCGGTGCTATGCCGTGACGCTGTGGCATGAGGCGCCCGACCGGGTGAAGTCGTACTGGGTGGTGCACGGGATCCCCGCCACGGTCCACGAACTGCCGCGGAACGCGCGGGACATCGGCAGCCTCGGCCACAACGACCGCAAGCAGGCGGCCTACGATCCCCCCTGCTCCCAGGGCCCCGGCCCCAAGACCTACCACCTCACCGTGTATGCCCTGCGGGAAATCCCCCGCCTCCCCGGCGGCGGCAGCCGGGACGAATTGCTGCGGGCGATCGACGGGATCACCCTCGCCTCCGGCACCCTCGACGTGGTGGCACAGCGCGGGAGCCAACGATGACCAGGTGGCCGAACATCCCGGTCGCCGCCCTCGTGGCGTGCCTCCTGGCGACGAGCGCTGTCGGCGCCGTCGACACGCGCCCGCCGAACGTGGTGCTGTTCCTCATGGACGACATGGGGTGGCGGGACGTGGGCTTCATGGGCAACCGCTTCGTCGCCTCGCCGCAGCTCGACCGGCTCGCCGCCCGCGGCGTCGTGTTCACCCAGGCCTACGCCAGCGCCCCCAACTGTGCGCCCACGCGCGCCTGCCTGCTGTCGGGGCAGTGGACGCCGCGGCACGGCGTGTACACGGTCGTCGATCCGCGCCAACCGCGTGGTTCCCCCTGGCACAAGCTGATGGCGGCCGATAGCCTCGCCGACATGCCGACCGGGGTGGTGACCCTGCCCGAAGCCCTCGCCGGCCGCGGCTACGCCAGTGCCTTCCTCGGAATGTGGAATCTGGGGAGGGGTCGCCGTGGCCCCACCACGCCCGAAGGGCAGGGCTTCAGCCATGTGACCTTCCCGGAGTCGATCGGCTTCGCGAAAGACGCCTATCTCGACGACACCGGCCGGTTCCTTTCCGATCGCCTCGCCGACGAGGCGATCGGCTTCATGGAGCAGAACCGCAGCCGGCCGTTCTTCGTCTACTTCGCCGATCACGCGGTGCATGCCCCACTCGCCCCCCGGCCCGAAACCCTGGCCCGATGGCGCGACCGCCGGCCACCGGCCGGCGAAACGGGGGCCGACCCGGCCCTCGCCGCCACCGTGGAGGATGTCGACGCCGCCATCGGCCGCGTCCTCGACGCGATCGAGCGGCTTGGACTCGCCGACCGGACGGTGGTGATCTTCACCTCCGACAACGGCGGCACCCGCGAGTACGTGGCGCCGCTCCGCGGCGCCAAGGGGCAACTCTACGAGGGCGGCATCCGCGTGCCCCTGGTGATCGCCGGACCGGGGATCCGCAGTGGCCGGCGCTGCGACGATCCAGTTTCGAGCATCGACATCTATCCGACCGTGCTCGCCCTGGCCGGGGCCGCCGCCCCAGCGGGCCACACACTCGACGGCCAGAGCCTGGTGCCCCTGCTGACCGGCGGCACGCTCCCGCCGCGCCCGTTATTCTGGCACTTCCCCTGCTACATCGGTGGCGCACCACCGGCCAGCGCCATCCGCGACGGCAACCTGAAGCTCCTCGAGTTCTTCGAGGACGGGGGACGCCGCGAGCTCTACGACCTCGCCGCCGATCCTTCGGAGAGCCGCGACCTCGCGGCGGAACGGCCCCGCGACGCGGCGGCGCTGACCGCCGCCCTTCACCAGTGGCAGCAGCGCACGGGAGCCTTCCTTCCCACCGATCCGAACCCGGCGTACGATCCTGCCGCCTCGCGCCCCCGTGGCGGCCAGCAGCAAGGCGGACAGCAGCGCGGTGGACAACCGCGCGGTGGTCGGCCGGGGATGGGCCCCCAGCGGGGTGGTCAGCAGCAAGGTGGTCAGCAGCGTGGCGGTGGACGCGGCGCGCCCCGACCGGGTGACCAGTCCTCACTCCGACCACGGATCGTCCCACGTCTGGTGACGGCGGAAGTGCTCCAGGCGCTTCCGGTAGGCGGGATTGGGTGAAACCTTGATCGCGTCCTCGACCGATCGGATCGCCGTCTCCCAGTCGCCAGAGCGGGCGGCCACGACCGCGAGCGTGTCGAGGGCGTTGGCCTTGGCGTCAGGCAAGGCCACGCGCACAGACTCTTCGGCGAGGAAACGCGCGAACTCCTTCGCCGCCTTGTCCGCCCCCGGATCGCAGCCGATGTACCAGGCGAGCGAGTTCTTCGCTTCGCCGAAGGTGACCTTCTCACCGGTCTTGTCGTTGGGGATCTGGAGATCGGGGTGGGTCGTGAACCAGCGCTCCAGTGCCTTCAGCGACTCGATGGTCACGGAGAGGTTCCGGGCCCCCTCGGCGAGGGTGAAGCGCTCGACGAGCCGCACACCCGTCTGCATCACGTCTTCGCGGGCGCCCGCACCCCCCGCCTCCTGAACCGTGGCCGGCGCCGGCTTCGGCGCGTCGACCGCGGGGACGGGCGGCGTGCCGGGGAACAGTCCGAACGCCGCCCCCAGCGCGGCCAACCCGCCGCCAATGCCGGCCAGGGCCCACGGCGACTGCACGCGCATCGCAGCCGGCGTGAACGCCGCCGGCCTCGCCCCCGGTTCCACGGTGGTGGGGACAGTCGACCCGGATTCCCTGCGGGTGCCAGGTTGACTCGCCGAGGTCTGCCGCGCGCCTTCCTTCTTGGTGCGCGTCGCCTGCATCAGGGACTTCACGAACTCGTCGCAGCTCTGGTAGCGCTTGGCGGGCTCGTGATGGAGGGCCATCCGCAGGACCTTCGCCTCGGCCGGCGTCACCGCGGAGAGGTCGTATTCCCCGGTGCGCTTCGCGTGGTCGATCTGCCGCACAAGGGGATGGCCGTCCGGACCATAGGGGTACGGCAGCCGGCCGGTGCGCAGCTGGACGTAGACGACCGCCAGGGAGTACTGGTCGCTCGTCGCCGCCGTGTCGCCGTACAGCATCTCCGGCGCGGCCCACGGCCTGCTGGCATACACCTCGCGCGTGTGCGAGTCCTGGATCCGGGCCAGCCCCAGATCGCACAACTGGACGGTGGACGCCACGAGGAGGATGTTCTGCGGCTTGATGTCGCAGTGCTGGATCGGCTGGGCGTCGGAACCCGGCCGCTTCCGTGGATCGTTGAGGTAGTCGATCGCCCGGGCGGCCTGCATCATCCACTCGAGGACGACCTTCGTCGGTAGCCCCTCGCCGCCGGCCTCCTTGAGGCGCGAATCGAGGGTCCCGTCGCCGAGCCCCATCGCCATGACCAGTTCCAGCGATGCCCCCGTGCTCGACAGCGAAGCGGTCGGCGCTTTGGTGAGGTTGTGTTCGAAGACGTCCGCCTCGTCGGTGGAGAGCACGTGGCCGTCCCGGTTCTTCAGCCACACGCCGTGCAGCGGCACGATGTGCGGATGACGGATGAGCTTGATCCGCTGCAGCGACCGGTACTCCTTCAGGCCGGTGGAGGAATCGAGGTCGGCCAGCACCTTGATCGCCACCTCCGTGCCCCCGGGGCCCCGGGCTTTCCACACCTCCCCGAAGCCCCCCTTGCCCAGCCGATTCAACAGCCGGTACCCGGGAAGGACCTCGTCGTGCTCCTGGTAGGGATAGGTGGGGTTCGGCCGGCGCGGCGGGGGTGGTGACGGCAGCACCGGCTCGCCACCGACGGGTGGCTGCGCGGCACCGCGCCCGACAGGAATCGTGTCGGCGCTCGACTGGCGCGGGATCGGCACGGTGACCGGAGCGGCCGGAACGGGCACGGTGACGTCGGCTTCGGGCACGGGGAGCGGCGGGGCCGCGCCGGGCGTGATCGGCAGCGTGGCTCCACCGGGACCACAGGCCTGCGTCGCGTCGGCGGCGGGCGCGGTCACAGGCGGCGGAACCGGCTCCGGGTCGGCCCGAGTGGTGTCCCCGCCGCGACCGATCGGGGTCGTCGCCTCGCTGGCGCGTGTGCCGGGGCCGACCTGCGCCGCCACTTCCGGCCGGGGGGTGTCCTCGGCGCGGGTCGCTCCCGATTCCGGCGTGGCCTTGTCGGGATCGTGGGGATGTTCCATGACGATGCCTCGATCGCCTGATGGGAAACCTGGGGGAGACCACCCTGCAGGCCGCTTGGGCCCGCATGGCACACCAAGCCACTCAATGTAGCACCCCGGGCGTGTGGTCGCGCTTCCGCCTCGACCGACACCGGACGCCACGCGGGAACTTCCCTGCCGCCGCCACCCGCCGTCGCGCGAGCCGCGTTGCCGGCCCGCGACCCGCCGGGTGCCGCAGGCCCCGGGGGTAGGATGGGCCGCATGACCGCGCCCGTCCCGAATGACCGCGAGACCACCCCGGCCGACACCGGCACCGACGACCCGGAGATCGGCTTCGGGGTGGCGGCCGCGAAGGTCCGTGCGTTTCCGCAGACCCCCGGGGTGTACCTGTTCAAGGATGCCGTCGGCCGGGTGATCTACGTCGGCAAGGCGAAGAACCTGCGCAGCCGGGCGGGCAGCTACTTCCTCAAAGCTGCGGAGATCGACCGGCGGACGGCCGACCTGGTGCGTGAGATCCGCGACGCCGACTTCCTCGAGGCGGCCAGCGAGGTCGATGCCCTGCTGCTGGAAAGCCGGCTCATCAAGGACGTGCAGCCGCGGTTCAATTCCGACCTCAAGGACGACAAGACCTTTCCCTACCTGCAAATCACGACCCACGAGGACTATCCGCGCGTGGAGTTCACGCGGACACCGCGGCAGAAGGGAGTCAAGCTCTACGGCCCCTTCACCAGCGCCGGGAGCCTCCGCGGGGCGATCGTCGTCCTCCAGCGGATCTTCAAGTTCCGCACCTGCACCCTCGACATCGACACCGACGACCCGCAGTGGCGCTGGTTCCGCCCCTGCCTGCTGGCCTCGATCGGGCAGTGCACCGCCCCCTGCAACCTGCGGATCTCGAAGGAGGACTACCGGCGCGACATCAACCGCCTCAAGACGTTCCTCGAAGGGGGGCGCGGCCGGCTCCTGGAGGAGATGCGACAGGAGATGCTCGAGGCCTCGGGCCGACTCGAGTTCGAGCGCGCGGCGCGCCTCCGCGACGAGATCAAGCTGCTCGAGACGCTCGACCAGCGCGGCGACCTCGAGGACCACGTGCAGCCCGAGGTGTTCCTCGTCGATCCGAAGAAGGGGCTCGCCGGGCTGGCCAAGGTGCTCGGCCTGCCGGCGCCACCGCGGATCATCGAGGGGGTCGACATCGCCCACCTCCACGGCAACGAGACGGTGGCAAGCCTCGTGCAGTTCATCGACGGGCTCCCCTTCAAACCGGGCTACAAGCGCTACCGGATCCGCTCGGTGGACGGGATCGACGACTTCAAGAGCATCCACGAAGTCGTGGCGCGGCGCTTTTCACGCCTCGTCCGCGAGGGGGCGGCGCTCCCCGACCTGTTCCTCGTCGACGGCGGCAAGGGGCAGCTCTCCGCGGCCCTCGACGCGCTGGAATCGCTGGGGATCGAGGCCCCGTGCGTGATTTCGCTCGCCAAGCGGGAGGAGGAGGTGTTCCTCCCGGGCCGGTCGGAGCCGCTGCGGCTGTCGCGCGATGCCTACTCGCTGCGGTTGCTGGAATACGTCCGCGACGAAGCCCACCGCTTCGCGCAGCACTACCACCACTTCCTCCGCCGCCGGCGCACGCTCGGCGACGAGGACTGACGGTGCTGGGGAAGGGCCACCTCTGACACCACGCAGCACATCGCGCACGGCCGGCATCCACCAGCAGCGTGGCGGCCCCCTGACGACGCGGTGTGGCTCCCCGGCTGCGCTTCCTCGGCTGCACTTCCTCAACTGAGGCCGGGTTCGTTGACAGCCCCTGTCGACTCCCGGAGAATGAACCGACGTACACCCCGAGGCAGGCCTCCCCATGACGATGGAAACCATCCGCGATTTCATCCGCCGCGAGCCGTTCGAGCCCTTCGTCATCCGTCTCTCGAATGGTGAGGTGCACGAGGTGCTTCACCCGGAGTGCGTGGCCCTCACCAAGTCGAAGGTCGTCGTGACTTATCCCGACGCCGACCGTGTCGTGCACTGCAGCCTGATCCACGTGAACTCGGTCGAAGCCCTCCAGCGGGCGTGAGGCCCCGGGGAGTCCGATCCGGTCACCCCTCCATCCGCGTGACGGCCAAGAGTTCATAGCCGTCGAGTGGCAGACTTCGAACGCCACTGCGATGCCATGCATCCGCGAGGAGCTCGTGGTCGTACGGACCGCTCGCCAACAGCATGTCGGAAAACACGTGGCGGTAGGAGACGTCGTCCAAGAAATTGGGGTGATTCAGTCCCCACAAGCGAGCCCAACCAACCGGATCGCGACGACGATTGCCCTCGGAACCATTCGCCGTGAAGGCGACGAACAATCCGCCCCTCACGACTTTCGCCCGCGCGAGGTCGATCGCCGACGAAACCGACGGCACATGCTCGAGCACGTGTGCCGAGAAAAAAACGTCGTATTTCCCTTCGGGTATCGAGCCGATCCGGTCGGAGGCATTGACTCCCAGTTTTTCACGCGCGAAGCGGCATCGCGACTCGGAGATCTCGAAGGCGTCCACCTCGAACCCGCTTCTTTGCAACTGCCAACTGCCGTAGCCCCACGAACAGCCGAAGTCCAGGATCCTCGCGCCCGGCTTCACACCGAGGGCCCCCAGCACCTTCACATACGGGCTGAAGTCCCGATCGCGGCCTGCAAAACCCGAGTCCATGAGCGACTTCAACCGCTCGTCATCGGGCATGTCCGTCACGGAACCCTGGGAATAGAGGTCCCGACAAAAAACCCTGTTTTCCTCGGCGGTCGTCGTGGGCGTGCGAAACATCAACTTGCATTCGCCGCATCGCCTCAGTGCCGTGACCAGGGACTTTCGAGCCACGAGGGTCGAGCCAACACTCCCGCAGGATGGACAGGTCAGACCGTCGCCGATCGCGCATCTTGGAAGCACACGTGAAGACATACCTCAACTTACTGAGCATGACGGAACTCCGGGGACGCGGTCCGCGCGGGGGCGCTGGATTGTTTCAAGCGGTTTGGTCGACGACACGGGGTTTCAGTGCATCCGCGAGCATTCCGTTCCCGATACGCCGAACCCCGATCGACGGTCCGTTCCGAAGACGGAAACGGCGGCCGCCGTCCCGCGAGCGTGCGATCCGAACACGGCCGCGCGCCCCGGCCGCACCGTCGCGGCGATCACCCTCATCATGTCGGCACGTCGCGCCGTGGAGCCTGGGGGGTCATCCTGCTGCCCTGGAGCACCCGGGGTCGCTACCTTACACCGTGACCGCCCTGCTTGACCGCACGGCTTGACCAAACCGCGCGGCCGCACGTCGCCGCCGCACGTCGCGGCCGAAGGCCGCGTACAGCCCGCGTATATCGCCCGAAAACCGCGATCGCCGACCGATTCCACCCACTGGTGCACCTCCTTTCAGTAGTGGATCGGATTTACATTACGGGGTCGTCGTGCTCGACGTTTTCCCCGGGGAGACAGGCAGATGAGCGGCCGGCGTGAGTTTCTCCAGGTGGGGGCCCTCGGCGGGTTGGGGCTGTCCCTCGGGTCGTACCTGAAGCTGCAGGCAGCCCGGGCCGACGCCAAGTCGTTCCACCACTTCGAGGGCACCGCGAAGAGCGTCATCCACATCTGGCTCCCCGGCGGCTGGGCCCAGCAGGAGACGTTCGACCCCAAGCCGCTGGCGCCGGTGGAATACCGCGGCGACATGGCCGCCATCGACACCGCCCTGCCGGGCGTGCAGTTCAACGAGCAGCTCGCCCGCACCGCCAAGATCGCCGACCGGCTCACCGTGATCCGGTCGATGACCCACGGCGAGGCGGCGCACGAGCGCGGCACGCACAACATGTTCACCGGGTACCGTCCCAGCCCGGCCCTCACCTTCCCCAGCCTGGGGAGCGTGGTCTCCCACGAACTGGGCCCCCGTGCCGACCTGCCCCCGTACGTCTGCATCCCGCGTCTGCCGGCCCCCGATGCCGGTGCCGGCTACCTCGGCAGTGGCTACGGCCCGTTCTCCATCGGGTCCGATCCGGCCGACGAGGGGTTCAAGGTCCGCGACCTGGCCCTGCCGGGCGGCGTCGACGGCGCCCGCTTCGCCACCCGGCAGCGCCTCCGCGACGTCGTCGGCCGCCATTTCCAGCGGCTCGAGGATTCCGAGAACCTCGCCGCGATGGATTCCTTCTACCAGCGGGCCTACGCGCTGGTCAGTTCCGACGAGGCGCGCGGCGCCTTCGACATCGCCGCCGAACCGGCGGCGGTCCGCGACAGCTACGGCCGCAACCAGGCCGGGCAGCGGATGCTGCTGGCACGGCGGCTGGTGGAGGCGGGGGTCCGCTTCGTCACGCTGTCGTACGGCGGCTGGGACATGCACCAGAAGATCCGCGACAACATCACGCGCACCCTGCCGCCGTTCGACCAGGCGTTCGCGGCCCTCGTCACCGATCTCGAGCAGCGGGGGCTCCTGGCCTCGACGCTCGTGATGGTGTCGAGCGAGTTCGGGCGGACCCCGAAAATCAACAACGACGCCGGCCGCGACCACTGGCCGAAGGTGTTCAGCGTGGTGCTGGCCGGGGGCGGGATCCGCGCCGGCCAGATCTACGGCAGTTCCGATGCCATCGCCGCCGAGCCCGCCGACAAGCCGCTGTCGATCGAGGACCTGGCCACGACGGTGTACCACTGCCTGGGCATCGTGGCCGAGAAGGAACTGATGGCCCCCGGTAATCGGCCGATCGAGATCGTCGACGGCGGCACCGTCCGCAAGGACCTGCTGGCCTGACCCGTGCCCCAGCCGCACCCGATCCCGCCCCGGCCCCGAGCGTGGCAGGGGCCTCGTGCCCCGGCGGGTTCCTTTCCGGAGGATCGCGTGACGAGCCACTGTCGCCCCCCGACTCGCGCCCGGGGATTCCGCCCCCGCGCCGGCTCCCTGCTCTTTGGCGTGGGTGGGCTACTCGCGGGCCTGCTCGTGGCCACGCCCGTCTGGGCCGCGCCGACGATCGACCGCGTGTTCCCCGGTGGCGGTCAGCAGGGCAGCACCGTGGAGATCGTGCTCTCCGGCCGGTCGCTGGCCGAGGTCCGCGAACTGTTCTTCGAGACCGGCACCATCCGGGTGCTCGAAGTCGCCAACGTCGACGGTAACCGCGTTCGGGCCCGGGTCGAGATCCCCGCCGCGTGCCCGCCGGGCAACCACCGCCTCCGCGTGCGCACCGCGGAGGGGCTGTCGGAACTGCGGATGTTCCGCGTCGGGGTGCTCGAGCAGATGGCCGAGCAGGAGCCCAACAACGATCTCGCCACGGCGGGCGACGTCCCGCTGACGGGCCCCGGCCGGACGGTGGCGGGGGTGATCACCGCCGAGGATGTCGACATGTTCCGGGTCCGTGCCCGGGCCGGCGACCGGATCGCCGTGGCGGTCGATGCGGTGCGCCTCGACCAGGAGATGTTCGACCCGCACCTGGAGATCGTCACCGCCGCCGGTGAGGTGATCGCCGAGCGCGACGATCATCCCCTCCTCGCCCAGGACACGATGCTCGCCGTCACCGCGCCGGCCGACGGCGACTATTTTCTCCGGGTGCGCGAGAGCGCCTACGGCGGCAACGACGGCTGCGTCTACCTGCTCCACGTGGGCGGGTTTCCCGTGCCGCACGTGGCCTGGCCCCCCGGCGGGGCCCCGGGCTCCGAACTCGACGTGACGTGGCTCGGTGACCCGTCCGGCCCGTTCACCGCGCGCGTGAGGGTGCCCACCGCGGCAAGCATCGACGCCGGGTTGGCCGACGTGTTGCCGGTGAAGGACGGCGTGGTCGGCCCCGTGGGCGTGCCCCTGCGGGTGTCGTCGCTGCCGGTGGTCCGCGAGGCCGAGCCCAACGACGATCCCGCGCAGCCCACCGCGACGAGCGCTCCGGCGGCGCTGGTCGGGGTGCTCGCCACCCCCGGCGACGTCGACTGGGTGCGCGTCGCGGCACCGCGCGGCACGGCCTGGCATGTGCGCTCCTTCGGCCGGCGTGTGGGAGCGCCCGTCGACCTGGTGGTGGCGGCCCACCAAGACGATACGAGGCGCGCCCGGATCACCTCCAACGACGACGGCGACAGCCCCGACGCCACGCTCAAGGTGACGACCCCCGACAACGGGTCGTTCCTCCTCCGCGTGTCCGACCACCAGCGGCGCGGTGGCGACGACTTCGTCTGGTGGCTGGAGGTGGAACCTGTGCTCCCCGAGGTGCAGGTGTCGATCCCGCCGGGGCGCAACAACACCCAGGACCGCCTTGTCGGGGTGGTCCCCCGCGGCAACCGCACAGCCCTGCTGCTCAACGCGGCGCGGAGTGAGTTTTCCGGTGACGTCGACGTCGCCTGCCTCGATCTGCCCCCGGGCGTGCAGGCCACGGTGGCCCCGGTGGCGACGGGCGCCAGCGCCACTCTCCTCGTGCTCGAGGCCCCCACGGGAGCAGCCGAGTCCACAGGACTGGCTCGCTTGGCCTGCCAGGCGCACGAAGCCACCACGGGAGCTGCGACAAACGTCGCCGCCGGCCAACCTCTCGGCGGCCTGCGGCAGACGACGGCGCTCGTGTTCGGCCTGCCCAACAACTCGGTTTACCGGACGAGTGTGTCCGACCGGCTGCCGGTGGCGGTCGTGCAACCGGCCCCCCTGCATGTCGACGTCGAAGACCCGGTGGTGCCGCTGGTGCGCGGCGGATCGCTCGACCTCGCCGTGCAGGTCCGGCGCGGGGATGGGGCCACGGGCAAGGTCCGCCTCGGCTTCCTCTTCAAGCCGCCAGGGATCACCGCCCAAACCGACGTCGACGTGGCCGACGGTGCGACGCAGGCCTCGTTCACGCTCAATGCGAAGGCCGACGCGGCGCCGCGCGAGTGGCCGGTGGTGGTCACGGGCTTGCTTCGCGGGCGCGAAGAGGGCACTGTCGTGTGCAGCCGACCGGTGCGGATCCGCGTCGTGGAGCCGATGGTGGAGATGACCGTGGCCCGGATCACGGCCGAGGTGGGGACCGACACCCGGCTGGTGGGCACGCTCACCAAGCCGGCGGCGTTCGCCGGCACCGCCCGCGTCAAGGTGCTGGGGCTCCCGGCCGGCGTCGAAGCGGCCGACGCCGAACTGGCCGCCGGCGCCACCGAACTGGTGGTGCCGATCAAAGTCGGGCCCAAGGCCCCGCCCGGCAAGCACGACAACATCTTCTTCCAGGTCGAGGTACCGCTCGGCAACCACTTCGTCGTCCATCGGATGCCGGCCACACAACTGCGGATCGACCGGCCGCTGCAAACGGCTGCCCTCGGGGGATCGAACCCATGACGCGCCTCCTGCTCCTCGCGTCGATCCTGTCGGCCGCCGTGGCGCGCGCCGCTGCCCCCGCCGACGAGGTGGTGGCACTGCATGCCTACCCGCCGGGAGTGCGCCTCGACTCGGCGCGCGACCGGCAGCGCGTCATCGTCCAGGAGACGCTCGCCGACGGCCGCACGCGCGACGTCACCGACCGCGCCGCGTGCACGCTCCTCGCCCCGCAGCTGGCCGCCGTCGAGGCGCTCGACGGAGGTCTCCTGTTCCGGCCCCTGGCCGATGGCGAAGGGCTCGTCCGCATCAGCCATGGCGGGCGGACGGTGGAGATTCCGCTGGTGGTGGTGTCGGCCACCTCCGACCCGCCCCTCTCCTTCCGGCTCGACGTGATGCCGGTCTTCGCCCGCGGTGGCTGCAACATGGGCAGTTGCCACGGCGCGGCCCGCGGCAAGGACGGTTTCCGGCTGTCGCTCTTCGGCTTCGACCCCGCCGGCGACTACCAGCGCATCACCCGGGAGCTCCCCGGGCGGCGCATCGACCTGGCCAACCCGGAGGAGAGCCTGCTGGTGCGGAAGGCGGTGGGCACGGCGCCCCACACCGGTGGCAAACGGTTCACCGCCGACAGCCTCCTGGCGAGGACGCTCGTCGACTGGATCGCCGCGGGCGCCCCCGACGACCCCACCGCGGTGCCGCGCCTCGTGGGCCTCGACCTCCACCCGCCACAGGCCCTCCTCGAGGGCGCGGCGGCCACCCAGCGACTGGTCGCCGTCGCCCGGTTCGCCGACGGCACCGACCGCGACGTCACCGACCTGGTCTGGTACGGCTCCAACAACGATCAGTCGGCGAAGGTGAGCGTGGACGGCCGGATCACCAGCGGCGACCGGGGCGAGGCCTTCATCATGGCTCGCTACGACACGATCACCGTGGGGGTGCCGGTGGTGGTGATCCCGACCGGCCTCGGGCCGACGACGGCGTCCGCGGGTGGCACGCCGGGCGGCAACTGGATCGACGATCTCGTCGATGCCAAGCTGGCGGCCCTGCGGATCACTCCGTCAGCGGTGTGCGACGACGCCACATTCCTCCGCCGCGTCATGCTCGACGTGGTCGGCCTGCTCCCCACGGCGGCGGAGCGGGAGGCGTTCCTCGCCGACACCTCGGCCGACAAGCGGGCGCGCCTCGTCGATCGGCTCCTCACCCGGGAAGAGTTCGTCGACCTGTGGGTGATGAAGTGGGCCGACATGCTCCAGATCCGCTCGCAGAACAACGTCGTCAGCCCCAAGGGGGCGATCCTCTACCACCACTGGCTCGAGCAGCGCATCGCCGCCAACCAGCCGGTTGATCAGATGGTCCGCGATCTCCTCACCGCCTCCGGCGGCACCTTCGAGAACCCGCCCACCAACTACTTCCAGCTCGAGCGGAACACGCTCAAGCTCGCCGAGAACGTCGCCCAGGCCTTCCTCGGGATGCGTATCCAGTGCGCCCAGTGCCACAACCATCCCTTCGACCGCTGGACGATGGACGACTACTACGGCTTCGCCGCCTTCTTCCCGCAGATCGGGCGGAAGCGTGCCGCCGACCCGCGCGAGACGATCATCTACGACGCCGGCTCGGGCGACGTGAAGCATCCGGTCACCGGCCAGACGGTGGCCCCGAAGTTCCTCGGCGGCGAAGTGCCGCGGGTGGCCGACCGCGACCGCCGCGAGGCACTGGCGGCGTGGATCACCACGGCCGAGAACCCCTACTTCGCCAAGCACGTCGCCAACCTCGCCTGGACCCACTTCCACGGCCGCGGCATCGTCCACGAGCCGGACGATGCCCGGGTGAGCAATCCTCCCTCCAATGGCCCGCTCCTCGACGAGTTGGGACGCCGGTTCGCCGCTTCCGGCTGGGACTTCCGCAGCCTCGTCCGTGAAATCCTCCTCTCCGAGACCTACCAGCGCTCCTGCGAAACCAACCCCTCCAACGCCCTCGACAACACCAACTTCTCGCACGCGGCGGTGCGGCGGATCCGGGCCGAGGTGCTCCTCGACGTGCTCACCCAGGTCACCGAGACGCGGACCAAGTTCCCCGGACTGCCACAGGGGGGACGGGCGGTGGAGGTGGCCGACGGCCGGACCACCAACTACTTCCTCACCACCTTCGGCCGTGCCACGCGCGAGGACGTGTGCACCTGCGCCGTCCGCATGGATCCGAGCCTCTCCCAGGCGCTGCACCTGCTCAACGGCGACGCCGCCAACGATCGCATCGCCCAGGGCAAACTCGTGCCGCGCCTCCTCACCGCCGGGATGACGCCGACCGCGGTCCTCGACGAGCTCTTCGTGCGCTGCTACGGGCGCCTCCCCAACGAGCGCGAGCGCCAGGAAACGATCGCCATGGTGCTGCAGGCACCCGATCCCCGCCAGGCCCTGGAGGACGTCTTCTGGGCCCTGCTCAACTCCCCCGAATTCGTCTTCAACCACTGATGCGCCCCCCGCGTGCCTCCCTGTGCCTCGCCGGGCTCCTCGTGGCCGCCGCCGCGCTCGGCCATGCCGCCGATCCTCCCGCGCCGACCTTCGAGCGCGACATCGCCCCGCTGTTCCGCGAGAAGTGCTGCAGCTGCCACAACCCCGACCGGAAGCGCGGGGGGCTCGATCTGTCGTCGTTCGCCCAGCTGCTCGCCGGCGGCAGTTCGGGCGAGGTGGTGGCCCCGGGCGATGCCGACTCGTCGTACCTCTGGCAACTGGTGAGCCATGCCTCCGAGCCGAAGATGCCGCCGGAGGCCGACCGCATCCCGGCCGACGCTCTCGACCTGATCCGGCGCTGGATCGCCGCCGGTGCCGTGGAACGCGACGGCGCGGCTCCCGCCCGGCCACGGACGGCGGGCCTGGCCATGGCGGCCGGCGCGGCGGTCCGCCCCGAGGGCCCTCCCGTGCTCCCCCCGCGGCTTCCCAAGGAACCACTCACCGTCAGCCGCCGCGCCGGCTCGGTGACGGCCCTCGCCGCCTCGCCGCACGGTGCCGTTGCGGCCGTGGGAGGGCGGCGGC
This sequence comes from Planctomycetia bacterium, assembly GCA_009924545.1. GTDB lineage: Bacteria > Planctomycetota > Planctomycetia > Pirellulales > UBA1268 > F1-20-MAGs016. Next base: position 11,605 of record RFRL01000010.1, on the reverse strand, counting down.
AGGTGCTCCTCCACGACACCGCCAACCGGACGTTGCTCGGTGTGCTGCCGTTTCCGGAAGGGGTGGCGAAGACGCTGCGTTTCTCCCGATCGGGGCGGCTCCTCCTGGCGGGCGGCGGCGTGGCGGCTCAGAGCGGCCGGGTGGTGGTGTGGGACGTGGCCACGGCCACGCGGCTCCTCGAGCTGGGCAACGAGTTCGACGAGATCCTGGCGGCCGACATCTCGGCCGACCAGCGCTGGGTCGCCCTCGGCGGCCCGGCGCGGATGGTGCGGCTCCTGCGCACCGACGACGGCGCCGTCGAGGCCGAGATCGATCGTCACACCGACTGGGTGACGGCCCTGGAGTTCTCCCCCGACGGGCGCCTGTTGGCCAGCGGCGACCGGGCGGGCAACCTCTTCCTGTGGGAATCGGCCGGGGCCCGGGAGCATGCGGTGCTCCGCGGCCACAAGGGAGGCATCACCGTCGTCACGTGGCGCCCCGACGGCGCCGCAGTGGCGAGCGGCTCGAGCGACGGCACGATCAAGGTCTGGGACACGAAGGGGGGCACGCTCGCCAAGGGATGGGATGCCCACCCCGGCGGGACCGAGGGTTTGGCCTGGCTCGCCGACGGCCGTCTCGTCTCCACCGGGCATGACCGGCGCGTGAAACTGTGGACGGCCGAGGGCCGCCTCGAGCGCTCGATCGAGGGGCTCAGCGACATCGGGCTCCGCGTGGCCGCCACCGACGACGCCGCTGCCCTCCTCGCGGCCGACTTCAACGGCCGGCTGATCATGGTCCGGACAGCCGACGGCACGCCCCTCGGCGAACTCGACACCAATCCGGCGCCGCTGGCCGACCGCTTGGCCGCGGCGCGGGAGGGGGTGGCCAAGGCCACGGCGGCGGAGACCTCCGCCCGCGCTGGCGTCGAAGCCGCGGAGGCCGCCATGGTCGCCGCTGCAGCGGCGCTCGCCGATGCCGAGCGGGCGGCGGCCACGGCCCGCGAGGCCCTCGAGGCGGCGCGCGGTGGCGTGGCAGCGGCCCGGGCGATCGAGGCGACGTGGGACGACGAAATCGCCTTCTCCCGAACACCGGCGGTGCCGCCGCCGGCTGCCCCTGCGCCGGCCGCGCCCCCGGAAGCGGGCACCCCGCCCGCGGCGACCGAGCCGGCCAAGGGAACCGCGACGCCGCCGCCCGCCACGCCGGGCCCCACCGACCGCGAGTGATCTGTCGACCCGCTCCCTCCGGCCCGGTCAGCGACTGGCCATGTCGCACGACACCCCGCCGGCGGCCGGCACGTAGCACGCCCGGGCGTAATCCATCACCATGCGGTGCGAACTGAAGCGCCACGCCAGCGAGCTGATCGAGTTCATCATCATCTTGATCCAGGTCCGCGGCAGCCCGTCGGAGTCGCGCTCGTAGAACAGCGGGATGACCTCTTTGCGGAGCACGGCGAACAGCGCGTCGGCATCGCGGCGGTCGGTGATCTCGTCGTTGGCGTGGGTCTCCCCGCGGCCGATGGCGAACCCGTTGTGTCCGTCGAACGCCTCGGCCCACCAGCCATCGAGGATCGAGCAGTTGAGCCCGCCGTTGAGCACCACCTTCTGACCGCTGGTGCCCGAGGCCTCCAGCGGCCGGCGCGGGTTGTTGAGCCACACGTCGACGCCCTGGATGAGGTGCCGGCAGACGTTGATGTCGTAGTCCTCGACGAACACGATCCGTCCGTGCGTCCGCGGGTCGTGGCGCAGGTTGGCGATCCGGCGGATGAGGTTCTTGCCCGGCTCGTCGGCGGGATGGGCCTTGCCGGAGAAGATGATCTGGATCGGCCGGTCGGGGTCGCTGATCAACTCCACGAGCCGGTCGAGGTCGGAGAGCACCAGGTCGGCCCGCTTGTAGGTGGCGAAGCGGCGGGCGAAGCCGATGGTGAGGACATTGGGATCGAGCACCGTGCGCGCCATCTCCACCGCCTCGTCGCACTCGCCGCGCCGCCGGCACTGCCGCGACAGGCGGCGGCGCACGAACTGGAGGAGGAGGTTCTTGAGGGCGTAGTGGGTTTCCCAGAGCTCGCCCGGGTCGCAATCGTGGATCCGCTGCCAGACGTCGGGCTCCCCCATCCGCCGGAACCAGTTGGCGGGGAAGAGCCGGTCGTACAGCTGGAGCATCTGCCACGACAACCAGCTCGGCACGTGGACGCCGTTGGTGATGTGGCCGATCGGCACCTCCTCCTCGACACGCCACGGCCAGAGGTTGGCCCACATTTTCCGGCTCACGTGGCCGTGCAGGGCGCTGACGGCATTCGCCCGCCGGGAGAGCTTCAGCCCCAGCACGGTCATGCAGAACGGCTCGCCGTGGTTGTGGGGCTCGACCCGCCCCAGGCCCATGAGCTGCTCGTGGGAGATGCCCAGGGCGTCGCGCATCGGCCCCAGGTGTTCCTCGACGAGGCCCCCGTCGAAACGGTCGTGGCCGGCCGGCACTGGCGTGTGGGTGGTGAACACGGTCTGCCGGGCCACCTGTCGGACCGCGTCGTCGAAGGCATACCCGTCGCGCTCCACGCGGCCGCGCACGGCCTCCAGCGTGGCGAACACCGAGTGCCCCTCGTTGAGATGGTAGACCCCGGGCACCACCCCGAGGGCCCGGACCGCGCGCACGCCCCCCACACCGAGCACCAGTTCCTGGCGGATCCGCACCCGGGTGTCGCCGCCGTAGAGGCGGGCGGTGAGCTGCCGATCCTCCGGCTTGTTGCCCTCGACGTTGGAATCGAGGAGGTAGAGGTTCACGCGCCCCACCGCCATCTTCCACACCTTGGCGTGGATCGGCCCGCTGCGCGTGTCGATCGACACCTGGATCGGCTGCCCGTCGGCCCCGATCGCCGGCTCGATGGGGAGATTGTCGACACGGTTCTGCAGGTATTCCTCGTGCTGGTACCCATCGATGTCGAGCTGCTGCTTGAAATAGCCCTGATCGTAGAACAACCCCACCGCCAACAGCGGGATCCCCAGGCCGCTGGCGCTCTTGACATGGTCACCGGAAAGGACGCCGAGGCCGCCGGAATAAATCGGGATCGACTCGTGGATGCCGAACTCGGCGGAGAAATACACCACCGGCTTCGACCCGAGCACGCCGGCATGGACGTTGCTCCAGGTGGTGCCGGCGGCGAGATACTCCTTGAGACGCCGGTAAGCCTGGTTGATCCGGCTGTAGAGCACCAGCTCCGCCGCGCGGGCCTCCAGGCGCTCCGGAGTGAACTCGGCGAGGAGGGCGATCGGGTTGTGGTCGAGCTGCCGCCAGCGGATGGGGTCGAGCTCGCGGAACATGTTCCCCACCTCGGGGTGCCAGCTCCACCACAGGTTGCGGGCCAGCGCCAGGCACTTGTCGTACAGGCTCTGCGGCGACATCTCGTCGAGGCGCGGCGGGGCGAGGCTGCGCGGCGCCGGTGACTGGGGGCCGCCACCACCGCTGACCTGCACGTCGAATTCGTCGTGGTCGTGGCGAACGGTGCCAGCGGGAGCAAGTGGGGACGCGTCTTCCTGGCTCATGGTTCGACTCCGGGCGGGGGATGGAGATGGCGGGAAACCGTGCCAGAAGGGACGCAGTATAGTGGCCGGATGGAGCCCGTTCGACCCCTGCGCTCGGTCGTCACAGGGCGTCATGACCGTCGTGGGCCAGCCTCATGTTTCGCACCTCGGCCGACCTCCCCACCCTGGAAGCCGACCTCGCCCATCGCGCCGACCGGACGGCCGTCGCGGGACCGTGGGACAGCGGGACCCTGGCCCTCCTCGCCGAGCGCGGTGTGCTCGGCGCCTGGATCCCGGTCGATGCCGGCGGCCGCGGCGTTGACGAGGCCACGCTCGTCGGCCTGCTCACGGCGGTGGCGCGCCGGTGCCTGACCACGGCGCTGGTCCTTTCCCAGTGGGCCGCCGCCTGCCGGCTGATCGCCGCCGCCGCGCCCGCGGTACGGCAGGCGGAGCTCCCGGCCCTCGCCGGGGGCACGCGCTTCACCACCGTGGGCATCTCGCAGCTCACGACCAGCCGGCGGCATCTCGGCAGCGCGGCCGTCCGCGCGGCGCTCGGTCCGGATGGCTGGCGCATCGATGGCCAGTGCCCCTGGGTGACGGGCGCCGACCGCAGCGACACGTTGGTCACGGGGGCGATCGACGAGGCGGGCGCGCAGCGTTTCTTCCTCGTCGCCACCGGCAGCCCGGGCGTGGTCGTCGCCCCGCCGCTGGAGTTGCTCGCGCTGTCGGGCAGCCGGACGGCCGCGGTAGGGCTCACCGCGGTGCGGCCGTTGGCCGTCATCGCACCGCCGGCGGGTGGGGTGCGCAGCGGCGGCCTGGCGACGATTGCCCTGGCGCTGGGGGCGGCGCAGCGGGCGCTCGACCTGCTGGCCACGGAGGCCGAGCGACGGCCCGATCTGGTGGCGATCGTCGCGGCGTTTCGCGCCGAGGCCGGGGGGGTGGAGGCCGATCTCCACCGGGCGGCGCTGGCCGGGATCGAACCGGGGCCGCGTGACTGCCTCCGTGCCACCGCCACGAACCTCGCCCTGCGGACCTCCCAGGCGGCGCTTGCGGCCTGCAAGGGGGCGGGATTCGTCAGCGGGCACCCCGCCGAGCGGCTGGTCCGCGAAGCCTGTTTCTTCCTCGTGTGGAGCTGTCCGCCGGCCGTGACCAGCCACGTGCTGTGCAGCCTCGCGGGGCTCGACGGGGGGACCTGACAGCGGCGAAATGGCCTTGCCCACGCCGCCGGGCACGCGGCAAGATTGCTGCTTCGCCCGCGGTCCGTCACGGCAGGATGCCATGTCCCCTCCCCGCTCCCTGGTCATCGTCAAGCTCTCGGCGATCGGCGACGTGATCCACGGGATCCCCGTCGCCGTGGCCCTCAAGAAGGCCTTCCCGGCCGCCCGCATCGGCTGGGTGGTGGAGGGGCGGGCGGCCGACGTGCTCGCCGGTCACACGGCGGTCGATCATCTCTTCCGCCTGCCGCGCGGGTGGTCGCGCTCGCCGACAGCGATCCTCCGCCTGCGAAGCGACCTGCGCGCCTTCGGGGCCGATGTCACCCTAGACCTCCAGGGGCTGCTCAAGAGCGGACTGGCGGCGTGGCTCTCCGGCGCGGGGCGGCGGATTGCCCATGCCCCCCCGGAAGCGCGGGAGCGGTCCTGGCTCCTCGCCACCCACTGCGTGCCGGCCACCGCACCACACGTCGTCGAGAGGAATTGCGCGCTGCTGGCGGGCCTCGGCCTGACGGTGTCCCAGCCGCAGTTCGACATGCCGCGGTGGCCGGTGAGCCGGGAGCGGGTCAACCAGTGGCTGGGCGCGGCCCGATGCGGAGGCGCGCCCGCCCTCCTCAACCCCGGTGCCGGCTGGCCATCGAAGCTCTGGCCCGAGGAGCGCTTCGCCACCGTCGCCCGTGGCCTGCGGGCGAGCCACGGCGTGCCCACCGTGGTGGTGTGGGCCGGGCCGGCAGAACGCGCCGCAGCCGATCGGATCGTCGCCGCCGCCGCCGGGGCCGCCGTGCTCGCTCCGCCGACGAGCCTGCAGGACCTCGGTGAACTCTGCCGCCGGGCGCGGCTCATGGTCTCCAGCGACACCGGGCCGCTCCATCTGGCGGCGGCGGTGGGCACCCCGTGCGTGGGACTGTTCGGCCCCGTACCCGCGGCGCGGAACGGACCGTATGGTGCCGGCCACGCCGTCGTCGAACCGTCCCCGCACCTGCGCCCGGCGTGGGCCGATCGCAAGACGGATACGGTCGCCATGGGGGGGATCGAGGCGGCGGCTGTGCTGGCTGCGGCCGCCTCCGTGCTGCCCCGGACGGCAGCGGCCTGACCGGGGAGCCTCGGCTATACTGTCGGGCGCAGTACCCCCGGGAAAACCGCCATGCCACGGCCGCGGACCAATCCGTTCACGGTGCTCTTGGGCATCGTGGGGATCGCCTTCACCCTCACCGCCGCCAGCTACTGTGTGTCGGTGCTCCGCGGGGTGCGGCCCAGCGCCCGCGCCGCGACCCACACCTTCGACACCCTGATGGCCGGCCACGGCACGGCGATCCTCGCCGGGGAACTGGTGCTCCTGGCCATCAGCACCGCCGGCTCGATCGCCATGGACTCGTGGCTCGGCCGCCAGTCGCGGCGCGGGTGCTCCACGACCGCCCGCCGGGATGCCCCGGCGCCCGAGCTGGCCGAGGTTGGGGACGGCGGGCCGTGAGCAGCCCGGCAGCGGAGATCGCCCGGCTCCGCGACCAGATCCGGCACCATGATCGGCGCTACCACGTCGACGCCGCGCCGGAGATCTCCGACCGCGAGTACGACGCCCTCGTGGCCCGGCTCGCCGCGATCGAAGCGGCCCATCCGCACCTCGTCACGGCCGACAGCCCCACACAGCGGGTCAGCGGAGAACCGGTTCCCCAACTGCTCCCGGTGCGGCACGCGGTGCCGATGCTCTCCATCGACAACACGTACGACACCGCCGACCTGCTGGCGTGGGGGCGGCGTGTGGAGAAGCTCCTCGCCGGCGACGGAGGGGTGGCCGAGGCGGTGGCCTGGGTGCTGGAGCTGAAGATCGACGGGGTGGCCGTCGCCCTCCGCTACGACGCCGGCTTGCTCGTCCGGGCCGCCACCCGCGGCAACGGCACCGTCGGCGACGACATCACCCACAATGTCCGCACCCTGCCGGGGGTACCGCTGCGGCTGGCACTCGACACGCCGCCGCCGTCGATCGAGGTCCGGGGGGAGGTCTACATGGCCAATTCCGACCTCGTCGTCCTCAATCAGGGCCAGGCGGCCCGGGGCCAGGCCCCGTTTGCCAACACGCGCAACGTCGCCGCCGGGAGCATCCGCCTCCTCGATCCGCGCGAATGCGCCCAGCGGCCCCTGCAGTTCTTCTGCCACGGCGTCGCCGATGCCACCGGCCTCGGGGTCGAGAGCCAGACGGGGCTGTTGCACTGGGCGGTGGCGGCTGGCATTCCGGTGGCCCCGGGCGCACGCTCGTTCGCCTCCCTCGATGCCCTCGTCGAGCACGGCACCGGCCTTGTCGAGGAGCTGCACGCCCTCGACTTCGAGGTCGACGGCTTCGTCGTCAAGGTCGACTCCTTCGCCCAGCAGCGCCGGCTGGGAGCGACCGCCAAGAGCCCGCGCTGGGCGATCGCGTGGAAGTTCGAGAAGTTCGAGGCCACGACGAAGCTGGTGAAAATCCGCGTCCAGGTGGGCCGCGGTGGCGCCATCACGCCGGTGGCCGACCTCGAGCCGGTGCAACTGGCCGGCACGACCGTGAGCCGGGCGAGCCTCCACAACGCCGACGAGGTGGCGCGGAAGGACGTGCGCGAGGGCGACGTGCTGGTGGTGGAGAAGGCGGGGAAGGTGATCCCGCACGTGGTGCGCGTGGAAAAGCACCTGCGCCGGGGCCACCGGTCCCCCTGGCAGCCCCCCACCACCTGCCCGGAATGCGGCACGGCGCTCGTCCGCGATCCGGAAGGGGTGTTCATCCGCTGCCCCGACATCGACTGCCCGGCACGGGTCCGCGAGCGGCTCCGGTTCTTCGCCTCGCGCGGCGCGATGGACATCGAGGGACTCGGCGACAAGCTCGTCGAGCAACTGGTGGCCACGGGCCTCGTGGCCGACTGCGCCGATCTCTACACCCTCACCGTCGGGCAGCTCGAACCGCTGGAACGGATGGGGACGAAGTCGGCCCGGAACCTCGTCGACGCGATCGCCAAAAGCCGTGACCGCGGTCTGGGCCGCCTCCTCAACGCCCTGGGCATCCGCCACGTCGGCCCGCGCGTGGCGAGTCTTCTCGCCGCCCGCTTCGGCTCGCTCGACAAACTGGCCGCGGCGGAGATCGACGAACTGGCGGCGGTGGAGGAGGTCGGCCCGGTGATCGCGGCCAGCGTCCACGAGTGGATGACAGGCGCGCATGGCCGAAGGATGGTGGGGGCGCTGCGCGACCGTGGGGTGAAGCTCGATCTCCCGGAAGCCGAACGGCCCACGGACAGCGGTCCGCTCCGGGGCAAGGTCCTCGTGGTCACCGGGAAGCTGGCCACGCTGTCGCGCGACGAGGCGGAGGCGGCGATCGGGCGCGCAGGGGGACGGGCAACGGCCAGCGTGTCGAAGAAAACCGACTACCTCGTGGCCGGCGACGAGCCCGGCAGCAAGCTCGACAAGGCGCGGTCGCTCGGCGTGGCGGTCCTCTCCGAGGAGCAGTTCCGCGCCCTGCTCGGCCCGGCGGAGGGCTCATCCCCCCGGGACGGCGCCGCGGCGGAATGAGGGGCCGATCGGCTCACGGCCCCGTGGGAAACAGCGGCGGCGACGGGTCCAGGCCCGCTGCGCCGGTGGCCGGCACCATCTCCAGCCGCTCGCGTCCGATGCGCCCGGCGGCCGACTCGTAGCCGTTGACGACCACCAGCGACGGGTGATCGAACGGCGCCTGCTCGTGCCGCACCCGGGCGTCGGTGAGGCAGGCGAGGAAGAACCGCAGCGCCTTCCGTTCGGCCTCCGTGAGTCCGAGGGGGACCATCGCCGGATGCTTGTCGGGATTGGTGTCGACCCGCTGCCAGAGCGTGCCGCCGTCGTCGTAGAACTCGATCACCTCGTCGATGTCCATGAGCCGGCCGTTGTGCATGTAGGGGGCGGTGATCTCGACGTTCCGCAGGGTGGGGGTGCGGAACGCCCCCCAGAAGGCCAGCTCGTTGTCGTGGAGGAACGGCTTCCGGTAACCGAAGGGTTCCTCGTTGAACACCAGGCGGCGGCTGCGGGCGAGGAAATGCACGTCGCTGCGCCGCATCCGCACCGCCAGGTCGGCGATCCCCGAGACCGGCGGAAACACGCTGCGGCTCCAGGAAATGTCGAACGGCCACTCGGGCACCGGCCCCGGATCGCAACCGGCCGCCGCCTTCGCCGCGGCCTCGGCGGCCACCATCGGAAACCGGTAGGCGCTGCCGCGCGCACCATTGGCGGCCTGATGCTGTTCCACGACCTCCTCGTCCTGCACCACCGCGGGCGGCGCGGCCCCCCGGGCGGTCGCCGCCGGACCCCCTGGCGGGCAGTCGCGCATCGCTTCCCAGCCGCCGACACCCCGGTCGAGGCGGGGCGGTGACACCCCCAGGGCGTAGAACCCGGTGTCGTAGAAGGCGTAGGCCTCGCCGGCGAGGGCGCCGGCGATCGGCAGCCGCGGACGCAGGAAGGGGATCGGCCCCGCCGCCCCCAGCGGCTTCTGTTCCGTGGGGATGAGCATTTTCTCGACGAACACCGGTGCCACGAGCTCCTCGGCGAGAGCCACGCGCTGGTCTTCGGTGAAGGCAATGCGCCCGCCGGTGCTGGTGGCGGCCCGCTTCTCGTAGGTCATGAGCAGGTCGGCGACCGCATCGGCGGTGGCGGTCGGCACGCCCGCCGGCTGCCGCCCGAGGACCTCGCGCACGGCGCAGCGCAACCGGCCGATGTCACCGTCGGCGGGCTCGAGCTGTTCCCACAGCGCCAGTTGGAGGGGATCGCCCGGCACGGTACCGACACCGGCCATCGCCAGCAGCCGGGCCACCTCCGCGGCCGTCGCCATGCGGAAGCGATGGACGTTGATCGCGATCGCATCGGCCTGGGCGAAGGGGAGGAGGGTGTTGCCGATGGTCTTGGCGATGGGGGGCTCCGGCTCGACCGCCAGGTCGCGCTCGGCGATGGCGCTGAACAGCGGCCCATCGTGGCACTCCACGCAGCCCCGGGCGAGGAAGGTGCGGAAGCCGAGTTGGAACACCGCGGTTCCCGTCTTCAGCTCCGGCGGCTGCGGCCCACCCGGCGTGGTGAACCGATCCATGATCACCGGGGCGAGGAGCTGACGGTACTGCCCCTCCCAGCGCGCCTCAACCGGCCTGCCGTCACCCCGGAGCATCGCATCGAAGGGGGAGGCATCGGAGATCAGCGTCGACTGGTAGAGCATGAGGCTCAGGCCCCAGAAGAGCGGGAAGTTGGCCTCGATGAGCGTGCCCATCCGCTGGTCCTCGTCGGGGCAGTCGGCGCGCAGCATCAGCGGCACGTCGGCGACCGCTCTACCCTGCGGCGCTTCGGCCCACCAATCGGCGCGGAACGCCTTCTTGATCAATTGCCGGTAGGTGAGCCGGCGGCCGTCGGGCCGGTACCACGGTTTCCGCGACAAGACGCCATCCGCCGGACTCACCTCCTGGTGTTCGAGCCACGGCCGGTCGAGGAGCTTGTCGGCCACGTCGGGGAAGGTGCGCCCGCGGTACGACATCTCCACGTCGTTGACGATCGGCCCCACCGCCTGCGAGGCGAGAGCCGCGTGGCTGATCGCCACCCGCACCGGGTGGAGACGGCCGTCGGCGTCGCGCCGGTGGAGGACGGTGCGCGGATCGTGGTCGCCGAAGATCGAGAAACCGTTGAACGTCGACTCCGCCCGCCCGTCATGGAACAGCCGGTCGGCGAACACCGCGTTGACGACCGTCGGGCTGTTGCGGCCGGTGATCTGCCGGAGCAACCGCCCCTCCGGGCGCTGCCCCTCGAGGAACATCATCCACTCCGGCAGGGTGACGGCCCGCGCCGCCGGCAGGTTCGCCGGGGCGCAGGTGTCGCAGGATGGCCGGCGCGGCGAGGAGAGCTCCGACCGCCACTCGCGCTTTCCCGGGGGGGCGGCGACGTTGAGCCCGTCGAAGATCCGGGGCTCGACGCCCTGCGACCCGACCACGAGGGCCACGTCGCGCACGTCGGTGCGAACGTCGGCGTTGGGCACGAAGGGGCGCTGGACGAATTCGCCGAGGTGGGTCCGTGGGGCGGCCGGATCGGCGGCGGCCGGATGGGCCGGGTCGAGCCGGTAGCGGTCCCAGGCGACGTACGACACCCGGCTAGTGTGCCGGTCACGGGGATCGGCGCCGCTGCGGTAGTGGCACGAAGCGCACGCCGTGCCCTGGTAGACGACCTTGTCGTCGATCACGCGCCGGCCGAAGTCGCTGCCGGCCTGCATGTCCCAGAAGAAGGCCTTGCCGAGGGCCACCGCCGCCTCGGCGTCGGCGACGAACTCCAGCAGGTCGGGCCGCTTCACCACCAACCGCAGCCGCTCGCCGCCGTCGGGCTGCTTCTCCGGCAGCCCGGTGAGGTAGGGATTCTCCAGCCGGCGCGGATCCCAGTCGTCGATCACGTCCTGGATCCGGGCGAGGAGCTCCATGTCCTCGTGGCCCACGAGGTGCACGGCGCGCTGGTCGGCCTCGGCTGCCGCGCCGACACCGGCCACGAGGGCGACCAACACCGCGCTGGCGACGGCGGCGACACGGGACGGCTGGGCGGCGTGCATGGCTGATCCCGGATGGGGAACGAGGATGGTTGGACCGTGGTGAGGGACGGGGGACGACCGACGGCGGTCAGCTGCGGATCCCGTAGCGCTGTTCGAAGGTGAACCCGCCTACCCGGCGCACCGCCTCGACGAGCAAGCCCTGTCGCAGCGCCGCGGGCAGCACCGCCCAGCGGTCGTTGTCGGGGTTGCCGAAGAGGAGCACGGCGGCATGGCGCGTGGGGTCGCGATCGACGACCGGATCGAGGTCGTAAAGCCCCAGGCCGCGGCGCATCCGCTCGATGGTGGCGGGCGTGCCGGTGAGGAACTGCCAGTCGGGGAGGCAGGGCGACCGGGTGTCAGCGGCGTAGTTGCCA
>RFRL01000090.1 GCA_009924545.1 Planctomycetia bacterium | reverse complement strand
CCTCTTATACGACCTCTTTGGCTTTTTCGGTGCTTGACCCTCTTGGGCATCAGCGCCATCGCCAGTCTCCTCGTACATGCCTTGGTTGACCCACACCTGGACCCCGATGTTGCCCTGGGCCGTGGGGGCCTCACAGAAACCGTAATCGATGCGGGCCCGCAGGGTCGACAAAGGCATCGCACCAGCGATCCCCTTCTCGCACCGCGACATCTCCGCCCCACCGAGCCGGCCGGCGAGTTGGATCTTCACACCCTTCGCGCCGGCATCCATCGTCGTGTCGATGGCGCGCTTCATCGTCCGCCGGAACGCCGCCCGCTTCGACAACTGGTCGGCGATGTCCTCCGCGATGAGCTGGGCCTGGATCTCCGGACGGCCGACTTCCTCGACCTTCAGGTTGACGCGCCGCCCGAGCAGTTGCTGCAACTCATCCTGCAGACGATCCACGTCCTGGCCCTTGCGACCAATGAGGACGCCGGGGCGGGCGCAATGGAGGATCACCTTCACTTCGTCGCGCGTCCGCTCGATCTCGACCTTGGAAATAGCCGCCGAGCGGTACTTCGACTTGATGAACTTCCGGGTGCGGAAATCCTCGAGGAGGAGCTCCCGGAAATCCTTCTTCGAAGCATACCACCGGCTCTTCCACGGCTCCGTGATGCCCGTGCGGAAGCCAACCGGATTGACCTTTTGTCCCATAAACGAATCCCGCCGTGTGCGTTGTTCCGGATCGTTCGCCGCCCTGAACCACCACCGCCCTGCGCCAGCCACCTTCGCGGATGACCGTCGCGTCGGTTGATCACGGTCATACCAGCCCGTCACCCCTCCATCCTCACTCCCCTTCGGCCCGCACGCTGTCGAGCGCCACGCGGATGTGCGACATTCGCCGCTTGATCCCGAAGGCCATGCCGCGGGCCCGTGGCCGAATGCGCTTGAACATCGGCCCCCCGTCCACCCGGGCGTCGACGACCACGAGATCGTCGACCCCTGTGGCCTGCTGGTGCTCGGCGTTGCCGAGGGCGCTCTTGATCACCTTCTCCAGCATCCGGGCTCCGCGATGGGGCTGGAAGCGGAGGATGTCGAGGGCTTCGTCGGCGAATTTGCCACGGACGAGATCGGCCAGAGCACGCACCTTGCGGGCACTGATGCGGGCGTACTTGTGGGTCGCGGTGTAGGGCATGGGAGAACCTTGTGGAGCGTAACGGGCGAGCGCCGCCGGGTGGCGGGCATCACTTCGCGGGCGCTGCCTCCTTCACCTTGCCGCCGTGGCCGCGGAACGTCCGCGTCGGCGCGAACTCACCGAGTTTGTGGCCGACCATGTCCTCGGTCACGAACACCTTCACGTGCTGCTTGCCGTTGTGAACCATGAAGGTCAGGCCGATGAACTCGGGGACGATCGTGCAGGCCCGCGCCCATGTCTTGATGGGCTCGCGCTTGCTGCCCCCCAACTGGACCTCCACCTTTTCGAACAGCCGAGGGTCGACGTAGGGACCCTTTTTGGCACTGCGACCCATGGCATTTCACCTGCGGAACGGACGGTGTCGGAGGAACGGACGATCGGAGGTTGTTCGAACCGGGGCCGACTCGCTCGCGGACGACCGGTTCACTGAAACGACTGCCAGACTCGAGGGCTCCATGATCAACGCAGCTTCAACTGGCCATACCGCCGGCTCTTGCGACGGCGGATGATGGCCGAACCGCTCGGCTTCCGCGGCTTGCGGGTTCCGCCGCCCTTGGAGCTCTTGCCCGTGGGGCTCACCGGGTGACGGCCGCCCTTGGTGCGTCCCTCACCTCCACCGTGCGGATGATCGATCGGGTTCATGGCCGTGCCACGGACGTGGGGACGGATACCCATCCACCGCTTCCGCCCGGCCTTGCCCAGGACGACGTTCATGTGCTCCGAGTTGCCGATCGCGCCGATCGTGGCCCGGCAGGCGGCCGGCACGCGGCGGATTTCGCCCGACGGCAACGTCAACTGCGCCCACTGCGACTCACGGGCCACGAGCACCGCCGAGGAACCGGCCGACCGGCACAAGCGTCCCCCACGACCAGCCTGCAATTCGACATTGTGGACCTGCATGCCCAGCGGGATTGCCGCCAACGGGAGGCAGTTACCCACCTCGGGAGGAGCCGACGCGCCACTCTGCACGGTGGCACCGGCGTGGAGCCCGTCGGGAGCGAGGATGAAGCGCTTCTCGCCGTCAGCGTAGTGAACGAGCGCAACGCGACAGGTGCGATTGGGATCGTACTGGATCGAATCGACCTTTCCGGGGACCCCGTCCTTCTCCCGGCGGAAGTCGATGAGACGGTAATGCTGCTTGTGGCCACCACCGCGGTGCCGGGCGGTGATCTTGCCCTGGTTGTTGCGGCCACCCTTCTTCAGCTTGCGGATCGTGAGCCCCTTGGGCGCCACGGCCCCGGGAGTCAGATCGGCGAAGTCCGACACACTCGCGCCCCGGCGGCCCGGACTGGTCGGATTGTAAGTGCGGATACCCATCGCTGCGTTCTTCCGATTGTGCGTGCGGGCGGGTGGAGGCTGCGGGTCGTCTGCTGCGGGTCGTCTGCTGCGGGTCGTCGGTTGGAGCGGCTCACTCCGGCCGCCCCAGGCGGGCATCACGCCCCGCCGACGGCCGGCGCGGTGACGCCCGATTCAGAACAGGTTGATCTTGAAATCCGGCTTCAGGGTGACGATCGCCTTTTTCCACGGCTTGGTGCTGGTACGCCGCATCCGACTCCGCCGCGCCTTTCCGATGCGGTTTTGGATCGCGATCTTGTCGACCTTCACGGAGAACAACTCTTCGATCGCCCGGCGCACGTCGGCCTTCGTTGCCGACGTCACCACCTCGAACGAATAGGCGTTGTGTCGCTCGGCCCGGTGCATCCCCTTCTCGGTCACCAGCGGACGCACGATGACCTGGTGCACACCCAGACCAGGCGTCAACGCAGGAGACGGGGGAACTGGTACGGCCATGATCGGAAACTCCTCGCTTCGTCGCAGCTCAGGTCGCCGCAGCAGCCCGGGCCGGGCCCTTCTTCGCACTCTTCGTCACAGCGGGGGACTTCTGCCCCCGCGCCGCCGCCCTGCCACCGCCCGCCGCACCAGCAGTCGCCTTCTTGGCGGCGACGCCGGCCCGGAACGCATCGAGTGCCGCCCGCGACATCACGATCCGCTTCGGCTGGAGAATGGAAAGGGCATTGAGATCGGCCACCGGCGCCACCGAAACCCCGGCGATATTGCGGGCACTCTTCCACAGGTTGCCGTCGGGCTTCTCGGGACTGACGAGGACCGTGCCCTCGGCCACGCCGAGCTTCCCCAGCAGGCCGGCCACGACCGCCGTCTTCGGCACGGCGACGGCCAGCGACTCGACGAGCATCACCTCGTCGTCGGCCAACCGGGCCGCAAGGGCCATGCGCGTGGCCGCCTGGAGCGCCTTGCGCGGCATCCGCCAACCAAAGTCACGGGGCCGCTTGGCGAAGATGTGACCGCCGCCGCGCCGCGTGCCGCTCCGGCGGGCGCCGGCACGGGCGTTGCCGGTGCCCTTCTGCCGGTAGAGCTTTTTGGTGGATCCGGCCACCTCGCCACGCGACTTGGTGCGCATGGTGCCCTGCCGCTGGTTGGCCTGGTACATCACCACGGCGTCGTGCAGCAACTGCTTGCTGACCCCCGCCGAAAGCTCGGCCGGGTCGATCTCGTAGGACCCGACCTTGTTGCCCTGCATGTCGTAGACGGGAAGGTTCACTTGGCACCCGCCTTCTTCTTGGAGACGGGCGCCGCACCGGCCGCGACCACCCGCTTGATCATGTTGGTCTGCCGCACCACGACGTAGCTGCCATTGGGACCGGGCACGGCACCCCGGACGAGGAGCAGGTTGTTCTCGCGGTCGATGCCCACCAACTTCAGGTTCCGCATCGTCGACCGCTCGTTGCCGTAACGCCCGGCCATCCGCTTCCCCTTGAAGACGCGGGCCGGCGAGGTGTTCATGCTGGTGCCGCCCTGGTGGCGATGCACCTTCTTCACACCGTGCGTCGCGCGCTGTCCCTTGAAGCCGTGCCGCTTCATCACGCCGGCCGTGCCGCGCCCCTTGGTGGTGCCTGTGACATCCACCCGCTCGACCCCCTCGAAAAGGTCGACGGAGAGCACCTGCCCCACCTCCACTCCCGGATACTCGCCGCGCAGCTCCCTGACGAACCGCTGCGGCTCGCAGTCGGCCTTGGCTGGCAGGGCCACCCCGCCCTGCGTGAGACGCCGGGCCCGCTTGCTGTCGAGTTTGGCGACCTGACCGCGAAGAGCGCGGCTGGCGAGACGGCGGGGCTTGTCGCGGAAGCCCAACTGCACGGCTGCATAGCCGTCGCGATCGGCGGTCCGAACCAGCAGGACCCTGCAGGGACCGGCCTGGATGACCGTCACCGGCACAACTGCACCGCCGGCATCGAACACCTGGGTCGACCCGACCTTCCGGCCGAGGATCCCTTTCCGGCCGGGCCGGGCGGCCGTGCGACCGGGAGTTGCTACGTCGCTTTGAGTCGTGTTTTCGGCTGACATCTGTTTCACACCGTGCTGGTTGGTGCCGTGCTCGTGACGCCCTGCACCGCTGCTTCACACCGCGGGGACGAACACGCACCGGCCGCCGCACCCACGTGCGGCGACCCGGCCCACCAGCCAATCACGCTCGAAGCCGTTGGCTGCAGGAGCACCCGGCATCAGCCGGGCCTTACCTGCAACGCCTTCCAAGCATGCGGTGCTGCGTGCTCCCGGACCCTGAAATCACCCCTCGAACGCGTACTCTTCCCGGCACCCGAGACGAACCTCAGACCCCCAAACCCGACGCAATCGAACCTGACGCAATCTACCCGACAACCCCTTCGGAACCTGACACCCGCAAGCACCACCCAAACCCGCCAAACGGCAACCACCGACCCCGCCAACTCAACGCGACGAGGCCTTGATCTTGATGTCGACCCCCGCCGGAAGACTGAGTTTGTTGAGTGCTTCGATCGTCTTGGCCGTGGCCTGGACGATATCGATCACTCGCTTGTGCGTCCGGATCTCGTACTGCTGCCGAGCCTTCTTGTCGATGTGCGGACTGGAAAGCACCGTGTAGCGCTCGACCCGGGTGGGGAGCGGAATCGGACCATGCACCTCGGAATTGGTTCGCTTGGCGGTGTCGACGATCTCCGCCGCACTCTGGTCGAGGACGGCGTGATCGTAGGCCTCCATGCGGATCCGGATGATTTCCTGCGTCGGACCAGCCACAACACGACCCCCAGAGGATGCCGGCCCCTCAGGGACCCGGCCAAGCACGGACCATCATCGAGAACCGCAACACTCAAACCGCAACACCGCACACACGACGAACATCCCGCAATGAAACGCACCCCGGCCCGAAGTGAAACATGCCCGTCATCGGAGACGCCGGGGATGGCCACCTGAACCTGCCTGCACCAGTCCGACCACCGCCGCCCCAACTCGCGCCGTTCACGGGGCGCCAGTTGCACGGCGAAGGTCGATCGGCATTCGGCCGACGGCACCACTCCAACGGTCGCGGGAGCGAATCGCGGTCAATC
The DNA here is from genome assembly GCA_009924545.1 of Planctomycetia bacterium. GTDB lineage: Bacteria > Planctomycetota > Planctomycetia > Pirellulales > UBA1268 > F1-20-MAGs016. Next base: position 10,610 of record RFRL01000090.1, on the reverse strand, counting down.
GACCACGACACCCAGCCACAACTCCCGTCTCGGTGATCCACCACCCTCCAAGGGGGTTTCCTTGGGGTCGGGCGGCGGGGCTCGTGAAGCAGATACCGTCGGCGCACAAGGGCCTTTCGGTTTCCACAATCGCGGGGATTAGGAATTTAAGAGCAGCGGCGCGGCCTGTCAACAGACCGTTCTCGGTGCCGCAACTCTCTCCTGAATACCGTCACACTCGCCGGCCCAGCCGCGGTGTGGGAGATCGGGCGCCGCCACGGTACGCTGCTGCCGCATGAAAGCCCTCCTGCTCACCGACCCCGGGTGCCTCACCGTCACCGATGTCCCCCAGCCGGTGCCGGCTGCCGGCGAGGTCCGGGTCCGGGTGGCCGCCTGCGGCATCTGCGGCAGCGATGTCCATGGGTTCACCGGTGCGACCGGGCGGCGGATTCCGCCTCTGGTGATGGGGCACGAGGCGGCGGGCACGGTCGATGCCGTGGGGACGGGGGTGGTGACCGACATCGCCCCGGGGGCCCGCGTGGCCCTCGATTCCACCGTCTTCTGCGGAGCCTGCACCCACTGCCGCGAGGGGCGGGAGAACCTCTGCACCGATCGGCAGGTCCTCGGGGTGTCGTGCGGCCCGTACCGGCGCCACGGCTGTTTTGCCGAGTATGTCGTCGTGCCGCGGCGCGTCGTGTATGCCCTGCCCGACACGATCGACTTCATCGCTGCCGCCCTCCTCGAACCGCTGACGATCGCGCTCCATGCCGTGCACCTCGCCGGGGTCGGCCCGGCGACCCGTTCGGCGGTGGTGGTGGGCGCCGGCCCGATCGGGTTGGCCTGCGTGGCAGCGCTCGCGTCCTACGGCGTGCCAAAGATCGCCGCCATCGACCTCGAAGCGGAGCGCCTCGCCCGGGCCCGCACCCTCGGCGCCACCGAGACGATCCCCGCGGGGGACGAGGCGGGGAAGCAGGCGGCCCGCTGGGGAGCCTCGGGCCCCGACACCGACGGTGCCGACGTCGTCCTCGAGGCGGTCGGTGCCACGGCACCGGTCCGCACGGCGATCGAGGCCGCGACGCGCGGCGGCACGGTGGTCCTCGTCGGCAACGTCTCCCCGACGATCGAATTACCGCTGCAAATGGTGGTCACCCGGCAACTCCGACTCCAGGGCTCCTGCTCGTCGGCCGGGAGCTACCCGGAGGCGATCCGCCTGGTCTCCACGGGGAAGATCGACCTCTCCGGCTTCGTCAGCCGCGTCGCCCCCCTGTCCGAGGGCGTGGAGTGGTTCGCGCGTCTGCATGACCGCGAGCCGGGCCTGGTGAAGGTGGTCCTCCAGCCGTAGCAGCCTGTAGCATCCGCCGGCTGGCTGTCGGCCGCCTCCGCGCCGGTCCGGGAGCCGCCCCATCCGCCTCCCGGAGGAATCCGCATGACCGCTCCGACCGGCCCCGCCCTCTTCGACCTCACCGGCCGGACGGCCCTGGTCACGGGGGCGAGCCGCGGCCTGGGCCTGCAGATGGCCGGGGCGCTGGCACGGGCGGGGGCCGATCTCGTGATCACCGCCCGGCGGGTGGAGGATCTGGCCGGGTCGCGCGCGACCCTCGAGGCCCACGGTCACCGCGTCACGACGCTGGCGCTCGACCTGCGTGCCGAGGCGAGCATCCGCGACTGCGCCGCGGCGGCGATCGAGGCCGCCGGCGCGATCGACATCCTCCTCAACAATGCCGGCTGCAACATCCGCAAGCCGGCGGTCGAGGTGACGTGGGACGACTGGAACACGATCCTCGACACCAACCTCCGCGGCACGTTCTTCATGGCGCAGGCGATGGCCCGGCACATGATCCCGCGGGGCAAGGGGCGGATCATCAACATCGGCAGCGTGACGAGTGTCTTCGGCTACGCGGGGCTGACCCCCTACTCCGCCAGCCGCGGCGGGGTGAAGCAGATGACGATGAGCCTCGCCGACGACCTCGGGCCGCACGGGATCACGGTCAACTGCCTCGCCCCGGGCTGGTTCCGCACGGCCCAGAACGACGTCATGTACCGCGACACCGAGTGGGTCGCCTACCTCACCGAACGGATCCCGCTGCGGCGGCCCGGAAAGGCCGAGGACCTCGACGGCGCGGTGGTCTTCCTGGCAAGCGACGCCAGTGCCTACGTCAGCGGGCAGACGCTCCTCGTCGACGGCGGCATCACCACCGGTTCGACGCGGGCCCTGCCGGCGAAGAAGCCGGGGTGAGGGGGCGACGGCGGCGTGTACCTTCCGCCAGCGAGCACACGCCGGCCCGTGCCCCGGATCGCGGCTTCTCGTGCCATGCCCGCGCGCACTTCCGCGTCACGGCCGCGCGCCGGGGGGCTTGTTCAAAAACCACTGACCGCGTGCGCGGAGCGCTTCGACCGCCCGTGGTGGAAATGCCGATGTATCCCGGGGCAGGATCATCAAGCCGTCGTGCATCCCCATCGCCTCGGCGGCCTCGACGGAAAGCCTCTCCAGTCCGGACAGGTTGAGCGTTCCTTTGTGCTTGGCCAGCTCGCGGGCGGCCGGCGGCGAGAGCGTTTCCACACCGACAAGCGACAGCTTGCCCGCGCGCCGCCCCAGGGCGGTGGCGACATCGACCGGCAGCGTCGTCAACCCGTTGAGGTGCAGATCGCCCTTCGCGGATGCCAGTGCTCCAGCCGTCTCGGCCGACAGCGCTGTGAGTCCCCCGAGGATCAGCGGGCCTTCGTGCAGCGCCAGGGCCCCGGCCGCCTTCGGGGAGAGTCTGGTGATGCCGTTGAGCTCCAGACCGAAGCGGTGTCTGGCCAGCGCGGTGGCCGACCGTGCGGAGATCGTCTCCAGGCTCGTCAGGTGGAGCTCCCCCTCGCGGTTGGCCAGCGCGGCGGCGGCATCGGGGGCGAGCCGCGTGAGATGCTCGAGGGTCAGCGGCCCCTTGTACCGCGCCATCATCCGGGCCTGCTCGGCGGTCAGTTCGGTGACTCTCCCGTCCTGGGCCGGTGCCCAACGGGTACCGGGCGCGATCGCCAGCAGCACCATCGCGACAACCTGTGTCAGGGAACGCATCGACAACACCCTCGAAGCCCCACCACCTTACCTCGTATCCGGCACGCACTCGACGGCAATCTCGAACCGGGTGGCGGTCTCGTCGTCGTTGCAACTCATGAACTGCGCGACGGAATAGCTGCCGTTGGCCCACACGCCGGTCTGGAGCAACCGCACGCGGAGCCAGAGGCCGGTGCTCCCGGCGGCCGTCTCGGGCAGCAGCCCGTCGTGCTCGAAGCCGTCCCCATAGGCCGGCGGGTCGATGCCGTTGAACAGCGACTGCCACTCCGCGCCATCGGTTGAAAACTCGATCGCCCCGACGCCGCGGCCGCCCTACCCGCCAGCCACCACGTCGAGGGCCCCCGCCAGCGGGACGACGTCGATTCCCGGCGACAGCGCGTAGGCCCGCGACACCGGGGCGACCACGAAGAGACGGTCGAGGCCGAGATCCTCCCGGGCCACCAGCATCGAACGCGTGCGCGTGGGCGCGTCCGACACCTTGAACTCGAACCCCACCCGCCGCCCGCCGATCGTCACGAGCAGGTCGAGCTCCGCCCCCGCCTGTGTCGCCCAGAAATGCCAGTCGCCGTGCGGGAGCCGGGCGATGATCTGCTCCATCGCGAACCCCTCCCAACTGGCGCCGAGCTTCGGGTGGCCGAGCAGGGCCGACTCGTCGGGGATGCCGAGCAGCGCGTGCAGGAGGCCGCTGTCGCGCACGTAGAGCTTCGGCCGGCGCACGAGGCGCTTGCCGAGGTTCTCGTGCCAGGGAGGCAGGAGCCGCACCATGAACGCCGCCGCGAGCAACTCCAGGTGGCGGAGTACGGTCTTGTGGGTCTCGCCGAGCGAACGGGCGAACTCGGAGGCGTTGAGATACTGACCGTGGTGGTGGGCCGCCATGCGCCACAGTCGGCCGAGGGACGCCGGCGTCGCCCCGAGGCCGAGCGTGCCGAAGTCGCGCTCGATGAAACTGCGGAGGAAATCGTTCCGCCAGGCGAAACTCGCGGCGTCGCCCGCCGCGAGGAACGAACGCGGGAACCCGCCACGCCCCCAGAGGGAGCGCAGCGCCCCGGCCCCGACGTCGGCCAGCCCGAAGCCCTGCATGTCCACGAAGGCCACCCGCCCGGCGAGCGACTCCGTCACCCCGCGCACCAAGTGCGGCGAGGCGCTGCCGAGGAGGAGGAACCGCGCCGGCGTGCCCGGCCGATCGAGGAGCACGCGGAGCACAGGGAACAGTCCGGGCTTGCGCTGCACCTCGTCGATCACCACGAGGCCCCGGAGCCCATCCAAGGCGAGTAGCGGGTTCTCGAGCGCCGCCTCGTCCGCCGGGTGCTCGAGGTCGAACACGCGCGCGGGCACCCCGCCAGCGGACGCCGAGGCGAGCCCCCGGGCGAGCGTCGTCTTCCCGCACTGCCGAGGCCCGAGCAGGGCGACCGCGGGAGAACGCTCGAAACCCGCGAACACCGCACGATCGAGCCAGCTTCGATCAATCATCCTTGTATTTTGGGAACGCGATTCCCAAATTACAAGCTGCGAGACGGGCCGTAAAGCCGCCGCGCCGATCCCGGGTGGAGGCTTCCACGGCCACACGACGGGGTGCCTGAAGAACCAGTTTCTTCAGGGCTGTATTGGCTGGCGCGAAGCCACCTCAGCCCGGCAGGAAGAGTTCGGCCGGCGAGAGGGTGGCCTCAACACGCGCGAGAGGCCGCGCGACGTGGTCGCCGCGGTGCGTCGCACGGCTCTCGTAATTCCCTGACCTGGGCTCGCGAAAAACGATCACCGCCCGGCTCACCAGATCGACGACCCAGTAGTCCGGAATACCGGCGGCGGCGTAGAGGCCGGCCTTCACGGTCGTGTCGAACTCGAGGCTCGTGTCGGCCACCTCGATGAGGAGCGACACTTCCTCCGGTCGCGGCCGGCGGTCGGCATAACGCCGTAGCGTCACCCAGGCGATGTCGGGTTGCGGCGCGCTCTCCGACCCCGGGAGCATCAGTGGATTCTGCACCCAGACGAGCATCCGTTCCGTGTCGGCCTGCTGGCTGCTCCAGCGGGTGAGGAACGCGACCGCGTCGGCATGGCGATCCCCGATCGGCGACATCATGCGCAACTCTCCTTCGATCAGTTCGAGAGGATGCGACTCCGCCGGGTCGAACACGCCTGCGGCAAGCATCCTGTCGTACATCGCGAGGGTGATCGGAACCCGCCGCCCACAGACGGCCGGCGCGGGGGAAGGCCGATCGACGATGCTCATGGCTCGAAGCCCGGAAAGGAACTGATCTGCCGGAAGTCCGCACTCGTCCGCACCAAGTGTGCAGGCTTGTTCGAGAGCCGTCAAAGCAGGAGATCGCGGAGAGAGCTGTTCGCTCGGGAAAAACAAACCCGGATGGTGGTCACCGCGCCCCCGCGTCACCCCACCCGCAGTTCCGGCCGGCATCCGCGTAAAACGACCCGCGGCGGTGAAAACCGGGCCGTCACACGAAGGCGTCGGCCGTTTCCGCCGGGGCGGGGCCGTATTTCAGCGGGGCCATCGTGAAGCTCGCGCGCCCCTGGCTCACACTGCGCACCGCCGCCGAATAGCCGAACATGCTCGCCAGCGGGGCCTCCGCCGTGAGCACCGTCACCGCCCCGCGGATCTCCGTCGCGGTGATGATCGCCCGGCGCTGCTGGAGATCGTTGATCACGTCGCCGAGGTGCTCCTCCGGCACGCTCACCTCGACGCGCATCACCGGCTCGAGGAGTACCGAGCCCGCCGCCGCGAGCAGCTTGTCGATGGCGTCGGCCGCCGCGATGCGGATCGCCACGTCCGACGGGGGCGGCTCGGGGATCGGACTCTCGAGCACCGTGATCCGCACGCCCCACAGCGGACACCCCTTGAGCCCGCCGCGCTCCGCGCTTTCACGCACCGATTCGGTCATCGTCGCCGCGATCGCCTGCAGCGCCTCCGCCTCCGGGAACCAACCCTGCTCGACCACGACCGGGCCCTGGTCAGTCGTCGGCTCGGCCCTCAGCGTGACGGTGGCCACGAGCGTCTGCCCCGCCACCTGGCGATTGGCGTGGCCGACCGCCGTCGCCCCACGCTCGATCGACTCCTTGTAACTCACCCGCGGCTTGTGGACGCGGCACTTGAGCTTGAAATCGCGCTCCAGCCGGTGGCGGATCACCTCCAGGTGCAATTCCCCCATGCCGCAGATCAGGGTCTGCCCCGTCTCCTCGCTCTCCAGCGCCCGGAAGGTGGGGTCCTGGCGCTTCATCATCTCGAGCACGTCGGCCAGCTTCTTGCGCTCCAGGCTCGTCTCCGGCTCGATGGCCATCGAGATCACCGTCTCCGGGAACTTGATCGTCTCCAGCACGATCGGTGCCGCGGCGTCGCACAGCGTGTCGCCGGTCACGCTGGCGCGCGGGCCGATGACGCCGACGATGTCGCCGGCCGAGCAGCTCTCGATCTGTTCACGGCGATCGGCCTGCACGCGCCACAGCTGGGCGATGTTCTCCTTCTTCTGCTTGAGCGGGTTCCAGGCCCGGCTCCCCGCCTCGAGCGTGCCGGAGTAGACGCGCACGAAATACAGGTCGCCGTGCTTCTCGGCGAGGATCTTGAACACGAGCCCGGCGAACGGCGCCTGGGCGTCGGCTTTCCGCGCCACCGTCACCGGGGTCTTCTTCGACGGATCGAGCCCCTCCACCGGCGGCACGTCGGCGGGACTGGGGAGATACCAAGCGACGGCATCGAGCACCGGCTGGACACCGATGCAGTCGAGGGCCGAACCGCCCAGCACCGGCACCACCTGGCGGGCGAGCGTTGCCGCGCGGATCGCCCGGCGGATGACGTCGGGGGGGATCGGCGCCTCGTTCATCGCCAGCTCGGCCAGCTCGTCGGAAAAGTCGAAGAGGGTCGAGATGAGCTGCTCGCGCCACGCGGCGGCGAGGTCGGCCACCTCGGGCGGGATCGGCCCGGCCGTGAACGCCGCGGCGGGCGCGGCGGCGCCGAGGACCTCGTCGCGCGGCGGGTAGGTGAGGAGCTGCATCTCGACGAGGTCCACCAGGCCCCGGAACGGGTCGTTGACGTGCGGCGGGCCGAGACCGAGCGGCACCTGGAGGACGAGCGGCTTGGCCCCGAGGCGCTTGGCGATCTGGTCGATCGTGCCGAAGAAGTCGGCCCCCTCGCGGTCGAGCTTGTTGACCAGCGCCACGCGCGGCACGTGGTATTTGTCGGCCTGCCGCCATACCGTCTCGCTCTGCGCCTCGACCCCTTCGCGCGCGGAAAACACCACCACGGCGCCGTCGAGCACCCGCAGGCTGCGCTCCACCTCGGCGGTGAAATCGACGTGGCCCGGGGTATCGATGAGGTTCACCGTCACGTCGCGCCAGCGGAAGCTCACCGCCGCGGAGTAAATCGTGATCCCCCGTTCCTGCTCTTCGGGATCGAAGTCGGTGACGGTCGTGCCCCGGTCGACGTCGCCGAGGCGGTGGCTGGTCTTCGTGAAAAACAGCATCCGCTCGGTGAGCGTGGTCTTGCCGGCATCGATGTGGGCGACGATGCCGATGTTGCGGAGGGTGGGAAGCGCCGCGGTCATGGGGATCCTCGGGAGACAGGCCGCGCCGCGGCCGGCGTGGTCACATCCGCCGGACGGTGCCGATCCCCAGGAGCTCGAGCCCCTTCCGCAGCACCCGGCCGGTGAGGTCGGCCAGCGCCAGCCGGCTGGTCCGTTCGGGTTCGGGGCACTTGAGGATCGGCAGCGAGTCGTAGAACGCCGAATAGCGGCCGGCGAGGTCGTAGAGCCAGGTGGTGAGGAGGTTGGGGCGGTAGTCGGCCTCGACGTCGGCGAGCACGTCGCCGAAGCGGAGGATCGCCAGCGCCAGCGCCCGCTCCTTGGGGTCGGCGGGCACGATGGCCGGGGCCGAACGCCGCAGGGCCATCCGGTCGATCCCCCCCTTCTCGAAGACCCCCTCGACGCGGGCCACCGCATACTGCATGTAGGCGGCGGTGTTGCCCTTCAGCTCCAGCATCTTGTCGTAGCTGAAGACGTAGTCGGTGGTCCGGTTCTGGCACAGGTCGGCGTATTTGATCGCCCCGATGCCGATCGTCTCGGCCACCAGGCGCCGCTCCCCGTCCGACAGCCCCTCGTCGGCGGCGACCACCGCCGCCGCCCGCTCCACCCCCTCGTCGAGGAGCGACTCGAGGCCCACGGTGTCGCCGGAGCGCGTCTTGAACGGCTTGCCATCCTCGCCGAGGACGGTGCCGAAGGCGACGTGGACGAGCGCGACACGGTCGAGTCCGGGGATCCCCCACCGGTGCGCGGTCTTGAAGAGCTGCTCGAAGTGCTGCCCCTGGCGGTGATCGACCACGTACAGGATCCGATCGGGATGCCAGTGTTCGAGCCGCCAGCGGATCGTGGCCAGGTCGGTGGTGGCGTAGAGGAAGGCCCCGTCGGCTTTGCGGACGAGGAACGGCGGCTTGTCGTCGCCGTCCACGAACACCCCCACCGCCCCGCGGCTCTCCCGGGCCAGGCCGCGCCGTTCCAGATCGGTGACCACGTCGGCGAGGAAGGGTTGGAAGAAGCTCTCCCCGAGCCAGTGGTCGAACGACACGTCGAGCCGCCGGTAGAGCCGCTCGATGTCGGCCAGGCAGGCGGGCATGAACGATTGCCACAGCCGCCGGTTTTCCTCGTCGCCGGCGTGGAGCCGGGCGGTTTCCTGGAGCACCTCCTCCGCGGCGCCGGGATGGCGGGCGGCGAGGGCGGCGGCGGCCGGATCGGCGGCCAGGTCCTCCGGCTTGGCGTCGGCGATCTTGCGCACCGAGCGATACAGCCGACCCAGTTCCGCGGTCGGATCGGCGGCGAACGCGGCGTCGTCGCGGCAGTGCTTCCAGCCCCAGAGGATCATCCCGAACTGGGTGCCCCAGTCGCCGAGGTGGTTGTCGGTGATGACGCGGTGGCCACGGAAGCGGAGGATCCGCGTCAGGGCATCGCCGATCACCGTCGAGCGGATGTGGCCGACGTGCATCGGCTTGGCGACGTTGGGCGAACTGAAGTCGATGACGATCGTCTCGGGACGGGCCACGCGCGGCACGCCGAGCCGGTCGTCGACGAACGCCGCCGACACCGCCGTGGCGAGGGCCTCGTCGCGCACGCGGACGTTGATGAACCCCGGCCCAACGGGGTCGCCGGGCGGAGCGAACGTGGTGTCGAACCCGGGCGTCGCCGCCAGGCGTTTGGCCACGTCGACCGCCACGTCACGCGGCTTCCTGCCGGCGGCTTTCGCCAGCCCCATCGCCATGGTGCCGGAGAAGTCGCCGAACTTCGGATCGGCCGTCTCGCGCACCTGGTCGAGGAGCGCCGGCATGTCCGCGGCGGTGGCGACGGGGAAAACTCCGTCGGCCGCGGCGCCTGAGAGGGCGCCGGCGAACGCGGCGCGGAGCTGGTCGCGGAGCGTGCCGTCGGCTCCGGGCGACGCCCCGCTGGGCGGCCCCGTGTCATCGGCCGGGCCCGACGCGGCCATCACGTCGCCGCCCCCCCGGCCGGCACCGGCACCCGGCGGGCATCGCTCCACAGGTGCTCGATGTCCCAGTAACCGCGGGCCTCGGCGTCGAACAGGTGAACGACCACGTCGCCGTAGTCGAGCACGATCCAGCGCCCCTCTTCGTAGCCCTCGCCGCCACGCTTGCGGTCGTCGAGCTCACGGCCGACGACCGCCTCGATCTCGTCGGCGATGGCATGCAACTGCCGCCGGCTCGCTCCGGTGGCGACCACGAAATAGTCGAACACCGGGGTCAGGCCGCGAAGGTCGAGGACGCGCACGTCGGTGCCCCGGCTCTCCTCCGCCACCCGCGCGGCGGCCAGGGCGAGGGTGCGGGACCGGGCCGCGCGGTCGGCGGCCGCGGGACTGGAATCGGGAGGGCTGGCGGGGGTCACGGAAGGCGGATCCTCGAGCGCGCGCACCAACCGGCCGGACAATCGGCTCGTGCTGGTGGCATTCAAGTCTACCAGCCCGGGGACAAAGTCCCGCCGGGGCCGCCGTTCGCCGGAAAAGCGTTCCGGCGGAAACCCCGTGGTTTTTCTGCGGTGTTGCTCCCGGCACCGGATCGCTGCCGGACCGGTCGCCACCCGGGCGGGCAACCGCGGGACGCGGCCAAGCCTTCAGCGCCGGCAGGCGCGAGGTGCCGCCAGGGCGAGTCCGAGGAGGACCAGATCGGGCAGCTCCACGACGCCGGGGAGCACGTCGCGGACGGCCCCCCGCCACCCGCCGGTGAGGAACACCGTCGGCTCGCCCCCCACCGCCAGCCGGGCCTGGCCGTGGAGCTCGCGGATCGCCCCACGGATCCCCCAGCCGATGCCGGCGGCGATCGCCTCGTGGGTGTCGCGGCCGGGCAGCGCCGGCGGGGGCTCCGTGCCCAGCGATTCCACCTCCGGCAGCCGGCTGGTGCCCTCCGCCAGCGCGCGGGCCAGCAGGGCGGGACCGGCCAGGATCGCGCCCCCGAGGAAGGCGCCGTCCGCCGCGAGGCAGCCCACGGTCGCGGCCGTGCCGCAGTCGATGACGATGGCGGGCTGGTCGGCCGGACGGATGAGGGCGGCGGCGGTCGCGGCCGCGAGCCGATCGATCC
>RFRL01000089.1 GCA_009924545.1 Planctomycetia bacterium | reverse complement strand
TGCGGAAGCACCCGCGCGACACCTGGGTGATGGTCCCGGGGTTCGTCAGCCGCTACAAGGGACACGGGCATGTGCTCTCCGCACTCCGCCACCTGCCCGAGGGCTTCAAGCTCGTGATCGCCGGCGGCGTCCATCCCAAGGACAAGACCGGCAACGACTACTGGATGGATCTCATCCAGCAGGCCGACGTGTGGGGCCTCCAGTCGCGGATCCTGTTCACCGGCTTCCTCGCCAGCGCCGCCGACCAGGCCGCGGTCCTCGAGCAGGCCGACGTGTTCGTGCTCCCCTACGACGAGGTGGGCCAGTCGGGGTCGGCGGTGCTCGCCGACGTGCTCTCCTACGACCGCCCGGTGATCACGTCGCGGGCGCGGAGCATGTTCGTCTACCGGATGGACCGCGACACCGCCTTCTCGAGCATCGCCACCGACGTCGGCGATGCCGAGCAGTTCGCCGACACGATCCGGCAGTGCGCCCGGTTCGAACCGCAGCTCTACGCCGAGACCCGGCAGCACCGGGCCACCGCCCGCCACCGCTATTCGCTGGCCAACACCCAGTCCGCCTACGAGCGGATCTACCGCGGGGTGCTCGCCGGCCGCACCCCCTGACCCCCCGCCCCGCGCGAGGTGCTCCCATGTCCGTCAGCAGTCCTGGTTCGATCGTCGTCACCGGCGCCCGGGGATTCCTCGGGCGGCACGTCGTCAAGAGCCTGCAGCGCCGCGGCCTGTCGGTCCGGCCGCTGGGGCGGCAGGAGGGCGACCTGCGCGACACCGCCACAGCCGAGCGGCTTCTCGCCGGCGCGGGCACCGTGGTCCACCTCGCGGCCGACGTCGGCGGGGTGGGCTACCTGCGCAGCTGCCCCGCCCGCGCCTTCCACGACAACTACGCCCTCGGCCTCAACGTCATCCGGGCGGCACTGCGCGGCGGCGTGGGGCGCCTCGTGTTGGCGGGGACCCCCTGCTCCTATTCTGGCGATGCCGACCTGCCCCTCGCCGAGGAGGCGCTCCTGGAGGGCGTCCCGTCCGGCGACACGGGCACCTACGGCTACGCCAAGCTCGCCACGTCGCTGGCGGCCGCGACCCTCTGCGGCGGGCTCACGACCGACACCGTGACGGTCATCCCCTCCAACCTCTACGGCCCCGGTGACGCTTTCGACGAGACGCGCGGCCACGTCGTGGCGGCGCTGATCCGCAAGGCGGTGCTGGCGGCGGAACTGGGTGAGGATTCCTTCGAGGTGTGGGGGGACGGCTCGGCCACCCGCGATTTCGTCTACGTCACCGACGTGGCGGAGGGGATCGCCACCGTGGTCACGGCCCCCGAGTCCTTCGCCGGGGCCACGTTCAACCTCGGCTCCGGTCGCGAGACCTCGATCCGCGAGATCGCCACGATCGTGGCGGCCGGCGCGGGGGCGGGGATCCGGCCGCGGTTCCGCGCCGACAAACCGGTGGGCTACACCCGCCGGGTGATGTCGGTGGAGCACGCCGCCGCACGGCTCGACTACGTCGCCGCCACCGGCCTGGTGGAGGGGATCCGCCAAACCATCTCGTGGCTCCGCGCCTCCGGCCACGTGGCCACGTGGGCCGCCGCCGCCCGCCAGGCGACCGGCGCCGCGCCCGTCCGCCGAGCAGCGTGATCGGAAACCCGAGCTCCCCCGAGCGATCAGGCCCGAACCAAACACCCATCCCGACCCTTCGACCACCCTGCCGCCGGTGCGGCTCCCGCGAGGAACCCCGACCATGACAGCGACAGCGACAGCCGCCTTCCCGCAGTGGATGGTGGAAGCCGAGGAGGGCCGCCGGTCCTTCATCATGAGCCACCTGCCGGCCCACCTGCCGGGACTGGAGATCGCCCCCTACTTCCACCCCGTCACCGACCGCACGAAGCACGACGTGTTCTACGTCGACTGCATCGACAACGACGAGATCCAGCGGAAGGCCGCCGTGAATCCGGGGAGCGTGGGACGCGAGGTGCCGTGGATCGACGCGGTGTGGGTGCCGGGCCGCCGGCTCGCCAAGTGCATCGACGGGCGGCGGTTCGGCTACGCCATCGCCTGCCACGTCCTCGAGCATGTCCCCAATCCGCTGGGCTGGCTGGGGGAGATCCTCGAATGTGTCGAGGTGGGGGGCCGGGTGGCGATCCTCCTCCCCAACAAGCTCTATTCGATGGACTACTACCGCCCGTTGACCACGTTCGCCCAGGTGGTCGGCTGGTCGATCGAGCAGCCGTCGCGGCCGACGGCCACGCAGGTGATGGACTTTCTCTCCCAGTCGTTCTTCGACGACGGCACGGTGTCGTTCGACACGCCGCTGCCTCCCTTCGAGAAGGCGCGGCGGCACTACTCCGACCGGCAGGCGGTCGATTTCGCCCGCCACGTCCACACCAACGACAGCTACCTCGACGTCCACTGCACCGTGTGGACACCGGAATCGTTCGTGGAGATCTTCCAGCGGCTCCGCCGCTGCGGGCTCATCGATGCCGAGGTGAGTGGCCCCCACACCGGCTTCACCGGGTCGCCGCAGGCGGAATTCCTCGTGTATCTGGAAAAAACCGCCCCATCGGCATGATCCGCCTCAAGCGGACGGTCCCCCGGTTCCGATTGAAGGGAACCGGGAGGATTCCGTTCGCATGAGCACCGACACGCCGATCGTTCTCCATGTCGGTGGCCCGAAGACCGGCTCGTCGGCCCTCCAGTACGACTTCACCTGGAACCCCGTCCGGCCGGCCCTCGACCGGCCGGGTGTGGCCTACGAGTACGTCGCCCTCAACGCCCGGGGCCAGCTCCGCCGCGGCCGCGGCCTGGCCGAAATGGCCTCGCGGTTCGCCGCCCACTACGCCAACAGCGCCGCCATCGAGAGCCTGTTCCGGCTCCCGCAGCGGCGGCTGGCGGCGTGCATCGGCGAATTGCAGGCGATGCGGCGCGACGGGATCGTCCCGGTGCTGAGCTACGAACTGTGGCTCCACTCCGAGCGGTCGCTCGTGGAGCGGTTTGCGGCGCTCTTCGATGCTCCGCTGGAGGTGGTGGCCTACGTCCGCGACCCGGTCTCCTGGCTGACGAGCGCCTACTGGCAGCGCCACCAGGTGGAAGGAGCGTCGCTCAACCAGTGGATCGAAGCCTATCTGCCGCTGACCTACTGGGCCGATCACCTGGATGGATGGGTCGCTCTGCCGAACACGCGCGTCGCGGTGCGGGTCATGGAAGGCTCGGTGCCCGCCGACTTCTGCCGGCTGCTCGGCTGCGCGGCCTCCCCCGGGGACGTCCGCCACAATACCAGCCTCCCCGGCCCGTTCGCCCGGTTCCTCACCCGCCACCACCTCCCCGCCACCGTCAGCGTGTCGGAGATGAAGTTCGCCTGGTGGCGCTGGGTCGGTTCACTCGACCGGGGTGCCGAGCGGGCCCGGGCCCTGGGCGGCCTGCCCCGCGTCATCGAGCAGCCGCAGCTGGAGACGATCATCGCGGCCACCCGGGCCGCCAACGAGCGGCTCCTGGCGCAGTGCGACGCGGAGACCGCCGCACGGATCCGTGCCGACCCCCGCTGGTGGTCGGCCGACGCCGCCGATCACGATGTCGATCACCATCTCGGCGAGCAGGCCCCCGGCGTGGAACGGGAGCCTCCCCACGCCCCCGCCACCGACGGACTCCTGGAGCTCTCCCTCGAGGCGACGATGGCCGCCGACACCGCCTGGCGCAAGGCCTCGTACGAACTGGAGGAACTCCGCGCCGCCGACACGGAACGAACGCTGCGCTGCCACGAGTTGCAGCGTCAGGCCTCACTCGCCGAACATGGTCGGCAGGAAGCCGAGCACCGGTGTCGCGAGGTCGAGCACACCTGCGAGCATCTCCAGTGGGAGTTACGCCTCGCCCGGCAGCGGATCGAGAAGCTCGAGCGGCGTGGCTGCCTGCCTCACCCGTGGCGGAAGGCGGCGTGACCCACACGCCGACCGTGCCGGCCAGCCATCTGAGTGAAAAAAGCCGGGGTGCCCCGCAGGACACCCCGGCCTTTGTTGCTCGCTCGAACTGTGCGGCTCGAGCCGTGTCGCTCAATACATGTCGCTCAGTACATGTCGTAGTCGCCGCCACCGTGGCCGGCCGCGGCCTTGGCCTTGCTCTCCTTGGGCTTCTCGGCGATCAGGGCGTCGCTGGTGAGGAGCAGCGTCGACACGCTGGTGGCGTTTTGGAGGGCGGTCCGCGTCACCTTCGTGGGGTCGATGACGCCGGCCTTGACCAGATCCTCGTACTCGTCGGTGGCGGCGTTGTAGCCGAAGTTGCCGCTGCCGGCGAGCACCTTCTCGCAGACGATCGAGCCGTCCTGGCCGGCGTTGGAGGAGATCATCGTCACCGGCGCCCGGCAGGCCCGGACGACGATGTTGAAGCCCACCGCCTCGTCGTCGGAAAGCCCCTTGGCCTTGACCTGCGAACTGGCCCGCAGGAGGGCCACGCCACCACCGGGGAGGATCCCCTCCTCGACGGCAGCGCGGGTGGCATGCAGGGCATCCTCGACGCGGGCCTTCTTCTCCTTCATCTCACTCTCGGTGGCCGCCCCGACGTTGATCTTGGCGACGCCCCCGGACAGCTTCGCCAGCCGCTCCTCGAGCTTCTCCCGGTCGTAGTCGCTGGTGGCGGCCTCGATCTCGCGGCGGATCTGCTCGATCCGAGCCTTGATCTCCGAAGTCTTCCCGGCGCCTTCGATGATCGTGGTGTTGTCCTTGTCGACGATCACCTTCTTGGCCCGGCCGAGCTCGGCCAGACCGAGGTTCTCCAGCTTCATCCCCAGGTTCTCGAACACCGCCGTGGCTCCGGTGAGGATGGCGATGTCCTCGAGCATCGCCTTGCGGCGATCACCGTAGCCGGGCGCCTTGACGGCGCACACCTGGAAGGTGCCGCGGAGCCGGTTGATGACCAGCGTCGCCAGCGCCTCCCCGTCGACCTCCTCACTGACGATGAGCAGCGGCTTGCCCGCATTCACCACCGCCTCGAGCATCGGGACGATGTCCTTGACGGTCGAGATCTTCTTCTCGACGACGAGGATGTAGCAGTCCTCGAGCACGCACTGCATCTGCTGGGCGTTGGTGACGAAGTAGGGGGAGAGGTAACCGCGATCGAACTGCATCCCCTCGACCCACTCCACCTCGGTCTTCAGGCTCTTCCCCTCGTCGACGGTGATGACGCCGTCCTTGCCCACCTTGTCCATGGCTTCGGCGAGCAGCTGGCCGATCTCCATGTCGTTGTTGGCGGCGATGGCGGCCACCTGGGCCATCTCCTTCTTGCCCTTGACGGCGATCGACATGTCTTTGAGCTTCGCGGTGATCTCCTCGACCGCCTTCTCGATGCCCGCCTTCATCTGCACCGGATTGACACCCGACACCACCGCCCGCAGCCCCTCGTTGAACACCGCCTCGGCGAGCACGGTGGCGGTCGTCGTGCCGTCGCCGGCCACGTCGCTGGTCTTGCTGGCGACCTCGCGGACCATCCGCGCGCCCATGTTCTCGTAGACGTCCTCGAGGTCGATCTCCTTGGCGACGGTGACGCCGTCCTTGGTGACCGTGGGCGAGCCGAAGCTCTTCTGGAGGATGACGTTGCGGCCCTTGGGTCCGAGCGTCACCTTCACCGCCCGGGCGAGCTTGGCGACACCGCGCCGCATCGCCTCACGGGCCTCCTGGTCGAATGCCATCATCTTGGCCATGGTCTGCAACTCCTGGTTGAGCAACGGTGGGGAAGAAGAATGAAACGGGAGTCGCCGCCTGTTGTCCTTGCCACGGGTGGATGGGCCATCGGTACGCCGGACACTTGTGGCGGGGCCACTGGTGCCGGGGCCACACGGGGAGCCCCGCCACCGGCGGCAGGGGATCAGCCGAGCACGGCGAGGATGTCGTCCTCGCGCATCAGCAGCAGTTCGGCATCACCGACCTTGAACGGTTCCCCGGCATAGCTGGTGAACACCACCCGATCGCCGGGTTTGATCTGGAGGGGCTGACGCACCCCCTTGTCGGTGAGCCGGCCGTCGCCGACGCTCACCACCACACCCCGGGCCGGCTTGTCCTTGGCGGTGTCGGGGAGCAGGATCCCGCCCGACGTCTTCTGCTCGCTCTCCTCCCGCTCCACGACCACGCGGTCGCCGAGGGGCACGAGGGTGGACTTCTTCCGGGCGGGCTTGTTCGCGGTCACGGCCATGGGTCTCCTGTCGGCATCGTATGGGGGGAAACAGCTTTGAGGCCCGGGTGCGCAGTCGCATCGATTCGACGGTCCACGCCATCCGGCGGGACCCGTCGGACACCCGGGCCCCGGCGAACCACATCGTCGGAAGGATCGAACCGCCAGCAACGGCCTGCCTTCCGGGCATCTGCTTGCAGCGGCCGTTGAAGACAGCAATTGGCGCGCCGGACGCCGGGGAATCAATAGCCACTCTTGCGAAAACCGGGAGCCGGTGTCGTTTTGCCTTCGCCGCGCTCAGCTCCGCGGATCGGGAATCGCCCTGCAGACCTTCTGCCAATCTGGCAGCACGCCCCCGCCATTCGATCGCTGACGATGGCTTTTCGCCAGTCCAAACGGTAGTCTGCTCATTTGGTTTTTTCACCGCAGCGGCCGGCAACGGCGTGGGCCCCAGGAGGCCTTCCGGGCTGCGGTTTGGCCTGCGGCCGGAGTGCGCCCCATGGCGACCCATCGGCGGATTGATGTCTCCAAGGTGGGCGACGTGAGCGTCGTCCGGTTTGTCGATCGCAAGATCGTCGACGAGGCACAGGTCCAGGAATTGGCGGCCGACCTGTTCCATCTGGTCGAGCAAGACAACCGCCGCACGCTGCTCCTCAATTTCTCCGGCGTCGAGTTCGTGTCCAGCGCCGCCCTGGGCAAGCTCATCACCCTCGACCGCAAGGTCAAGGCGGCCAAGGGTCGCATGAAGATGAGCGATGTCCGTCCGGAGATCATGGAGGTCTTCGAGATCACCAAGCTCAATCGCGTGTTCGATATCCGCAGCGGCGAGGCGGAGGCACTGGCGGCCTTCTGACGAGGCGCCCCGCCGACGCTCGGTGCTGGCGACGTGAGGTTGCCGGCGGCATGACGACGGCTCCGATCCGGTTCATAGTTCCCGGTGGTGGGTGCGTTCCTGGTGGTGGCTCCGAGGCACGTGTGGGCGGCGTGAAGAACAGCAACGACAACACACGGGCACCGGGCTCCCCACTGCCGGCCTGGCGGCAGGACGTGCGCCTGCCGAGCGAGCGCGGCTCCAGCCGCCGCGTCACCGACGAGCTGCTCGAGCAGCTCGGGGCCCACGGTTGGTCGCCGAGCGACTTGTTCAGCATCCACCTCGCGGCCGAGGAGGCGATCGTCAACGCGATCGTCCACGGCAACAAGCTCGATCCGACGAAGACCGTCCACGTCGTCTGCCATGTGGATGGCGAGGTGGTGCGCGTGGAAGTCACCGACGAGGGGGATGGCTTCGACCCCGCCCAGGTCCCCGACTGCACGCTCGACGACCGGCTCGAGGTGCCCAGCGGCCGCGGCGTCATGCTGATGCGCAATTTCATGTCGCGCATCGAATACAACGCCAAGGGCAATAGCGTGCTGATGGAAAAGCGGCGCGAGCCGGAGCCGCAGTCATGACCGGCGGGCGGGCGTGGTGGCACGACGCCATCGTCGCCGCCCAGTGGGTCGCGCCGCTCCGCAACCCGGCCGACTGAGGGTCGCCGTGGGCCGGCGTGTGGGCCCATCCGCCGCCGGCAGTGCGGGCCGGTTTTCCTGCCCGAACGCCGCCCCTCGCCCGGCGGCTTTTTTTCGGCTATTCTCGACGGTCTTCCGCGGACGATGGCCCGCCTCGAGGGCCGGACGGCGGTCGATTCCCCGATAGCTCAACGGTAGAGCGGCCGGCTGTTAACCGGTAGGTTGTAGGTTCGAATCCTACTCGGGGAGCTTTCTTCGCAGGCTGTCGCACCGGCTCGCATCGAGTCGCCTGGCCGTCACCCGCAATGCTCCGGTGGCGACGCCGAATCCCGTCGGGCGACGACCCAGGCCACGATCAGAGCGTGCTCGAGCACGACGAACCCGGCGAGCGCCAGATGCACCGCGACGCCCGAGCCCGTCGCCCGCTCGAGCATCCACCACGCCGCCGCCCCGCAAGGCAGGAACGACACGACCGCGGTGACGAGGCCCGGATTGATCTCCCGGCGGACGATGCCCGCGAGCAGGTGGACGACTGCATTGACGAGCGTGAGGTAGACGGCGAGAAAGCCCCAGGCGAGATCCAGCCACGCGGCGAGCACGATCGACACGAGGTCCACGCCCCAGACGCCGAGCGAGTTGATCCAGAAGGTGGCCGCACGGGAGAGGGCGTCGCCGCCGGCCTGGGCGTTGATGTGTCGGCGAAACCGGTCGCCGATGTGCTCCTCCCCCTGGTGAATGAGATACAGCGGCAGCTGGGTCACGACCAAGGCGAGGGCCGGCGACGCGACGGCCCACACGACCGGCAGGAGCCCGACGATGAGCCCCGCGGCGACGAGCCCCGCGGCGGGCCAGTTCCAATCGTCCACCAGCCACCACCAACAGGCGGCCGGCCAGCCGCGGTCGGCCACCGACCGACGTGCCGCCGCATCATTCGCGGTCACGCGATCGGTCCCCCGGCGTGCGTGCCGGCCCCGGGAATCACCGGCACCAGGAGGTGCGAGTCGTACTCGCCGCCGTAGTGCAGCACATGGCGGCCGTGGTTGCAGTCGACCCGCTTGCGATACGGCGGGGAGGGGATGATCTCGTCGCTTGCCACGATCAGCCGCAGCGATTCGCCGGCCGCGAAGAAGGTGCTCGCAGGGTAGAGCTCGATCTCCACAGCCACCCGCTCGCCCGGCGTTAAGGGCTTCCGCGACCGGCCGGTGAGCACGGGCTGCCACGGGGTGGAGGCCGCGGTGTCGAGCTCGCGGCGGGAGACCCGGCAAAACCCACGGCTGACCATGTCGGCGGCGTTGCCGACCGAGCCTCGAAAGGGCACGGGCTCCCCGGCCACGTCGAGCTTCTCGACCGCCACGAACAGCACCATGTCGTCCGGGGGCGGGCCGCCGCTGCCGGCCGCGTCGGCCTCCACCCAGAGCCGCAGCTTCATCGGGCCGGTCAGTTCGGTCGCGGTCTCGAAGACATGCGTGAACACGCTGCGGCCCCCGCGGGCCGGATGCCCGACACTCGCCGCCGCTCGGCACGGCTGCGGGTCGAGCGCGGCGGCCCGGAGGAAGAGTGTGGTGAACACCGTCCGAGCGAGCGGCCACTCCTGCTCGTCCCGTACGGCATGGATCACGTCGCGGCTCGACCGCACCTCCAGTCGCACGGGGGCCCGCTCGAGAAACCCGTTCGTGGTGTCGCCTTTCAGGAAGCAGTCCATGAATCGCCGCGTCAGCTCCTGCACGGCGGGCGAGTAGAAGACATCCCATTTGCCGTCGCGGTGGGTGTAGACCCACTTGTGCCGCGACCGGGCCCGCTGGAAGGCCCGAAATGATCCGACCGTGTGCAGCCCGTGGTCGGAAAATGACGCGCAGACAAGCATCGGCAGGTCGATCTCGTCGCATGCCGCCGCCTTCTCCGCCCAAAACTCGTCGAACAGGGGACGACGCTCGAGCCACTCGTCGGGCCGGCCGCCGTTGGCGGCGATAAAACCCTCAGCCGACCCGGTCAGCGCCGGCTTGACCTCGGTCGTCCACCAAAACGGGCCGAATCCTTCGTCCTCGACGCCCCCCGGGCATGTCTGATCGCGGTACATGTCGGACAGCCCCTCCCACGGAGCGATGCACTTGAGGGAGGGGGGCGGGCCACCGTAGTGCCGGCAGGCCGCCACGTGATACTGCGTGATCGCCAGATAGCTCACGCCGTTCAAGCCGACGGCTCCAGTACACCACGGCTGGCGGCCCACCCATTCAATGGCGTCGTAGTAGGCCTTGGCCTGGGCGTCGGTGAACACCGTTGGCGGCCCGTCGCTGCCGCCGTACCCCGGAAGGTTCAAATTGACGAGCGTGTAACCGGCGGGAATCCAGAAGTTGGGGTCCGGGGATTCCCAGCTGGTGATGGTCGAAAACCTGGGCCGGCCCTCCTGAGGGATCAGCCGATACTGCTGCGGCGGCCCTCCCAACGGAGTCTTCCCGAGGGCGGGCAAGAGATGGTTGTCGTAGGGATG
Organism: Planctomycetia bacterium; assembly: GCA_009924545.1. Taxonomy (GTDB): domain Bacteria; phylum Planctomycetota; class Planctomycetia; order Pirellulales; family UBA1268; genus F1-20-MAGs016. The sequence continues at coordinate 6,394 of RFRL01000089.1, read as the reverse complement.
GGCACACATGACCACGGGGCGGGGCTCCCCCGCCGCCTCGGCCCGCCGCGACTTGAAGATGTTGGCCTTGAGCGAATATCCCTCCGGCAGCGGTACCGCGACGTCGTATTCGCAGAGCACGTCGGGGTCGGGAGGCACAAGCTCGCACTGCGGGTGGAAGAGCTGGCCGGTGACGATCGCCCGCTGCGCCAAGGGGCCGATCGCCTGGAACGTCCGGATCAGGCTGTCAATGCGGGCCATAGTCCTCAGGTTCGGGAGTTCATTGACGGGATCGGCACGGTGGTTCGCCTCAAGAGGCAGCAGCCGCAATCGTTGACCGAGGAAAATCCTACCCCGGGCGACGGCAACCTGCACACCGAGCGGGCAGACAGGCTCACTCCGCAGCCGACACGGGCACGCGTGACACGAGCGGTCTCGCGGCGCGGCGGTCCCTGCTGCGTGATGCCTTTCCCTGCGCCCGCGGCGGTTACGTCGCTTTTTACGTCACTTCCGAGCGGACGTCGCGGTATCTCCCGAGAAATTCACGTTTCGGACTGACCCTACTCGGGGAGCTGAAATTCTGGCCTCGAAACTGGCCAGTTCACCAGTTAGCAGCCCGTGGACAAAGCCCCTCCGTGGCCTTTGTCCACACGAAAACTTCCAGTTTTCACGGGAGCTGCGCTCCCGGCACCTCATCCCTGAGGTGCTGCAGGCTGTTTCTCCACAGCCTGCTAGCAGCCCCCCGCGGACCGCCTGCTACACTGTGGGTACCGTCAGGAGAGAGTCGCAAGACCGCCGAAGGCTGAACGCTCAGGCAAACGGACTGACGACACACACTGTTGGAGAGTGACTCGGGACGCGAGTCCCGCGTCCACCGAAGGGGCAAACCGCGGGCAGGCGTCCGCGGCGAATCTCTCAGGTTCCAGGACAACAGGGTTCCCGGCGACGGCCTGACCCACTTGGGGGGCCGTGGCCAAGCCGCGTGGAGCCTTGTCATGTCGCAGTCCCCCACCGCCGCCCCGCGGCCGGTCGCACAGCGCCCCTCGGTCCTCGAGGCGGTCGAGACGGAGGGCGAGTTCCGCCGCCGCCACATCGGCTACGGACCGGCCGAGGAGCGCCACATGCTCGACGCCGTCGGCGCGGCGTCGCGCGCGGCGCTGATCGACTCGATCGTGCCGGCGAGCATCGCCCGCACCACCCCGATGGCGCTGCCCCCCGCCGTCGGCGAGGCGGAGGCGCTGGCCGAGCTCCGCACCATCGCCTCCCGCAACCGCCTCCTCACCAGCCACATCGGCCAGGGCTACCACGGCACGATCACGCCACCGGTGATCCTGCGGAACATCCTGGAGAACCCCGCCTGGTACACCGCCTACACCCCCTACCAGGCCGAGATCAGCCAAGGGCGCATGGAGGCACTGGTCAACTTCCAGACGATGGTCTGCGACCTGACCGCGATGCCGATCGCCAACGCCTCGCTCCTCGACGAGGCGACGGCGGCCGCCGAGGCGATGACGCTCGCGCTGCGGTGCCACGGCGGTGCCAGCCGCACGTTCCTTGCCGACCGCCGCTGCCATCCGCAGTCGCTCGAAGTGCTCGCCACGCGCGCCAAGCCGCTGGGGATCGAGGTCGTGGTGGGTGACGTCACCGAACTGGTGGCGACCACCGAGTGCTTCGGCGTGCTCGTCCAGTATCCAGCCACCGACGGCGCGATCGACGACTGGCGGGGCCTCGCCGACCGCGTCCACGCACGCGGGGCCGCGCTGTGCGTGGCGACCGACCTCCTCGCCCTCACGCTCCTCGTGCCGCCCGGCGAATGGGGAGCCGACATCGTCGTCGGCACCACGCAGCGCTTCGGGATGCCGATGGGTTGCGGCGGGCCGCACGCCGCGTTCTTCGCCTGCCGCGACGCCTTCAAGCGCTCGCTCCCCGGGCGCCTCGTGGGGGTGAGCATCGATGCCCACGGCAAGCCGGCCTACCGCCTCGCCCTCCAGACCCGCGAACAGCACATCCGCCGCGAGAAGGCGACGAGCAACATCTGCACCGCGCAGGTTCTCCCCGCCGTGGTGGCGAGCATGTACGGAGTGTGGCACGGGCCGGCGGGGCTCGAGCGGATCGCCACGCGCGTGGCGACGCTGACGGCGATCCTCGCTGCCGGCCTCGAGGAGCTCGGCGAGCGGGTCGTCTCCGCGCACGCCTTCGACACGCTCCGCCTCGACACCGGCGCCCGGACCGCCGCCCTCCTCGCTCGGGCGGTCGAGCACGGCGTCAACTTCCGGCGCCTCGACGCCGACAGCCTCTCGATCACCCTCGACGAGACCACGACCCGCGCCGACGTCGAACGGATCTGGATGGTGTTCGAGAAGCCGGGACAGCGCCGGCCCGCCGTGGCGCGCTACGAGCGCACGGTCGCCCCCCGGCTCCCGGCGGCGCTCGTCCGGTCGAGCACCTACCTCACCCACCCGGTGTTCCACGCGCACCACAGCGAGACGGCGATGCTGCGCTACATCCGCAGCCTCTCCGACCGCGATCTGGCACTCGACCGGAGCATGATCCCGCTGGGGAGCTGCACGATGAAGCTCAACGCCACCAGCGAGATGATCCCGATCACCTGGCCGGAGTTCGCCGCCATCCATCCCTTCGCACCGGCTGACCAGCGCGAGGGCTACGCCCTGCTCGATGCCCAGTTGCGGGAGTGGCTCTCCGAGGCCACCGGCTACCGCGGCATCAGCCTCCAGCCCAATGCCGGTAGCCAGGGGGAATATGCCGGTTTGCTCGTCATCCAGGCCTGGCACCGCTCCCGCGGCGAAGGCCACCGGACCATCTGCCTGATTCCGTCGTCGGCCCACGGCACCAACCCCGCCAGCGCCCAGATGGTGGGGATGGAGGTGGTGGTCACCGGCTGCGACGAACAGGGCAACGTCGACCTGGTCGAACTGGAGGCGAAGTGCCGCCAGCACGCCGACCGGCTGGCGGCGGTGATGATCACCTACCCGAGCACGCACGGCGTGTTCGAGGCACGGATCAAGGAGCTGTGCGCGATCGTCCACCGCCACGGCGGGAGGGTGTACATCGACGGTGCCAACATGAACGCGCTGGTCGGCTTGGCCGCCCCGGGGGAGTTCGGCGGCGACGTCAGCCACCTGAACCTCCACAAGACGTTCTGCATCCCCCACGGCGGCGGCGGCCCGGGAGTGGGTCCGGTGTGCGTGGTGGAAGACCTCGTCCCGTTCCTTCCCGGGCACGCCACGGGCGGGGTGCCGGCGCCCCATGTCGGGGCGGTGTCGGCGGCGCCTTTGGGCAACGCCGCGGTCCTGCCGATCAGCTGGATGTATTGCCGGATGATGGGGCCCGACGGGCTGGTGCAGGCGACGGAGGCGGCGATCCTCTCCGCCAACTACGTCAGCCGCCGGCTCCGCGACCACTTCCCCACGCTCTACTGTGGCGCCGCCGGCCGCGTGGCCCACGAGTGCATCCTCGACCTGCGGCCGCTCAAGGAGACCAGCGGCATCACCGCCGAGGACGTGGCCAAACGCCTCGTCGACTACGGCTTCCACGCCCCGACGCTCTCCTTCCCGGTGCCGGGGACGCTGATGGTGGAGCCGACGGAGAGCGAGCCGCTGGAGGAGCTCGACCGGTTCGTGGCGGCGATGATCGCGATCCGCGCCGAGATCCGCCGGATCGAGTCGGGGGACTGGCCGCGCGACGACAATCCCCTGAAGAACGCCCCCCACACCGCGGCGAGCGTGGCGGCGACGGAGTGGTCGCACCCCTACCCGCGCGAGGTCGCCGTGTTCCCGGTGGCGGGGCTCGAGCAACGCAAGTACTGGCCGCCGGTGGGCCGCGTCGACAACGTCCACGGCGACCGCAACCTGTTTTGCAGTTGCGTGCCGGTGGCGGCCTGGGCCGAGGGGGAGCGGGTCGGCGGCGGGTGATCCGGCGGCGTTCCCCCCGTGGTGGCCGTCACGTGCCGCAGAACGTCTTGTAGCACGGGCCGCCCGCCGGTGGCGGCGCGCGGAACGGGGCATTGGCCGCGGTCGCCACGAAGGGATCGCGCACCGCCGCCACGAGGCGCTCGAAGGGGGCGATGTCGCCCGCCACCGCCGCCTCGAGCGCTGCCTCGACCAGATGGTTCCGCGGGATGACCTGCGGATTGGAGCGGCGCATGAGGGCCGTCGCCTCCGCCAGCGGCTGCGGTTGCCGCGCCAGCCGCGCCTGCCAGTCCTCCTGCCAGGCGCGGAACTCCGCTGAGTCGACCGGCGGCGGTGCGCGGCCTTCCGCCATGTCGGCAAGGGCGACGAAGGTGGCGGTGAAGTCGGCGCGGACGGTGGCCATGATGGCGAGGAGCCGTTCGCCGAGGGCCGCATCGGCGGCAGTGGCGGTGAACAGCCCGAGCTTGGCACACAGCCCGGTGCGGTAGTGGTGCCCGTAGCGCTCGGGGAACGTCGCCAGGACGGCACTCGCCGCCTCGAGCGCCCTCTTTTCACCGCCCTCCATCACCGGGAGGAGGGCTTCGGCGAGCCGGGCCAGGTTCCAGTGGGTGATCGCAGGCTGGTTGCCGAAGGCATATCGGCCGTGCTGGTCGATCGAACTGAAAACGGTCGCCGGGTCGTGGGTATCGAGGAAGGCACAGGGGCCGTAGTCGATCGTCTCGCCGGAGACGGCACAGTTGTCGGTGTTCATCACTCCGTGGACGAAGCCCACGAGCATCCACCGGGCGACGAGCGCCGCCTGGCGGGCAATCATGGTGTCGAGGAACGCCTGAGGAACCGCGGCGCCGCCGGCCAGCCCGGGGTCGTGCCGGTCGATGGCGTGGCCGAGGAGCGCCGGCAGGAGCACCGGGTCGTCCACAGCCGCGGCGAACTGGAACGTGCCCACGCGGATGTGGCTGGCGGCCACGCGCGTGAGCACCGCGCCGGGGAGTGGCACCTCCCGGCGCACGGTTTCTCCGGTGGTGACCACGGCCAGCGCCCGGGTGGTGGGGATCCCCAGGGCGTGCATCGCCTCGCCGATGACGTATTCGCGGAGCATCGGCCCCAGCGCCGCCCGGCCGTCCCCCTGGCGCGAGTAGGGGGTCCGGCCCGAACCTTTGAGCTGGATGTCGAACCGCCTTCCGGCGGGCGTGAGCTGCTCGCCGAGGAGGATCGCCCGGCCGTCGCCGAGATTCACGAAGTGGCCGTATTGGTGGCCGGCATAGGCCTGGGCGATCGGTTCGGCCCCCTCCGGCAGGGCGTTGCCGGCGAACACGCCGGGGGCTTCCCGCAGGGCCGCCGCATCGAGCCCCAAGTCGGCCGCAAGGTCGTCGTTGAACACCACCATCCGCGGCGCCCGCACCGGCTGCGGCGGCAAGCGCGAGAACAGCGCGGCGGGCAGCCGGGTGTAGGAATTGTCGAACCGCCAGCCGACCCTGTCGCCCACCGGAGCCTCGTGCTTTCCGCCGTGCTGCGCCCCGTGCACCCGACCTGCGCACCCGTTCGCGGTGTGGCGGGCGCCGGGGGAGTATAGCGCCCGCCACCGCGGCGGCCGGGGCGGCGCTCGACTGGCCGGGCCGGGGGCGCGACAATCGCTCCATCTCGGCACCGTGTCCGGCCGGGGCCCCCGGGAAGTTTCGCCATGCGTGCCCCCTGCTCCTCCGCCCTCGTGGGCGCCCTCCTGGCCCTGGCTCCGGTGCTGTCGGGGCGCGCCGCCGATCCGGAGGGGCTCTCGGTCGAGGCGGTGGCCCGCCAGGTACGCGACTCGATCGTCACGATCCGCCACACCGGCCGGGGAGAACGCGACCAGGGGCTCGGCACCGGGTTCGTGGTCTCGGCCGACGGGCTCATCGCCACCAACCTCCATGTCGTCGGCGAAGCCCGGCCGGTGAGCGTGGAGCTCGCCGACGGCCGACGGCACGACGTGGTGGCGATCCATGCCTCCGACCGGGCCGCTGATCTGGCCATCGTGCGCATCGCCGCCGCCGGTCTCACCCCGCTCGACCTCGGCGATCCGACGCAACTCGCCGACGGCCAGGAGGTGGTGGCGGTGGGCAATCCGCACGGCCTGGAGCGGAGCGTGGTGGCGGGCCGGGTCTCGGGCCGGCGGGTGATCGAGGGCCGGAACATGATCCAGCTCGCGATCCCGATCGAGCCGGGCAACAGCGGCGGTCCGCTCCTCGATCTCCGCGGGCGCGTCCACGGCGTGCTCTCGATGAAGTCGCTCGTCACCCCCTCGTTGGGCTTCGCCGTGGGGATCGACCAGCTCCGGCCGCTGCTCGAGCGCCCCAATCCGGTGACCATGGATCGCTGGCTGACGATCGGCGCCCTCGACCCCGGCGAATGGACGAGCGTGGGCGGGGCGCGGTGGCGCCAGCGGGCGTGCTGTCGTTCCGCCGCGCGGTCGAGGGTGCGCGGACGGTGGCGTGCGTCGTCACGATGGGCGA
>RFRL01000088.1 GCA_009924545.1 Planctomycetia bacterium | reverse complement strand
TGGCAGGCGAGCGCCTCGGGCTCGGCAACGGTGGGGGTGGCGGGCCAGTCGTGGGCTAGAGCCGCCGCCACCGGCACCTCCGCCGGAGGTTCGGCAGCCGACCGGCCGAGGCGCACGATGCGCACCTGCCCCCCCTGCCGGATCGCGCTTTCCAGGCAGAAGTAGGCCAGCTCCCAGGTGCGCTCCTCCTTCGTGGCGGTGAGGAACATCGACGCGGAAAGGTCGAGCACGAGGTCGATCCGCGGCGACACCTCCTCGCGATAGAGTTTCATCACCGGCGTGCCACTCCGCGCCGAGGCCAGCCAGTTGATGTGCCGCGGGTCGTCACCGGCGACGTAGACGCGCTGGTCCTGGAAGTCGATCGAGCTGCCGCTCCCGCGCCCGGCGACGATCCCCGCCGTGCCTGCCCAACGCTGCGCCGACAGCGGCAGCCGGGCCATGGTGGCCGCGTGCCGCATCCGGGCGTGGATCGTGGCGTGGTTCATGATGCCCCGTCCGCGGGGACCGAACGGCGTGGCACGGCACCGCTCGTTCGGCAGCTCGCCACGAGGCGCTGCGTGCGACGCTGCGCCGCGAGCCAGGCGGGCGTCAGGAACAACCACACCAGCCCCGTCAGCAGCATCGGTGGCACGGCCACCGCCGGGTTCACGCGCCCGGGCCACGACAACAGCCGCGGCAGGGGCAGGATGGCGATCAGCGCCTCGACGATCGCCGAGATGGTCGGGCGCATGAAAGGCCCGTGACTCTGCTGGTATGCCAGCGGCAGGCACGAGGCGAGCGAGACGAGCGCGGCGACCAGGAGGCGCGGGCCGGGCTTCCGCAACAGGCGCGTGAACGGCACCGGAAACAGGAGGGCCGCCCCGCACAGCCCCGCGCGCGCGGCCCAGCCCCGGTAGTCGTCGGCTGGTGACACGAGCGCCGGCACGCCGAAGGCGAAGGCCAGCAGGAGGAGCGCAGCCAGGGGCACCGCGGTCGCCCAGCCGGGTGTGAGCAGCCCGGCCAGGACCCTGCCGACAACTCCCCAACGCGCGAATGGCTCATGGATCGAGCGCCGCTCGACCGGATCGGTGAACAACTCCGCCATCATCACCAGCGCGGCGATGAGACCGAGGAGCGCAGGGAGCATCCAATCGACTCCGGTGGCCAGGCGCACTCCCGTCGCCGGGAATGCGTCGATGGCCAGTGCGGCAAGCGCCATGGCGGCGCACGCCAACGCCAGCCCGCGCTTTCGCAGGGCATGATTCTCGGCGACAGGGGCGATCTTCGCGGCCGTGAACTCGAGGCACGTGAGGACCACCGCCGCGGCACCGACAAGGAGCCGTGCGAGTGATCCCATGTCCGACGCCGAGCCTCCGATCCGGATGCCGCCAAAAACGACGACCAGCGCCGCATAGCCGCCGATCACCATCCCCACGACCGCCAGCCCCCGGGTCCATTGCGGCTGCGCGGAGAGCAGGATCGCCAGCGCCGTCGTCACCGATCCGGCGACGACGAGCACGGCGACGCTCATCAGATCGGTGAACACGGCATAGCCACCGAGGTAGTACTGCAGCACCACGTAGGGCAGCACGGCGGTGGCCAGGAGGAGGAGCTGCGCCACGGTCGCCAGCCACTTGCCGGTGACGATCTGCGTGGCCGAGAGCCGCGTGAGCCGGAGCAGGTCGAACGTGTTGCCCGCCTCCTCGCTCTTCAGCGCGTTCACGCCGCGGAACGGGATCACGGCCACGAGCGCCCCGCCAAGGAGCATCCAGAACAGCCCGCGGAAGAAGCCTCCGGAGCTGCGATCCCCGGCGGGGTTCGCACCCACCACCCCCAACCAGAACAGCATCAGCACCAGCAGCGACACGTGCAGGGCGACGAAGGTCCAGGCGAACATGCCCGACTGGATCCCCTGCCGCAGCTCCTTGACGAGCATCGGGGAAAGCCAGGCGGGGAAGTCGTCGCCGCGCCACCGGGGCGCGGGCCCCGGGGGAGTCGTCGCTGGTCCGGCCGTCGCCATGCCCTGCCTCCGTCGCCTGTCAGCCGAGTTGCTTCACCATGTCGACGAACGCCTCCTCGAGCCGGCGCTGCTCACGGCGGAACTCGATGACGTCGATCCCGCCCGCCACGAGCTGCCGCAGGGCCGCCGCCAGCCCGGCGTCGTCGGCCGCGGGGCAGGCGAGCCGGCCACCCTGCGGGCGCGCGTCGAGCCAGCGCCACCCGGCGTGCGTCTCGACCCACTCACGCAGCGCCCCCGCGTCGCCGGCCACCACCACCTCGACGCACGTGTCGACCCGACCGGCGGCGGTGTCGTGCTTCAGCTCGTCCGCCCGGCCCTGGAACACGAGCCGGCCCCGGTCGATGAACACCAGCCGGTCGCACATCTCCCCCAGCTCGGTCAGGATGTGGCTGGAGATGAACAGGGTCTTGCCCCGGCCGGCGAGGATCCGCACCAGGTTCTTGAACTCGAGGCGCGCCTTGGGGTCGAGCCCGGCGGCGGGCTCGTCGAGGATCATCAGGCGCGGGTCGGGGATGAGCATCCGGCCGAAGCACAGGCGCTGCGACATCCCCTTGCTGAGCTTCGCCATCTGCCGGTCGGCGAGGGGGCCGAGATCGGCGAAGTGGAGCACGTCGTCGACGCGGTCGCGGCGCTGGGCTGGGGAAAACCCGTAGGCGCGGGCGAAGAAGTCGAGGTACTCGAACACCGTCATGTCGGCGTAGACGCCGAGGGAATCGGGCATCCAGCCGACGAGCCGGCGGACCTCCGCCGGCCTTTCGACCACGTCGTGGCCGGCGATGCGCACCGCCCCGTCGGTGGGCTCGTCGAGGGTCGCCATGATCCGCATCGTCGTCGTCTTGCCGGCGCCGTTGGCGCCGATGAAGCCGACGACCGCGCCGTCGGGGATGGCGAACGACAGGTCGCGGACGGCGTGGACCGTGCCGAACGACCGGGTCAGGCCGTCGACGTCGACGAGCATCGTGGAATCGGTCGGTAGCGGCACGGCGGTCTGTGCCGGAGGGGAAGCAGTGCTCATGGCGCGGCTCCCGCGCTGACCGGACCGACGACCACCACCTGCTCGTCCTCCCAGCGGATCGACTCCAGGGTGCCGATCGCGAAGCGGTCGGCGGCGCGCCCCACGGCGATCACGTGGCCGGGCGGCAGTGCCAAACGCCTCAGGGCACGCTCGCGCAGTTCGCCGGCGTCGTTCGACAGCTTGGCTACCAGGGTGGAGAGCGTCTCTTCACCGGCACGCGTGCACACCTGGCGGACACCGGCCGTGACGTTGGCGGCGTGCCACAGCCGATCGGCCCGATCGCGGAAGAGAAGCGTCTCGAGCGCCATGTCGATGCTGGACACGAGGGTGGGCGCTCCGTCGTCGGCGGTGGCCACCACTTCCACCCGGGAGCGTGACGGCCGCACCGCGAACAGCACGTGGCCACGATCGGCGCGGCTCCGGAACCAGTCGCCCGTGCGCCTGCCGTCGCCGTGCTCCACGCACAGGCTCCCGGGTTGGATTCCCCCCACGGGGCGCATCCATGAGGTCTCGCCCTGGGCAAAACCGCTGCCGACGAGGATGCCGGTGCGAGTGAACTGCTCCTGCAACACGGTCAGGGCGTTGTGTTCCGGCACCAGCACGCACAGCACACGGCGGACGCCGCGGCCACCGACCCCGTCGCGGAACACCATGAAGCACAAGAGCATTGCGGTGGCGGCGAGGGTGATCGCCGGGGTTGTCCAGAACAGCCGCGCCCGCCGTCCGCGCCCGGCGAACACCATCACGTTGAGTGGACCGGCGATCATGGCGAGGAGCGTCACGAACACCAACAGCGCGACCACCGGCAGGCCACGGGGGCCGAAGTGGTTGGCGAGCGACTGGAATCTCCCCGGCCAGGGCTGTGAGAACGTGTCGGAGGTGCCGGATCCGGCGCCGGAGAATCCATAGCTGCCGAGGATGGCGGCGGGGGCCACGCCGTCGCGGCCGCCGCGGTCGGTGGCTGGTGCCCCGCCGAGCAGCGCACCATCGGCGGTGGAGCGGAAGTCGATCCTGCCGATGCCGAGGAGGCCCGTGGCCGGTAGGCCCGCACAGGAGGCTTCCGTGCCGAACACGGTCAACCTGCCACCGAGGGCCACCCACTGCCGGATGGCCTCCCGCGTGCCCTCGGGCAAGGCCTGCCAATCCTCGGTCGTGAGGGCGAATCGATCGAGAAGCGTCCAGCTCCGCCAGTCATCGGGACAGTCGCCACGATCGACGAGGGCCCAGGGGGAACCGAGGTCGGCCGCGCCGGCACCCGGGCACCCATCGACCGCGGGTGTGATCGCGACCAGGGCTCCGCTGCCTTCGGGGGGCGCTGCCGCCGCGAAAATCGGCTCGAGCGTGATGCTCACGCCCCGTGGTTCGGCCCGGAGTGCAACCAACGGGCGTTCGAGCATGCTGGCGTTCTGCCAGGGGTCGGCGAGGAGGCGGGTGGCGACGGTGGCCCCGGCCGGGACGGTGACCGTCGTGGTGGGGAGCATTCCGTCCAGGCCGAACATGGTGCGCTGCTCCGGTGCGGCTGCCGCCAGCGTCACGTCCGCCGCGGTGGCGCCGCTGTTGATCAGCTGCACTTCGACCGGCACCATGCCCGTGGAGCCAACCGGCGGCTTGAAACCCAGCCAGGCGAAGGCCCGGGCCGTGAGGCCGCTGCCGAGCTGCATTTCCATCCGCTCGCCCACCGGCTTCGCGCTGCTCCAGCCGCCCGAGGTCACCGGGGCACCGGGGCCGAGCAGGGCCCCGAGGAACGCGACGACGGCCATCACGGGACGAGCGCGGCGGGGGCGCGGGACACGGGTCGGGCGGTGGGCCGGCCGTTGACGCATGTCACACCTTCGCGGCAGCGAGGCTCGTGGGCAGGGGCTTGTCGTGGGCCGGGATTTCGTCGAGGAGCCGGGTCACCAGTCGATCCGGCGTGAAGCCCTCCAGCCGGGCGCCGTAGTCGAGAACCACGCGGTGCCGGAGCACCGCCGCGGCGACGGCGCGCACGTCTTCGTAGGCGGCGTTGACCCGCCCGGCGCACAGGCCGCGGGCCTTCGCTGCGGCCGCCAGTGCCAGCGCCGCCCGCGGGCTGGCGCCGAACTTCACCCCGGCAGCGGTGCCGGCCCCGGGCTGCGTTCCGGCCCCGGGCTGCGTTCCGGCCCCGGGCTGCGTTCCGGCAACGATCCGGGCGATGTAGTTGGCCACCGTGGGGGGCATGTACACCCGGCGTACCTGGTCCAACAGGCTTTCGACCGTCGCGGCATCGAGCACGCGGTTGACGGCGGGGGGGATGCCGATCTCCCGTTCCAGGACGATCCGCTCGAGCGTCTCCACGCCGCTCACCGGGACGTCGAGCTTGAACAGGAACCGGTCGAGCTGTGCCTCGGGCAACGGGTAGGTGCCCTCCAGCTCGATCGGGTTTTGCGTGGCGAGCACGACGAACGGCCGCGGCAGGGCGTGAGTCTGACCCATCACGGTCACCGACCGCTCCTGCATCGCCTCGAGGAGGGCCGCCTGGGTCTTCGGCGAGGCACGGTTGATCTCGTCGGCGAGGAGGATGTGGGTGAACACCGGTCCCTGGTGGAAGGTGAACCGCCGGCGCCCGTCGGCCTCCTCGAGCACCGGGTTGCCGGTGATGTCGCCCGGAAGCAGGTCGGGGGTGAACTGCACCCGCTTGCTCGACAGGTCGAGGGCCCGCGACAGCCCCTTCACCAGTTCGGTCTTCCCCAGGCCCGGCAACCCCTCGAGGAGGATGTGGCCCCGGGCTAAAAGACCGATGATCACCATCTCGATCAGCGTTTCCTGACCGAAGAGGACGGAACCGAGTTCCCTCCGCAGCCGGGCGATCGTGGCGGCCGCCTGGCCGGCCTCGGCGTCGGTGATCGGTGGCGGGGCTGCGGTGATGGGTGAGGATGTCACGGGGCATTCCTGGAACGGAGTGGATGCCGGCGTTGGGCGTGGGCCGGCGAAGCGTCCGTCATGCCGGCGCCGGTCTCCCGGGCAACGCACGCCGCTCACCGCAGCAACCGCCGGTCAGGGACGGAAGAACCGACGCACCGTCTCCTGCTCGGTGGGGACGAGATTGTCGATCTGGGCAGCGGTGCCTCCGGATCCGCGGTGCTCGACGGCGCCGCCGGCTTGTGGGCCCGCATAGGCTTCCGGCTCGGGAGCTTCGCCACCGTCGATGACCCCGAGCAACTCACCCGGAGCGGCCCGGGCGTCGTCGGCGGGGAGGCCGATCTGCTCCGGTCGGGCCGTGGCGCGCCGCTCGCGGTCGGCAAAGCGGTTTTCGGATGCCCCAGGGCCGCGGCTCACGCTCCCCTTCCCGGCGCCCTTCCCGGCTCGACATGCCTCGCAGGCATGGGCGCAGGGGCGGCCGCCGCGGCATTCGGCGCACACGCCGCACGGCTCGCACCCGTCGCACGGGGGGGCTTCCTCGAAGGTCAGTTCGATGTCGCCCGCCTGTGCCAGGGCGTTTTTCAGTCGCTGTCCGTTGTCGCGGAGGGTGGCGGCCAGTTTCCGGAGCTCCTCCCGGGACAGCCCCGCCGCTTTCCCGGCGGCGCTCGCCTCCGCTCCCGGGCGGATGTCGCCCGACGCCAGTCGCTCGGCCGCGGCGGCGAGCGTCGCTGCGGCCGCGGCACGCTGTTCGGCGGTCGCCTGCTGGCTGATGGAGGCGAGTTTGGCCGCGGCGTCGGCGGCGGTGGCGAGGTTCTTGGCGAGTGCCTCGAGATCGGCGGCGGTCTGTTCGCGGAGCGCGGACGCGGCTTCGAGGCTGGCATGCTCGTACCACTGGTCGCGGGGCCGCTCGAGCAATTCGGCGATCTGCCGCTCGATCGCCTCGGCCGACCGTTCGTCGATCGCCTCCTCCCGGCGCAGGGCGTCGTTCCAGCGCTCGACGACGGCGGCGTCGGTGGGTTTCTCGATCACCTGCCGCGTCACGGCCCGGGCACTCGCCACCGGCACCAGCGTTGCTGCGGCGAGCATCACGCCGACGAGGGCGAACATCCCCACCGGCCTCTGCCACCGCCAGGTGACGGGCCAACGACGGTCATCACCGGAAACCGGCTCCGGCCAGGGTCCCACGCCGGCTGCCGCCGACGTGAGGCGTGTGTGCAATCCGAGGGCATCCTCGAGGAGAACCCGGGCGCTGGCCCGCGACTCGAACCGCTGGCGGGCCTGGAGCCAGGCCACGACCGCCGCCAGCCCCAGCCCCGCGCCGATCCCCCACCACACCAGGGGCACGACGGCCGCGCGCTGCCAGCGCGCCCAGAGCAGGGCGAACGTGCCCACGATCCCGACCGCGAGCACACCGGGCAACCAGGTGGAGAGCCACCATCCGCAGTTGAGCTGGGCCCGCAACAGTGCGGTGAGCCATTCCCAATGGCTCGCTTCCGGGCGTTGACCAGGCCGCTCGGCGGATCGTTGTGCCATGGAAACACCTCGGGCCAAGCTGTCGTTCCATCGTGTCGGCAGAGTCTACCCGGCTGGCGGGAGCCCCACCAAGTGATGGGGGACGGCGACCCACCATGGTCGGTTTTGGCGGCCCGCGGAATAATTCCCCGATCGCGCGGCCCGGGACCGTTTGGTTGAGCGGAGGCATGCCATGGCGACACCGACTCACCCCACCAGCGACGAGTCGCAAGACCACACGGTGCGTGGCCTGGCACGCAGCGAGCCTGAGGTCATGCATCCCCCTGCCCCGCGCTCCGCGGCCTGGGCGAACGAGCGTTCGCGGAGCGTCACGGAGCTGTCGATTGGGGAATACCTCATCCGGCGCCTGGGGGACTACGGCATCCGCCACGTGTTCGGCGTGCCGGGCGACTACGTCCTCCACTTCTACGACATGCTCGCCCGGTCGCCGCTCGACATCGTCAACTGCACACGCGAGGACTGCGCCGGCTACGCCGCCGATGCCTACGCACGGATCAGCGGCATGGGAGCTTTGTGCGTGACCTACGGCGTGGGAGGCTTGAGCGTCGTCAACGCCGTGGCCGGCGCCTGGGCCGAGAAGAGCCCGGTGGTCGTGATCTCGGGCGCCCCGGGACTGCGCGAGCGCGGGGAGCGGCCGTTGCTTCACCACTGCGTGCGCGACTGGACGACGCAGCGCGAGGTGTTCGAGAAGGTGTGCGCCGGCTGCGTCGAGCTCGCCGACGCTGACACCGCCTTCCGCGACATCGACCGGCTCCTCGATCTCGCGGCGCGGCTCAAGCGCCCGGTGTACATCGAACTGCCGCGCGACATGGTGGACGTCGTCCCCGAGTCGATCCGCCCCTCCACCTGCCCGCGCTCGAAGAGCGACCCGGCGGCCCTCGCCGAGGCGGTGCGCGAGGCGGCGGCACGGATCTCCGAGGCGGAGGCTCCGGTGATCCTCGCTGGTGTCGAACTCCACCGCTTCGGTCTCCAGGCCGACTGCATCGCCCTGGCGGAGACAGCGGGGATCGCGGTCGCCTCGACGATCATGGGGAAGAGCGTGGTCAGCGAGGTCCATCCGCTGTACATCGGCCTCTACGGCGGCGGCATGGGCCGCGAGGAGGTGACGCGGTTCGTCGAGTCGAGCGACTGCCGGATCCTCCTCGGCACGATCATGACCGACATCGATCTCGGCATTTTCACCGCCAACCTCGACCCGTGGCGCACGATCCATGCCACGAGCGAGGGGCTACAGATCAGCCACCACCACTACCACGGCGTGCTCCTCGAGGACTTCATCCGCGGCCTGGTCGCGGCCAGGCCGCGGGCGCGAGAGCGCCCCCGGCCTCCGGGGCCGGCGGCGGCGATGGGGGAGTACCGGCTCGATCCCGCCGCGCCCCTGACGATCTCACGCCTCATCCGCCGGCTCGATCAGTCGCTCGACGATGGCACGGCGGTGATCGCCGACGTCGGCGATGCCCTGTTCGCGTCGAGTGAACTGGTGATCCGCGGGCAGACGGAGTATGTGGCGTCGGCGTACTACACCTCGATGGGGTTCGGCGTGCCCGCCACGCTCGGCTTGCGGATGGCCCGCCCCGAGCTCAAGGTGGTGCTCCTCGTCGGGGACGGCGCCTTCCAGATGACCGGCATGGAGCTTTCCACGCTCGTGGCCCGGCGCCTCCCCGCCACGATCATCGTCCTCGACAACGCCGGCTACGGGACCGAGCGGCTCCTCCAGGACGGCCCGTTCAATGACATCAACCCCTGGGCCTATGAGCGCCTTCCCGACGTGCTCGGGGGCGGCACGGGCCACGTGGTGCGCACCGAAGGGGAGTTCGACCAGGCGTTGGAGCGGGCGCTCGCCGACCGCGACGGCCTCCACATCATCCGCGCCCATCTGCCGCGCGACGACTTCAGTTCCACCCTCCGCCGACTGGCGGGGAAGCTGTCCCAGAAGGTGTGAGCGGCGTCACCGGCCGAGCGGTCACGCCGTGACGCTTTGGGCACGCGGGTGCCAGAGCCACGCGTACCACACGGGGCCGCCGAGGCTCAGTGGGCAGGCGACATGCAGACGAGGTCCCTCTCTCCGGTGAAGGTGAACAGGCTGAACGACAGGGGGAGCGGGTCGCGGACCAAGGTGCCGAGCCACAGGTGCCCGAGCGTTTCGTGGCAGGCGATCCCAGCGAGGAACGCGGCGACTTCGCGGCTGGTGTGATGGTTCATGGCAACGGCTCCACGGGTGGCTGGACCGGTCGGCTCAGCGCGACGGGCTCGCCCGGGAAGCGCGCTCGGCGACGTCAGGCCGCCGGTGGCACCGTGGCGGCGGCGTCGTGCCGGAGCGTGTGGACGCCGTCCACGGGAAGATCGGCATGCGTGGAGAAGGTGCCGTCGGGCCAGCGCACCCGAATCGTCACCGGGCCGGCGGCAGTCCCGAGCCCGAAGGTGACCGGCAGCTCACTTTGCGACTGGTAGCTGCGGGCCGGCCCCACGCAGCGCCGCTGCGTGCCGTGATCAGCGGGCGAAACCAGCTCGACCAACGCCCCGATAGCCTCGGGGTTGGCAGCCGGTCCGACGAGCCGGATCCGGACCCAGTGGTGCCCGGTCGCCTGGTCGTTGCGGAGGAGTCGGGGAGCTCCCCCGGAGCTGGTGAGGACGAAGTCGGGGTCGCCGTCCCCGTCGAGATCGGCACGGGCGGCACCGCGCCCGACGAGCGGCCGGTGGAACCCCTCCCCGACGCTGGCCAGTGCCACGGCGACGAACTCCGTCGGCTGGTCGACACCGCAGTTCCAGAACAGCTCCGGTGACTGCTCGTAGAACTGCGTCCGCTGCACCTTGTTGATGTCCTCCTCGAGGTGACCGTTGGTCTGGAGGATGTCGAGCCGGCCGTCGAGGTCGACGTCGGCGAAGAGCACGCCGAAGGTGAGCTCTTGCCGGGTTTCCGGGCCGAGGCCGTTGGACACGGCGTCGTCGCGGAACTGGAGCTGCCGGCCGGTGGAGACGTAGAGGGCCGACATCTCGTTGGCGAAGTTGCCGATGAGGATTCCCACCTCGTCGTCGTTACGGAACCGGGCGATGTCGATCCCCATCGCCCCCCGGGCCCGGCCTTCGGTGTCGTAGGCCACGCCGACCGGCCCCGCCAACTCGGCGAACCGCCCCGCCCCGAGGTTGTGGAAGAGGAAGTTCTGCACGGTGTCGTTGGCGACGACGATGTCGATCAGGCCGTCGCCGTCGAGGTCGTCGCAGGCCACGCCGAGGCTCTTCGCCGCCGGCACGTCGGTGGCGGGATTGCGCACTTGGACGCCGGCCTCCGCCGACACGTCGGTGAATCGCCCCGCACCGTCGTTGCGCCACAACCGGGGGAACGTCCCGGCGAAGTTCTGCGGCCGACCGTACGCCCGGCCGCCGCCGACGAGACGGAAATCCTGCGCCCGGTCGAGGGCGCGGCTCCACACCACGTAGTGGCAGACGAACAGGTCGAGGTCGCCGTCCCCGTCGGCATCGAGGAAACAGCAACTCGTGCCCCAGTCGCCCTCGTCCCCCGCCACGCCGGCCGCGGCCGTGACGTCGGCGAAGCGCCCGTCGCCGAGGTTGCGCAGCAGGCGATCGGGGCCGACAGCCGACAGGAACACGTCGGTGCGCCCGTCGGCGTCGAAGTCGCCGACCGCCACACCGGTGGCGTAGCACGTGATGTCGAGCCCCGAACCGGCGGTCACGTCGGTGAACGTCCAGTCGCCGTCGTTGCGGTACAGCGCCTGTGTCGCGGGCCGCTCCACCGGTCGTTCGTCCCACGGCCAGCGGCAGCCGCTGGTGAAGAGGATGTCCTGATCGCCGTCGCCGTCGAAATCGAAGCAGGCACAGCCACCGCCCATCGTCTCCGGAAGGAGCTTTTCGCCGGCGGCCCCGTTCTCGTGGACGAACGTGATGCCCGCGGGCGCGGTCATGTCGGTGAACGGCAAGCGTGGCACCACCACTTCCGGTCGTGCCCGGCGGCTCGGCAGCGTGAGTTGGCTCTCCACCGGAATCGGCTGCGGTCGCGGCCAGAATCGCCACAGGGCGATCCCGCAAGCCGCCGCGGCGAGGCAGCCGAGCACCACGAGCGACCGGACGAGGGCCCGACCGATGACGGCGTCGTCGCCATCCCCATCCTCTTCTCGCGCGTCGCCCGATGTTCTCCGGGCCCCAGCCGGTGGCCGACCACTTTCGTCAGGGCGTTCACTCATGACCGGTGGTCGCCGGGGGAACCGAAAAGGAAGCGGTGGCAGTCGTGACGTCGCCCAGTTCCGGGGCACCGGGTCGCCGCAAGGGATAGATCACGAGGGTCTCGGCAGCGAAGTTGGCCGCCGGATACCTCTCCCGGGCCAGGGCCACCGCCCGGTCGGCGGCATTGTCGTCGAGTTTGTAGCGCTGGTGCTGGAGGCGGTGGTGCTCGGACCGGTCGGCGTCGCCGAGCTGGCCGTGGATGAGTTGGAGGTTGTAGTGGGCCGCCACGTTCTCGCTGTCGAGGGCGAGGGTGCGCTCGAACTCCGCCGCCGCCGCCTGGAGGAGCCGGCGGCGCTCGTCGGCCCCGGCCCCACCGCGGAACTGGGCGGCCCGGTCGAAGAGGGTCAGGCCGAGGAGGTTCCGCACCTCGTAGTCGAGGCTGAAGTCGAAGCCGCGGGCCTGCATCTCCGGCGTCCGGTCTTCCAGCACCTTGCGGAAGTTGGTCTCCGCCTCCTCCAGTCGGCCCTGCTGCCGGTTGACCTGCCCCGACAGCCAGGCGAGCGTCCAGGGGGGTGGCTCCGGCGCGGTGTGACCGGCGGCCCGGACGAGGGCGGCCGCGGCGTCGTCCACGCGTCCCTCCTCGAAGAACACGCGGGCCAGGTTGAGCGGGCCGTCGAACCGGCCCAGGCGCTCCACGGTGGTGAAGGCCTCCTCCGCCTGCCGCAGCTCCGCCTTCCCCTTGAGGAGGAGGCCGATGCCGTAATCGTTCCACCGCTCCCAGGCGGGAATGACCCGGTCGGCCACCTCGCGCTGGGCCATGGCGGCCGCCGCGTCGTCGGCGACCACGTCGAAGGTCACCTCGTCCACTGCCATCGTGGTGATCGGCAACTGGTTGACGTAGGGTTCGCCCGCGGTGTGGCCGCGGAGCGGCACGTCACCGGGGCGGGCCCGCTCGGCCACGTACCGCATGTACTCGGCGTCGAACTTCCGGTACCGGAGTTTGACGTTCACCGTCACCGGCCCCGACACGTCGGCGGGCAGGTCGAGCCCGTAGTGCACGGTCCAGGCGGCCCCCGGCGGAATCTGGTGGTTGTAGAGCGGGACGAAGATGTCCTGCGGGTTGCGCCGGTTGATGCGGTTGCCGTCCCGGTCGAGCATGAAGATGTTGACGAAGTGGGCCCACCGGTCCACCTCGTTACCCGCCGCCCGGTCGATGCCGCCGCTGCGGCCGATCACCCGCCCCCCGGCCGCCGTCACGGTGACGTCGAGCCACACTTCGTTGGAGTCGGCCGTGCCCTGCGTGAACACATGGCCGAGCTTGAGCGTGCGGATGACCGTTTCGAGGAGGTAACTCCGGCCGGCGACGAGGGCCGGCACGCGCGGGCGCAGCGGCGCGACCAACTCCCCGGCGACGGTGCCCCCGGCGCGGATCCCGAAGATGTCGACGCGCGTGATGTCGGTGAGGAACTTGCGGTGGGCCTCGATGACGTCGGGGCGGTCACCGAGCCAGGCGAGGCCGGTGTTGGCGGCGGGGAAGAGATGGTCGTGGACGGTGAGCCGGCCGGTGGCGTCGTTGTATTTCGCGCCGAAATCGCCGCTCGCCGCCAGCGGCATGTGGCAGGCGTTGCAGTTGCCCTTCGCCTCCGGCGGGTAGTAGAAGCTCCGCGCCCCGTGGCCCGAGACGCCGGAGAGGAGGTAGGGGTCGTAATGGTTTTGGCCGCGGAGGAAGTCCTTGTAGTGGGTCAGTTCACCGGGGAGGCTCACCTTGTGGCAGGTGGAGCAGAACTCCGCGTCGCGGTGGAAATCCTTGAGGAAGGTCTTCTTGTGGAGGGCCGGCTTGGCCTTCACGAGCTGGTTGTTGATCCACTGGAGGACCTCGTTGTCGCTGGTGGCGAACGGGTAGTGGATCGGCTCGTCGATCGTGTAGTCGGCGTTACCCCGCGTGCTGTTGACGTGGGTGATGGCATGGCACGTGGTGCAGGTGATGCCGGCATGGGCGGTGGGATGGCGCACGTCGTCGTAGGCCGGGTCGTCGAACGCGCCGCTGTAGAACGGCACCGGGTCGTGGCACCCGGCACACCACCGCGCCGCGCGGATGCTGCCGTCACGGTCGAGCGACACCTGCCGCGTCTCGCGGACGCTCGCCAGGTAGGCGGGGTTGTTGAAGGAACTGAAGTGGTGGGAGCTCTTCTCCCAGCCGGCGTGGACGTCGGCGTGGCACTTCTTGCAGTAGTCGTCCATCATCAGGACGTCGGCCGGGATGTAGTTGCCGCTCGCGGTGCGGGCCAGCGAGGGCTCGAAGTACCGTGTCCCCTCCTCCGAGCCGACGGCATGCCAGTGGCGCGGGTCCTGGACATGGAGCGCGGCCATGGCGGCGATCCCCGCCCCGACGACGCCGGCATACGTGAGCCCCATCCGCCAACGGATCCGCGGACCGGAGAGGCGGTGCAACCAGTAGAGCCACACGGCCACCAGCGGTGCGAGGCAGTGGGCCCAGTAGGTGATCTGCGTGCCCAGCGGCGTGCGCGCCGCCGTGCCGCTGACACGGAGGCCGAGGAGGACGCCTCCCGAGACCAGCACGGTGAGCGCCACCGTGAACAACGCGTAACCCACGCGCACGGCCCGGCGGTTCTTCCGGTGGCGCGTGTTGGCCATGTGGACGAGGCCGAAGACGACGAACGGCGCCACGAACACGAAGCCGAGCACGAGGTGGACGAGGAACATCCACTGGTAGAGCCAGTTCTGGGAGGTCCGGCCGGTGAACCACTCGACGGCGGTGATCGCCGCCAGGTAGGCGGAGTTGGCTCCGATCACCGCCACGAGGGCCAGCACCACCACCAGCAGGCGGCGGAGCCGCGGGCCCACCGCCGGCACCACCAGGCGGCGGCCGGGAAAGCCCGCCCCGTCGGCTCGGGTGTTGGTCGTGGTCGTCGCCATCCGCCCGCCCCTTGTTTCCCCGGGTGCCGGTATTCCCCGGCCGACCTTGTGGCACCCTCACCGCAAGTTTAGCCCCCCGGGGCCGAGAGGCCGGGGGGACGGCGCACCGCCCGCCAGAAAGCCCCGGTTTGCCGCCTCGTTTGCCAGTTCCGCAGCCAGTCGCGGTGGGCCTCCGACTCGGGGGCCGGGTCGCCCGGGCCGGGTGGGTAGGATCGCATGGCGCCAAACGGCAGCGGCTCCACCGCCTGACCGGCGGCGGTGGCGAGGTTGGCGTCCTTGTCCCAGCCGACGCTCTTGAAGAGGAAATCGCGCCGCCAGCCGGGCGGGGGCCCCGGGGGCACGGCGAACTCCACCGTCACCTCGTCACCCGCCCCCATCACGACCAGCCGGTCGTCGCTGGCCGAGAGCAGTTCCCGGACGTCGCCAAGGCGCGTGAAGCACCCGTCCATGGGCGGCCACTTCGGCTCCGTCACCGGCCGGTCGTAGGGAAACCGCTCCGGACCGTCACCCCCGTCCCGCTCCACCCGCGAGCAGCCGCGCACGTGGAGGTCGGCGGCGAGCGGTTCGAGTTCCACCAACCGGGTCTCGGCCGGCGTCTCGCCGGTGGTGAAGCGGATCTCGTCCCAGCGGATCTCCATGCTCGTCCCGATGCGCACGCGCGACTCACCGGCAGGCAGGACGCCCGCCAGATCGACGGCGATGGTCTTCGTCTTGCCGCCGGGAAACCCGCTGAACGGGATCGCCTCCCTCCATCCGCCGGCGCCGTCGGGCACCTCGAGGAACGGCGGCCGTGGCGGGCCGAGGACCGGATGGTCGGTGAGCTGGACGTTGAGGTTGACCGTCGTCGGATAGGTCCACCCGGTGAGGAACAGGACGAGCCGATCGCGGTCGAGGTCGGGGCCGAGGTCGAGTTCGATGCGGTGTTCCTGGAGGAGCCCCTGCCGCAGCTTCCGCGCCGCCGGTCGGGCGAACGTGCCATCGGTGGCCACGAGCGCCGGGAGGAGGTCGGTGCCGGCGTCGTCGCGTGCCGAGCGCGGGTGCCGCGGCGCGGCCAGGGTGTGGACCCCGAAGGCGGCCAGCTCGGCGGGCCCGACCTTCTCGTTGCTCACCACCTCGATCCCCGCCGGGTGATCCACCACCACGAGGCGCACCTCGTCGAAGTAGGCCGCCTCCCACAACTCCTCGGTGAGCTGCACGACGTAGCGGCCGCCGCGCGGCACGAGGGCCCGGCCGGGCACGAGGAGGTATTCCCACGCGCGGGCCGGCACCAGATCCCCGGTCGACCGCTGCAGCCCCAAGGGAGCGCCCCACAGCAGGTCGGTGACGAACGTGAAGCCGCTGCCGTCCCAGGCGTAGAGGTAGGGGCACGACCCGAGTAGCACCTGCTGCTCGCAGACGAGCGTGTCGGCGGGCGGCTGGATGAGATTCTGCGGCACGCCGTTGAGCCACAGCACGCGCACGACGTCGGCCGCCGGTCGGGAACCCAGCCCGAAGTGCGTGGTGTGGCGGGCCACGGTGCGCGGCTGGTAGGTGTCGCCGGCCTTGAGCTCGAGCAGGCTCCCCAGGCCGTGGGCGTTGACGCGACCACTGGGGGCGAACTGCTCCCCCTTCACCTGCTGCGCCTCGAGGGCCACGTCGAGCCAGTGGTTGGCGTTGCCGCCGCGGTTCTCCAGCAGCGTCACGCCGGCCGCCTCCGCCAGGGCGAGGTCGAGGTCGCCGTCGCCGTCGAGGTCGCCGGCGTCCACCGCGCGGGGAGCGACGGCGCCCGCACCGATGCCGAGGAGATCGACCGGAGTGAATGCATGCCGCGACCGACCGCGGAGGGTGACCAGCCCGTCGGGGCCCCAGGCCACGAGGTCGAGTCGGCCGTCGTTGTCGTGGTCCCAGGCGAGCAGGCCGCGGCAGGGCGTGGCGCTGGGGTGCAGCCCCTCGGCCACCGGCGGCGCACCCTCCGGCGGTCGCCCGGGGACCACATGGATACCGGTGGTGCCGGCCGTGACGATGTCCCAGCCACCGTCGCCGTCGGCATCGAGG
>RFRL01000087.1 GCA_009924545.1 Planctomycetia bacterium | reverse complement strand
GGCATCGACATGGCTGCGGCTGCGGAAGCTGACCTTCACGCGACCGTCCGGCTGCTCGATGAGGATCACCGCCAGCGCCGTGTCCTTCACGGCGAGGGTCAGGTTGACGAGGTCCTCGGTGTCGCTCGGCAGCGCCCCCGCCTCGCGGATGTCGGCGAGGCGGACGATCGACGTGATCACGCGGCCGTCGTGCGACACCCGGGCGCCGGCCAGGGTACGGCCCACGAGGTGGAGGCGGCCGATGGAATCCTGTTCGAAGAGCTCGCGGTAGATCGCCGGCGGGCACGCCCCGGCGTCCACCAGCCGGGCCGCCACGCGGAACGTCTCGCCGCTGGTCGATGGGAAGCGGAAGCCGCCGGTATCGGTCGACAGCCCGGCGTACAGCGGGGTGGCGATCGCCTCCGTGAGCGGCACCTTGAGGCGCAGGCCGACCTCGGCCACGATCCGCGCCGTCGCCTCGGCGGTGGGATCCTTGAACCACCGGTCGCAGAGATCGTCCTCGCTGACGTGGTGGTCGACGACGACGACCCGGTCGCGGTGGGCCCGGATCACCTCCCCCATCGCACCGAGCTGGGCCCAGGCGCTGGTGTCGAGGACGATGAACAGGTCGGTGGCGGCGAGACTGGCGGGATCGACGCCGGTGGCCAGCGACTCGATGCGCTGCCGCGGGTCGATCCAGCGGAGATTCGCGGGGGTCGCCTGGGCGTTGACGATCCGCACCTGCTTTCCCACCGCCTCGAGGATGCCGAGCATCCCCAGTTCGCTTCCCAGGGCGTCGCAGTCGGGGCGCACGTGGCTGGTGAGGACCACGGTGCCGGCGGCCTCGATCACGTCGAGCAGGCCGCGCCAGTCGAGTCTCATGCCCCCTCCGGCGGTGCGGGCGGTCCGGCCGCGGCCGCGACCTCGGCGGCGCGGGTGGCATCGACGGTGAGCTGGGCCACCAGTTCCGGGACCGCGGCAAAGCTGCGAGTGTCGCGCAGCCTCTCCAGGAAGTCAACGTGCAGCGTGGTGCCGTAGAGGTCGCCACGGAATCCGATGAGGTGCACCTCGACGGCGGTCTCGGTGGCACCGAAGGTGACGCTCGGTCCGACGTGGACCGCCGCGGGCCAGACCACCGGCCCCGCGTCGTCGGCCGCGAGCCGGGCCCGCGCCGCATACACGCCCCCGCCGGGGAGGAGGGTGGCGATCCCGGCGAGATTGGCCGTGGGGAAGCCGAGCGTCCGCCCCCGTTTCGCTCCCTCCACGACGCTGCCGGTGATCCTGTAGGGGGCGGTGAGGAGCTGGTTGGCCGTGGCGATGTCGCCGCCGGCGAGCAGGCCGCGCACCCGTGAGCTTGACACCGGGGCCCCGTCATGGAGCACCGGCGGGACCACCTCCAGGGCGATCCCGTCGGCCGCGCACAGCCGTTCGAGCAGCGCCACGTCGCCGCGGCGTCCGGCGCCGAACCGGAAGTCGTGCCCCTCCACGAGGCCCCGGACGTCGAGCCGCCCACGGAGCATGTCGGCGTGGAAAGCCTCCGCCTCTTGGGCGAGGAGCCGGCGGTCGGCGGGCTGCACGAGCACCGCATCCACGCCCAGGGCCGCGAGCAACTCCGCCCGCCGGCGCGGTGTGGTGAGCAGCGCGGGGGCCGACTCGGGGTGGAGGATGGCGGCCGGGTGGGGTTGGAACGTCACCACCACCGCCGGCAGTCCCAGCGTGCCCGCCCGGGCCACGAGCCGGCGGGCGATCGTCGCGTGGCCGACGTGGACGCCGTCGAAGTTGCCCACGGCCGCCACGCAGGCCGGTGCCGCCGGGTTCCAGCGACCGGTGGCGGAGAACACGCGCGGTGGTGCGGGGGGAGATGCGGATGCGCTCACGGCAGGAATCGGAGGAGGCGGCACGCGGCGCGGGTATCGTGCCGCGGCGTTGGGGTGCGACGAGTCTATCCGATGCCAAGTGGCACCGTGCCCGCCGCGCCGGAGCGGGACGCCGTTCGAGAGACGGGGGAAGGCCGCGCCGGGGTGGCGCGGCGGTGGGTATCATGACGGCCGAGCAACCCCGCCCCGGGCCCACCGCATGCGCGAACCGGTCGAAGACGACAAGCAGATCTACCTCTCACCCGAGATGACCACCCGGTTGGGGGCGATCGACATCGGGTCGAACAGCGTTCGCCTCATCGTGGCGGAGGCGCTGCGCGGGGGCAACTACCGGATCCTCGACGAGGAGCGGGAGCCGACCCGCCTCGGCCGCAGCGTGTCCACTTCCGGACAACTCGACGACGAGTCTATGGCGCGGACGGTGCAGGCCCTGGCCTCCTTCCGGCAGATCGCCGCCGGCTACCAGGTCACGGCGCTGCGGACGATCGCCACGTGCGCCGTCCGCGAGGCGAGCAACGGCCCGGCGTTCTGTCGCCGGGTGTGCGACGAGGTGGGCTTGGAGGTGGAAGTGATCACCGCCGAGCGCGAGGCGCGGCTGGCTTTTTCCAGCGTCCAACACGCCCTCGATCTCACCGGCCGCAACGTCGTCGTCGCCGACATCGGCGGCGGCAGCACCGAGATCGTGTACGCCACCGGCCAGCTCATCGAGGCGATTTTCACGACCCCGCTGGGGGCGGTGCGGCTCACGGAGTCGTTCGGCGTCGCCGACGCGGTCGGGGCCGACGCCTTCGCCGGCCTCGAGGCGGAAGTGGCCGCGTGCCTCAAGAAGCGCACCACCCGCCCCCTCTTCGCCCCCCATTTCCTCGTCGGCTCCGGGGGGACCTTCACGACGCTCGCCGAACTGGTGATGGCGGGCAAACGGGAGAGCGACCTTCCCGTGGCCGGCTACCGCGTGTCGCACGCCGAAGTCCGCCATCTGCTCGACCGGTTGCGGAAGATCCCCCTCCGCACTCGGCGCCTCGTTCCCGGGATGACCCCCGACCGGGCCGACATCATCGTCGCCGGACTGTCGATCATCGACGGCCTGCTCAAGCGCTTCCGCTGCAACACCCTCGTGGTCCACACGCGCGGCGTCCGCGACGGACTCCTGCGCGAGATGATCGAAGAAGCGCTCGGCGCGGCGGCCGGCCCGGCCGACCTGGCGGGGCAGCGCGAGGCGGCCATCGAGCGCCTGGCGGCCGCCTGCTCCGGCGAGCTGGAGCACGGTCGGCAGGTGGCCTGGTTGGCCGGGCGGATCTTCGAGCAGCTCGCCGCGCCGCTGAGGCTGGAGCCCGGCGACCGCGATCTCCTCCAGTGGGCTGCCCGCCTCCAGGACGTGGGCTACGTCATCAATTACGATCAGCACCACAAGCACAGCTACCACCTCATCCGCAACAGCCGCCTGCCGGGGGTCCGACCCCAGGATCTGGAGCTCGTGGCCAACGTGGCCCGCTACCACCGCGGTGCCCACCCCAAGAAGAAACACGAGAACCTGTCACGGCTCTCCGCGGAGGAGCAAAAGCGCGTGGAAGGGTTGGCGGCCATCCTCCGGCTGGCGGGGGGCCTCGACCGGAGCCGATCGCAGCAGGTGCGGGACATCCGCCTGAAGGCCGACGGCGATGCCGTCACCGTCGAGGTGGTGGCCGACCAGGATCCGCAGGTCGACATCTGGGGCGCCCAGCGGCGCACCGACCTGTTCGAGAAGGCGTTCGGCCGTGCCGTCCGCGTGGAGTGGGGAGGGCGGCTGCCGGAGAGCGGCGCTCCCGAGCGCGGCGGAGAGAAGGACAAGTCGCGGAAGGGCCGCGGGCGGCGCCACGCCGGCCGCGGTGGCGAGCAAGGCTGACGGCCGGGCGGCCGTCACGTGGCCCCCCCTCCGACCGGCGCGACCGGCCCATCCTCTGCGATCCGTCACCCGGCGAAGATCGCGTGGCGGGAGCGCCGAGGATACCCCCGGCTTCCCACCATCGAGGAACGTGCCATGTGTCGCTTCCTGCTCCGTGCCGCTGCCCGAGCCCTGGTGTTGGCGGCCATCGTCGCCACGGTGGCCACGGCGATCGCGGGGGAGGTCAGTCGCGTCGGCGACCCGAAGCCCCTGCCGCACGGCGCGCCGCAGCGTCAGGCCCCCTGGGGCCGCGGCGCCAATCCGTCGTTCACACGGGGCAACCGGCCGAAGTACTTCGTCAACCCCACCCTGCCCCGCACCGGTACCTGGCGGACCTTCAGCACGCCCCCCGGGGTGCGGCCTGGCGACTGGCCGGTGTACGCCCCGTTCGGTTTCGGTGGCTACCGGTTCCCGGCGGTGGGGAACCAGGCGTACCGCTGATCCACCGCGCGGGCCGCAGCGGGCCACCCGGGTTTTCCCGGGCTGCTACCATGCCGGCAGCGGCCTGCCGCCGTGGTCCGGCGGCCGTGGGGGCCGCAGCGATGGTGGCGGGGTCGGCCCGGCATGAAGGACCTTCTCGAGGTCACCGAGTCGGGGCTGTACTGCGCCGCCGGTGACTTCCACATCGATCCCTGGCGGCGCGTGCCGCGGGCGGTCATCACCCACGCCCATGCCGACCACGCGCGCCCCGGGTGCGACCGTTACCTGTGCAGCGCGGCGGGAAAACTCGTGCTCCGCACGCGCCTCGGCCCCGGGGCCACGATCGACTGCCTGCGCCGCGGGGAGTCGCTGTCGAGCAACGGTGTGCGCGTGTCGCTCGTGCCGGCCGGCCACGTGCTCGGTTCGGTGCAGGTGCGGCTCGAGCACGGCGGGGTGGTGTGGGTCGTGACCGGTGACTACAAGACCGCCGCCGACCCCACCTGCGACCCCTTCGAGCCGGTGGTGGCCGACGTCCTCGTCACGGAGTCGACGTTCGGCCTGCCGATCTACCGCTGGCCCGATGCGACCGACGTCGCGGCGGAGATCAACGCCTGGTGGCGGGCCAACCAGGACGCGGGGCGGGCGAGCATCATCTTCGCCTACGCGCTGGGCAAGGCGCAGCGTCTGGCGGCCCTCGTCGATCCGGCGATCGGTCCGATCGTGGCCCACGGCGCCGTGGCGAAGCTCGTGCGGGCCTACCGCGACAGCGGCGTGCGCCTGCCGCCGATCGACGGTGTGCCCCCCGGCGCACGGAGCGTGGGGCATGGACGGGCCCTGGTCATCGCCCCGCCGTCGGCGGCGGGAAGCCGATGGCTGCGCCTCTTCGGTACGTCCGCCACCGCCGCGGCCTCGGGGTGGATGATGCTCCGCGGCGTGCGCCGGCGCCGCGGTTTCGACCGTGGCTTCATCCTCTCCGATCATGCCGATTTTCCCGGGCTCGTCGCTGCCGTGGAGGCCTCGCGGGCGCGCCGCGTGCTCGTCACCCACGGCAGCGCCGAGGCCTTTTCGCGCTTCCTCCGCGAGCGTGGCCTCGACGCCGCGGTGCTCCCCACGCGGTTCGTCGGCGAAGCGCCGCCCGACGGCAACGATGACCCCGATGGCACCGACCCCGATGGCACCGACGAGAAGGCTGACGGCGTGACCCCTGCCACGGCGCCGGTGGCGCCGGCGGCCGATGGTGACGCCGGCATGGGGGCACCGCCATGAGGCGTTTCGCCGAGCTTTACTGGCGGCTCGACGGCACGACAGCGATCACCGACAAGGTCGAATCG
This sequence comes from Planctomycetia bacterium, assembly GCA_009924545.1. Taxonomy (GTDB): domain Bacteria; phylum Planctomycetota; class Planctomycetia; order Pirellulales; family UBA1268; genus F1-20-MAGs016. The sequence continues at coordinate 11,074 of RFRL01000087.1, read as the reverse complement.
CTGCGCGGGTATTTCGCCGCCGCCACGCCCGACGACGCCGCCTGCGCGCTGGCGGTCCTGAGCGGTGGCCGGCAGTCACGGGCCGTACCGCTGCCGGTTCTCAGGCGCCACGCCGCCGCCGCGGCCGGCATCCCCGACTGGCTCCTCGAGGAGTGTTACGCGCAGGCCGGTGATCTCGCCGAGACCCTGGCCCTCGTGCTCCCTCCCCCCGACCGGTTGCCGGAGCCGCCCGGGCCGGACCGGGCGGGGATCGGCCCCGACCTCGGTCTGGCGGCGCACGTGCAGCGGCTGGAGGCCCTCCGCGGGGAGAAGGACGACGAGGTGATCGGCCGGTTCCTCCTCGACACCTGGCGGGTGCTCGCCCCGCGCGAGCGCATCGTGTGGCACAAGCTGCTCACCGGGGGCTGCCGCGTGGGGGTGTCGCGGTCCCTGGTGGCCCGCGCGCTGGCGGAACTGGCGGGGGTCGAACCGGCGACGATGATCGCCCGCCTCGTGGCCCTCGCCCCCCTCGATGGCGCCGCGTTCAGCCGCCTCCTCGACGGGAATGCCACGGGGCCGGACGGTCTGCGCCCCTATCCGTTCTTCCTCGCGGCAGCCCTCGACGAACCGGTGGAGCGGCTCGGGGCGCCCGCGGAGTGGCTGGCGGAGTGGAAGTGGGACGGCATCCGGGCGCAGCTCGTGCAGCGCGACGGCGCGACCGCGTTGTGGACGCGCGGCGAGGATCTCGCCACCGAGGCCTTTCCCGAGATCGCCGCCGCTGCCGCGGGGCTTCCCCCCGGCACGGTCCTCGACGGCGAGTTGCTCGCCGTCCGCGGGGAGTGCCTCCTCGGGTTCGCCGCCCTCCAGCGCCGCAGTGGCCGGCGCCGGGTGACCCGGCCGCTGCTCGCCGAGGTGCCGTGCGTGTTCGTGGCGTACGACCTCGTCGAAGCGCGGGGGGTCGACCTGCGCGGGCTGCCGCTGGTGGAACGCCGGGCGCGGCTCACCGACCTGCTGGGCACGGTCGGTGCGCTGCCGGCCTCCTTCCGGCCCGCCGGTTCCGTGTCCGAGGCGAAGCCGTCGGACGCCACGGCGTCCGATACCCCGGCGGCCGGTGCGACGCTGTGGCTCTCCCCCGAGGTTCCTGGCGCGGCGTGGGAGGATCTGGCGGCGCGGCGCGCCGAGGCCCGCGACCGCGGCGTCGAGGGGCTGATCCTCAAGCGGCGCCAGTCGCCCTACGGCAGTGGGCGGACGCGCGGCGACTGGTGGAAGTGGAAGATCGAACCGCTGGAGATCGACGCCGTGCTCCTCTACGCGCAGGCCGGTCACGGCCGGCGTGCGACGCTCCACACCGACTACACCCTCGGCGTGTGGCACGAGGGACGGCTCGTGACCGTGGCGAAGGCCTACTCCGGCCTCTCGGATGCCGAGATCGTCGAGGTCGATCGGATCGTGCGCGCCACCACCCGCGAGCGGAAGGGACCGGTGCGGATCGTGGAGCCGTCGCTGGTGTTCCAGATCGCCTTCGAGGGGGTGGCGCCGTCGGCGCGGCACAAGGCGAAGCTCGCCCTGCGCTTTCCGCGCATCGTCCGCTGGCGGCGCGACAAGGCACCCCCCGACGCCGGTAGACTCGCCGACCTGGCCCGGCTCTGCACGGCGGCCACGCTTCCGGGGCCGGCGCCATGACGCGCGTGGCGGAAGCGCCGCACGAAGCGACGGTGCGCCGCCTGCGGAGTTGGTTCCGCGCGCGGGGCTGGCGGCCGTTCCCCTTCCAGGTCGAGGTTTGGCGGGCCCTGGCCGCCGGCCAGAACGGTCTGCTCCACGCCCCCACCGGCACCGGCAAGACGCTCGCGGTGTGGCTGGGGGCCCTGGCGCGCGGCCAGCAGCGCCCCACCGCCGCGGGGCCGCGTGTGGTGTGGATCACGCCGCTGCGCGCCCTGGCCAGCGACACCGCCGGCGCGCTCGAGGTGCCGCTCGACGACCTGGCGCCGTGGCTCGGCGGGCGCTGGCGGGTCGGCCTGCGCACCGGCGACACCAGCGCGGCGGATCGGCGGCGGTTGCGCGACGCCCGGCCCGAGGCGCTCGTCACCACGCCCGAGACCCTCTCCGTGCTCCTGTCGCTCGACACGGCAGCCGACTTCTGCGCCGGACTGGAGACGGTCATCGTCGACGAATGGCACGAGCTGCTCGGCTCGAAACGGGGGGTGCAGACTGAACTGGCCCTCGCCCGGCTGCGGAGCCTCGCCCCCGGCCTCGTCACCTGGGGGGTGTCGGCCACGCTCGGGAACCTCGCCGAGGCCGTCGCGGCCCTGGTGGGGCCGGCCGCGGCGCCGGCGGCGCGTCTGGTGAGCGCCCGTGTGCCACGCCGGCTCGACATGGCCACCCTCGTGCCGGAGCCGATGGAGCGGTTCCCCTGGGCGGGCCACATGGGGCTCCGCCTCGTGCCGCAGGTGATCGAACGGATCGAGGCGGCGGCCACCACGCTGGTGTTCACCAACACCCGGGCGCAGGCGGAACGGTGGTACGAGTCGATCGCCCGGGCCCGACCCGACTGGCGCGGCCGGATCGCCCTCCATCACGGCTCGATCGACCGCGAGCTGCGCCAGGCGGCCGAAGCGGGGCTGAAGGCGGGGCGGCTGACGTGCGTGGTCGCCACGTCGAGCCTCGATCTGGGCGTCGATTTCGGGCCGGTGGAGCAGGTGCTCCAGGTGGGCAGCCCCAAGGGGGTGGGGCGGTTGCTGCAGCGCGCCGGGCGCAGCGGCCACTCCCCCGGCGCCATGTCGCGGCTCGTCTGCGTGCCGACGCACGCCCTGGAGCTGATCGAGTGCGCCGCCGCGCTGGGGGCGGCGGCGGAGGGTGTCGTCGAGCCGCGGACACCCCTGGAGTGCCCGCTCGACGTGCTCGCGCAGCATGTTGTCACCGTGGCCTGCGGCGGGGGGTTCGCCGCCGACGAGTTGCTCGCCGAGGTGCGTTCGACGCACGCCTACGCGGGGCTCGACGACCGGTCGTGGCGGTGGGCGCTCGACTTCGCCGCCCGTGGTGGCCCGGCGCTGGCAGCCTATCCCGACTTCGCCCGGATCGTGGAACGGTTCGGGCGCTGGTATGTCGCCTCGCCGGCGATTGCCCGGCGTCACCGGATGTCGATCGGCACCATCGTCGGCGATGCCACCGTGGAGGTCCGCTGGCTGCGCGGGGCCACGCTCGGCAGCGTCGAGGAGTCGTTCATCTCCCGGCTGGCGGAGGGGGAGCGGTTCCTGTTCGCCGGGCGGGCGCTTGTCCTGTTCCGGTTCGACGGACGCGTCGCGTGGGTGAAGCGGGCCCGGTCGGCCCGGGGGCTGACGGTGCCGCGGTGGAACGGAGGCCGGATGCCGTTCACCACCCTCCTGTCGGCACGGATCCTCGACCTGGTGCGGGCGGCGGCCACGCCGGGCGCGCGGCGTCTGCCCCCGGAGGTGCACGCCGTCCTCCCCCTGCTGCGGACGCAGGCCCGCTTCAGCCGCCTGCCCGCGGCCGACGAACTGCTCGTGGAGCGCTTCCATGGTCGCGACGGGGAGCATGTGTTCCTTTATCCGTTCGCCGGCCGGTTGGTCCACGACGGTCTGGCGACCCTCGTGGCCTGGCGCATCGCCCGGCGCAAGGCGAGCACGCTGCGCCTCGCGGTCACCGACTGGGGACTGCAGGTGGCCGGCCGTGGCCCGCTCCCGGCCGACGCGGCGGCGTGGCGCCGCCTGCTCTCACCGGGTAATCTCCTCGAGGACCTCATGGAGTGCCTGCGCGGCACGGAGATGGCGCGAATCCATTTCCGGGAGATCGCCCGCGTGGCGGGCCTGGTCGCCGCCAGCCGCCGCGGCGATCGGCAGACCCAGGCGTCGGCCGGGTTGATCTACGACGTCCTCTGCGAGCACGATGCCGGGAGCATGCTCCTCGGGCAGGTGCGCCGCGAGGTGCTCGAGCGCCAGTTCGAGTTCCGCCGTCTGGAGGAGGCGCTGGGGCGGATCGCGGTCATGAAGATCCACGTGGTCGACACGCCCCGCCTCTCCCCGCTCGCCTTCCCGATCTGGGCGGAGCACATCCAGTCGCGGCTCTCCACCCAGGACTGGCTCGAACGGATCACCGCCATGGCCCAGGAACTGGAAGCCGCGGCCGGCCGGGAGATGGACGGGGCATCATGAGCAGTCTGCCGATCGGACCGCCCGACAGCACCGGCGCCGGCATCAGCCTCCTCCCGGGGCGGGCGGCCTGGCTGCCGGCAACACGCACGCTCCTGGCCGCCGATCTCCATCTCGGCAAGGCGGCGGCCTTCCGCCGGGCGGGCATTCCCGTGCCCGAGGGTACGGCCGCCGCCGATCTGGCCCGCCTCCGCGGCCTGGTCAATGCCCAGGAGGCGCGCCGCGTGGTGATCCTCGGCGACCTGTTCCACTCCGTCGGCGGCATGACCGCGGCGGTGGAACGGCAGTTCCTCGATTGGCGCGAGACCCTGGCCGATGTCGCGGTGGTGCTGGTGGTCGGCAACCACGACGCCCGGCTCGGGAAGCGTCTCGACCGCCTCGGCTTCACGGCCGTGGTGGAGCGGCTCGACGAACCGCCGCTGCGCTTGGTGCACGATCCGGATTCCGGGGAGCCACTGCACCCGGGGCCACGGCAGGTGGCACCGGGGGAGCGACTCGTGGTCGGCGGGCACCTCCATCCGCGGGTGTCGCTCCGTGGTCCGTCTGGCGACCGGATCACCGAGCGCTGTTTCATCGCCACCGCCGGGCGCCTCGTGCTGCCGGCCTTCGGCTCGTTCACTGGGGGAGGCACGATTTCACCGCCGGAGGGCGCGCGGGTGTGGCTGGCGCGTAACGAGGCGGTGGTGGACGTGACGCGGTTGCTGCACCTGGCCGCGCGCGGTCAGCGGTCGTGAACAGCGGTCATCTCGGCCAGCGCCCGCGGCACCGCGGCGAGCAGGTCGGTGGCGGTGACCGACACCTCCCCCACGGCGGCCGCGGCGATGTCGCCGGCGCGCCCGTGGGCCCAGGCGGCCATCCGCGCCACCTCCACCGCGGTGGGGCGGCGCGGGCCGACCGCGCCGGGGGGGAGGCACGGCTGGCAGGCGAGCCCCGCGATCATGCCACTGAGCACGTCGCCGGAGCCGCCGGTGGCCATGCCGGGATTGCCCGTGGTGTTGTGCCACCGGTCCGCGCCGTCGGCCACGAGCGTGTCGGGTCCCTTGAGGAGCACGACGCCGTCGCAGGCCGCCGCCAGGGCCGCCGCCGCGTCCTCGAGCGCCGCCCGATCGGCAGCCGGCCCGCCCCCCGTGAAACGGCGCATCTCACCCTCGTGCGGCGTGAGCAGACGGGGACCGGGCCCCGCCGTTGTCGCTGGAGGCGCGGGGGCCAGCGCCCACAGCGCGTCGGCGTCGAACACCGTCGGCACGGCCGCATCGGCCCACAGGCGCGTCACGAGGGGGCGGATGCCCTCTCCCCGTCCCAGCCCCGGCCCGACTGCGACGACCGTGGCTCCCGCCACGCGCTCCATGATCGAGGGGCAAGACGCGGGGGCGAAGCACCCGTCGGCGCCCGCCGGCATTCCGCGCACCATCAGGCACGGGTCGAACCCGGCGGTGATCGTGGCCACGGTGTCGGGGACGAGCACCTCCACCAGCCCGGCACCACAGCGGAGGGCGGCCAGCGCCGCCAGCGCCGGGGCACCGGCCATCCCCCGCGCGCCGCCGATCACCACCACCCGGCCGAAGTCGTGTTTCTGGCTGTTGCGGGCGCGCGGGGCCAGCCGTGGAAGGTCGGCAGGCGGTTTCATCGGCGGCTCGTGCCTGGTGGGGATCGGGCCTTGGCCACGGCACACCCGACGGCCAGCCCGGACGCCACCGTTACCTTGACTGAAACACGTCAGCCGGGCTACCCTCGCCGCGTTTTCCCGATCAATAGCCCGGTCCGGAGACGGTAGTCACCCATGAAGCCCACCAAGGCGTCGGAGAACAAGACGGCCGGCAAAACAGCCGAGGGCAAAGGGGCCGACGCGTCTGCCGGTACGGGGGGGGTTTTCGACGAGCGCCGGGTGAAACGCCTCATCAAGCTGATGAAGCGGCACGACCTGTCGGAAATCGACCTGCAACAGGCCGATGAGCGGGTGCGGATCCGTCGTGGTGGCGCCGTGGTCACGGTGCCGGCGGATGGTCTCCCCGGCGCGGGTGCGGCGACGGCACGCGCAGCCGGCGCGCTACCGGCGGTCAACGCGGCGGGGCCCGGCGATGCCGACGGCGGCCGCGTGGTTGTGGTGACGAGCCCGATGGTGGGGACGTTTTACCGGGCCAGCGGCCCGGACGCCGCGTCGTTCGTGAAGGTCGGCGATCGGATCGAGCCGGAAAAGACGGTGTGCATCATCGAGGCGATGAAGGTGTTCAACGAGATCCCGGCCGGAGTCTCGGGGCAGGTGGTGGCGATCCTCGTGGAGAACGGGGCGCCGGTGGAGTTCGGCCAGCCGTTGCTCAAGGTCGACCCCGAGCACTGATCGCCGGGGTGTGCCGGTTCGGGCGTTCGGCGATGGCCCGCGGCGGTGGAGCCGGCGACGGATGGATGGCGGTCTGCGGTCGCGCCCAGGCGCCGGTGCGGAGCCGGTGACGGATCACGGGCGGTGGTGCAGGGACGGGCAGGCATGTTCAAACGGATCCTCGTGGCCAACCGTGGCGAGATTGCCCTCCGGGTGATCCGCGCCTGCCGTGAAATGGGCATCGAGACGGTGGCCGTCCACAGCGAGGCCGACCGCGACGCCCCGTACCTCGAACTGGCCGACGAGGTGATCTGCGTGGGGCCGGCCCGCGCGGCCGACAGCTACCTGCGCATCGACCGGATCATCAGTGCCGCCGAAGTGGGCAACGCCCAGGCGATCCACCCGGGGTACGGGTTCCTCTCCGAGAACGCCCACTTCGCGGAGGTGTGCCGCTCCTGCGACATCACCTTCATCGGGCCGACCCCAGAGGCGATGCAGCGCCTCGGCGACAAGAACTCGGCCCGGGCCCTGGCCCGCGCGGCGGGAGTGCCCACCGTGCCGGGGAGCGACGGGTTGGTGACCAGCGAGGAGGATGCCGTCCGCATCGCGCGCTCGATCGGCTTCCCCGTGCTGCTCAAGGCGACCGCGGGGGGTGGTGGCAAGGGGATGCGCGTGGCGGCCAACGATCTGGCCCTCGCCGGGGCCTGGCAGCAGGCGTCGGCCGAGGCGCAGGCGGCGTTCGGCAATCCCGGGATCTACATCGAGCGCTACGTCGAGCGGCCCCGCCACGTTGAGATCCAGATCCTCGGCGACCAGCACGGCACGATGGTCCACCTCTGGGAACGCGACTGCTCCACGCAGCGGCGGCACCAGAAGCTGATCGAGGAGAGCCCGTCGCCACGTCTTCCCACGGCCACCCGCGAGGCGATGTGTGCGGCGGCCGTGCGGCTGGCGGCCGCGGCTGGCTACCACTCCGCCGGCACGGTCGAGTTCATCGTCGACCAGCAGGACAACTTCTATTTCATCGAAGTCAACGCCCGGATCCAGGTGGAACATCCGGTGAGCGAGATGGTCACCGGCATCGATCTGCTGAAGGCCCAGATCCGCGTGGCGGCAGGCGAGCGGCTGGGCCTCGTCCAGGACGACATCCGTCCCCGCGGCCATGCCATCGAGTGCCGGATCAACGCCGAAGATCCGGCGGCCAACTTCCGCCCCTGCCCCGGGCGCATCGAACGGATCATCGCCCCCGGCGGGTTCGGGGTGCGGTTCGATTCGCATGCGGCGGCCGGGTACGTCGTGCCGCCCAACTACGACTCGCTCATCGGCAAGCTGATCGTCCACCAGCCGACCCGCAGTGGGGCCATCGAGACCATGGCCCGCGCCCTGCGGGAACTGCGGATCGAGGGGGTGCGGACCACCGTGCCACTGCACCTCGACCTGCTCGCCAGCGCTCCCTTCCACGAAGCCCGGATCGACACCACCTTCGTCGAGCGTTGGCTCGCCGGGGCATCCTCCTGACGGCACCATGCACGAAACCCTCGCCCGCCCCCCCAAGGCCATCCACCAGTTCCGCCGTGTCGCCATCCTCTTCGCCGGTGGTCCGGCCCCCGGGGCGAATGCGGTGATCTCCACGGCCGCCATCTCGTTCCTCCGCAACGATACGGAAGTGATCGGGATGAAGCACGGCTACTCAGCCCTCGCCGAGTTCTCGGCCGAGCGGCCGCTCGTCGAGGGGCGCGACTACGTGCGCGTGACCCCCGAGTTCCTCAAGCGTTCGCGGTCGAGCCAGGGGATCCTCCTGGGGACCGCGCGGACCAATCCCGGAAAGATGGTCGCGGCCCCCGAGCATCTCGACGACCCGCAGCGTGTGGCCCCGCTGCGGGCGGCCTACGATGGCTTGCGGTCGTTGGGGGTGGAGGCTTTGGTCTCGATCGGCGGCGACGACACGCTCAAGACCGCCAACAAGTTCCGGCTATTCCAGGACCGCCTCCCGGCGGGGAGCGCGCGCATCCCGGTGGTTCACCTGCCCAAGACCATCGACAACGACTACATGGGGATCGACTTCACCTTCGGCTATTTCACCGCCGTCGATACCCTGGCCAACGAGATCCGCAACCTCCTCTACGACGCCGAGGCGGGGCGCACCTATTTCCTCTGCGAGACGATGGGGCGCAGCGCCGGTTGGCTGTCGTACGGCGCCGCCATCTCCGGCGAGGCGAGCCTCGTGATCAGCGTGGAAGACATCCACGGCCGCTACCGCGGCGAGGAGACGGTCACCGACGCCGGCGGCGGCACGCGCATCAAGCCGGTGATGAACATCGAGGAGGTGGTGGGGCGGATCGTGAAGACGATGCGCGTCCGGGAGGATCACGAGGGGAAGCAGTTCGGCGTCGTCGTCCTCGCCGAGGGGCTGGCGGAGTACCTCCCGGCGCGCAGCCTGGAGGGCATCCCGCGCGACGACCACGGGCACATCTCCATCAGTCACGTGCAGTTGGGGCGGATGTTCGCCAAGCTCGTGGCCGACGAATACAAGCGCCAAACGGGGCGCTCGCGGAAGGTGGTCGGGCTCCAGCTCGGCTACGAGTCGCGCTGTGCCCGACCCCACGCCTTCGACATCATGCTCGGCAGCCAACTCGGCGTGGGGGCCTACCGGGCCCTCGCCGAGCGCGGGCTCGACGGGGTGATGGTGAGCGTGTCGGGGCAGCTCGACCTCAACTACGTGCCCTTCGACGAACTGGTCGACCCGCGCACCCTGGTGACAGTCGTCCGCTATGTGGAGCGTGGCAGCGACTTCCACCGCCTGGCCCGGTTCCTCGAGACGTTCGTCAACGAGTAGCGGCGGTGCCGGCCGGTCAGATCGTCAGCGAGCCCTTCGTGCTCGGCACGCCGGGCTGGCGCGGGTCGGGCTCGACAGCCATGCGCAGGGCGCGGGCGAGGGCCTTGAACACCGCCTCCGCGACGTGGTGGGCGTTGTGGCCATGGTGGAGGACGGCGTGCACGTTGGCGCCGGCCCCCGCGGCGAAGCCCTCCCAGAAAACCTCGACGAGCTGGACGTCGAAGCCGCCGATCGTGGGCACGCGGAACTCGATGGCCAGCACGGTCGCCGCCCGGCCCCCGAAATCGATCGCCCCGGTCACGAGGGCCTCGTCCATCGGCACCGTGGCGTCGCCGTAGCGGCGGATGCCGCGCCGTTCACCGAGGGCCTCCCGGACCGCCTGGCCGAGGGCCCGCCCCACGTCCTCCACCGTGTGGTGTCCGTCGACGTGGAGGTCGCCCTGGCAGCGGACCGCGAGATCGACCAGGGCGTGCCCGGCGAGGAGCGTGAGCATGTGGTCGAAGAACCCCACCCCGGTGTGGATGTCGGCCCGGCCCGTGCCGTCGAGGTCGAGGCCGATCGAGACATCGGTCTCGGTGGTGGTGCGTGTGACGGTGGCGGTGCGGTGCATGGTGACGACGGCGGATCAGAGGGTGCGGAGGCAGGCGAGGAAGGCGTCGATTTCGGCGTCGGTGCCCACGGTGACGCGCAGCCCGTCGCCCCAGCCGGGATAGTCCATGCAGCGGACGAGGATCCGCCGCGCCTTGAGGGCCTCGTAGACCGGGCGGACGGGCCGGGAGGGGTGCGTGCACCAGACGAAATTGGCTTCGCTGTCGACCACCCTGAATCCCGCCGACCGCATCGCGGCGGTGAGCCGGGCGCGCGTGGCGAGGATCGCGGCGCGGTTGGACTCCAGCCACGTCTGGTCGTCGATGGCGGCGGTGGCTGCGGCGATCGCCAGGGCGTCGCAGTTGTAGGAATCCTTCATCTTCACCAACTGCTCCACCACCGGCGGCTGGGCCACCGCGTAGCCGAAGCGGATGCCGGCCAGCGCGTAGGACTTGCTCAGCGAGCGCGTGACGATCACCCGCTCGTCATGGCGCACGAGGTCGATGCAGTTGGTGGCGGCGAAGTCGCCGTAGGCCTCGTCGACCACCAGCGGACAAGGTAGTCGCGCGGCGAGATCCGCCACGCGCTGCGGTGGCAGGCAGGTGCCGGAGGGGCTGTTGGGATTGGCGAGGATCGCCAGCCGCAGCGGATCCCCCGAGGCGGTGAGCGGGGCGGCGAAGCCGTCGTCGAGCGACCAGTCGGGGCGGAAGTGGTGCTCGTCGCAGTGGGCTCCCTGGAGCTGGGCGAGGGTCCGGTAGAGGATGTAGCTCGGATAGGCCATCCGCAGCCACTCACCCTCCGCCACGAAGCTGCGCACGAGGATCGTCAGGATGTCGTCGCTGCCGTTGCCGCAGAGGATCCAGTCGGGATCGACACCGTGCAGCGCCGCGGCCCGTTCCCGGAACCGGCTGGCCAGCGGATCGGGATACTTCGCCAGCGACCGGCCCTGGAGGGCGGTGGACACGGCCGCCGCCACGGCGGGGGACGGCGCGTAGGGATTCTCGTTGGTGTTGAGCTTGATCCAGTCGCCCGACTGCGGCTGCTCCCCGGGGGCGTAGCCGGCGATCGCGGCCAGGGCGGCGCGGACGAGGCGGTGGGCGGACGTGGCGGTGGCGCTGTGGCGTGACATGCCGGCAGTTTACCTCGCCGGGGTGGTCGGGGCTGGCCGGGGTGGACGGGCCAATGACG
>RFRL01000086.1 GCA_009924545.1 Planctomycetia bacterium | reverse complement strand
GCGCTGTTGGGGTCGCCCCCCACCTTGGCCATGGCGATCGTGCCACGGATGTTGGTATTGCCAGGCTCGTTGACGACCGCCGCCTTCTTCGCCATCACCGTGGGGGCGCCACCGGGACCGCCGTAGGGAGCCGTCGGCGCGGTGAAACCGCCCGCCTGGACGACGAAGCCGCCCACGCTGCGGTGGACGATCGTGTTGGCGTACAGCCCCTCGTCGGTGTAGGCGAGGAAATTGGCGACCGTCTGCGGCGTGGTCCGGGTGCGGGCCGGCCCCGCCTGGTCGAACAGCTCGACGTACAACCGGTCATTGGGCGTCGGGGCATTGGTGGTGAGGCGCACCACCGTGCCGGTGACCGCGGTGTCGTCGAACCGGCCCGCCAGGGGGATCGATGCGGAGGGCGCCGCCGCCGGCACCAGCAGGTCGGGGAGGGGATCGAGGACCGTCACCGCGAGGGCCAAACGGGGCTCGAGCGACTCCGCGCCACACACCCGGGCACGGTCGCGGACCGATCGCTTCCCTGTTCGCCGCATCGTTCGCTCTCCTCTGGACGTCGACGCCCCTGCCCGAACCGTGTCCGAGTATACGGGTCGACCCCGCCGGTGGATCGAACCGGGCGCCGGGGCCGGTCCGGCGGCCGGATTGACCCGCTTCCGGCCCCGACTCGACAATTCGCCCGCCGAAGAGTCGCCTCAGCCGGGCCGGGCAACCCCCGCCGCCGGCCCGCGGCCCGCCACCCGCCTGTCCTGCTGCCCCGGGGAATCCCACATGCTCCGTCCAGCGCACCAGTTGCTCATGGGCCTCGCCGCGTTCCTCGCCGGCACCCTCCCGGCCGCAGCCGCCGACGTCGCGCGCCGGCCCAACGTGGTCGTCATCGTGGCCGACGACCTGGGCTACGGTGACGTCGGCTTCCAGGGAGGCACCGACATCCCCACGCCGCATCTTGACGCCCTCGCGCGTTCCGGCGTCCGCTGCACGTCGGGCTACGTGTCGGGTCCCTACTGCAGCCCGACCCGTGCCGGCCTCCTCACCGGCCGCTATCAGCAGCGGTTCGGCCACGAGTTCAACCCCGGTCCGCCGGGACCGGGCGTCGAGGCGATCGGGCTGCCCCTTTCCGAGACGACGCTGCCGCAGCGCCTCCGGGAGGCAGGCTACGCCACGGGGCTGGTCGGCAAGTGGCACCTCGGCCACGCTCTGCCGTTCCAGCCGCAGTCGCGCGGGTTCGACGAGTTTTTCGGGTTCCTCGGCGGGGCCCATGGGTATGGGCCGTTTCCGGAAGGAGATGCCGGCCCGAACGCCATCCGGCGCGGCCGCGAGCCAGTGGCCGAGAAGGAATATCTCACCGATGCCCTGGCGCGCGAGGCGGTGGCCTTCATCGACCGCCACGCCGCCGCGCCGTTCTTCCTCCTGCTCACCTTCAACGCCGTCCACACGCCGATGGAGGCCCCCGCCCGGTCGGCCGACCGGTTCGCGGCCCTGGCGACCCCCCGGCGCCGCACCTACGCCGGGATGCTCGCTGCGATGGACGACGCGGTGGGCCGGGTGACGGCGGCCCTCGAAGACCGCCGGCTCGCCGCCGACACGCTGCTGGTTTTCATCAGCGACAATGGCGGCCCGCAGGTGAACGGCTCGAGCAACGGTCCGCTCCGCGGCCAAAAGGCCACGACCTGGGAAGGGGGGGTGCGCGTGCCGTTCGTCGTCTCCTGGCCGGGGCGCCTGCCGGCGGGGACGGCGTTCGACCAGCCGGTGATCCAACTCGACATCCTCCCCACGGTCCTGGCGGCGGCGGGAATCGGCCGCCCCGACGACCTGGATGGCGTCGATCTCCTCCCGTTCCTCACCGGCGACCGGAAGACTGCACCCCACGAGGCCCTTTACTGGCGGTTCGGCCAGCAGCGGGCGATCCGCATCGGCGACTGGAAACTGGTCGAGGCCACCGGCAGCGAAGGACCCAAACTCTTCAACCTCGCCTCCGACCAGGCTGAGCAACATGATCGCTCCGCCGCCGAGGGTGAGACGCGCGAGCGCCTCGAGGAGGCATGGAAGGCGTGGAACGCCACGCTCGTCGAACCGCGCTGGGGTCGGCAGACCGGTCGCCAACCCGGTCGCCGCCGCGCCCCCGCCGCAGCCGGGGCCGGGGCATGACCCGCGTCGCGCTCGGGGCCCGCCCGAGGTGTTCCCGGGCCTGCCGGCGGTGGTGGGCGGGGGCGCTGCCCTGGCTGATGGTGTTCATCGCCCACGCAGCGGCCGCCCAACCGGTGGCGGCCCCCACCACCTGGGACGGGCGCCACCCGATCGGGAAGATCGCCGTGCGGATCGTCCACTTCGTGCCCGGCGACCGCACACCGCTCTCCGACTGGCGGGCGCGGGCGGAGTGGTATGCACGGCGGATCGAGGCCTTCCACGCGCGCGAGTTCCAGGGGCGCTCGGTCCTCACCGCCACCGTGGAGGACGAGCCCCTCGTGTCGCGGCTCTCGACGGCGGCTCTCCGCGCCGGGGATGCCAACGCGATTTTCTTCCGCACCCTGCGCGAGGCCGACGAACGGCTGGCCTTCGCCCGGGAGAAAACCGACGCGTTTCCGGTGCTCCTGGTCCTCAGCGACATCAACTGGCGCCCGCTCGACGACTTCCACCGCCTCGCCCCCACCGCGACCGGTTTCCGGTTCGAGGGCTCGCTGACCCCGGATCCCGCCGGTGGCGAGGTCCACGTGCCCGGCGCGGCGGCGGGGGGCGCGCGGGCGACCTACCTGGCCGACGCCGGCAAGGGCTGGGGACTGGTGAGCGGCGACGGGTGGCGCGTGCCCTACCGGGGCAGCGACTGCGTCGTCTACCACGAGGGGGTGGGGCACGCCATCGGCCTGCCGCACCCGCCGGCCGACGATGCCAACGTGATGAGCTTCGGGCAGTACCGGGCCACGCTCGGCCAGTCGTGGGTCGATGCGCAGCAGAAGAAGGTTCTCGGCTGGGAGCCCGCGGCCGGGTTCGACGCCGCGCGCCACGCGCTGTTTTCCGCGTTCACGGCGCGCGTCGAGCCGGCGGTGCCGCAGCCGGGGGAGCCTGTCACCCTGCGGCTCGACTGGCCCGCCGGCCTGCCTGTGGTCGACGTGCACGTTGCCATGCAGACCTCCCTGCGCGGGCCGTGGACGGAGCTGGTGGTACCCACGACAGCCGCCACTGACGGCCGGGTGGCGCTGGGGAGCTTCGACCGGCCGTGTCCCGTCGCGTGGCGCGCGCGCCTGCGCCGCGCCGAGCCGATGGGGTTGGCCGACGACTCGGCCGAACTGTGGGGCTATTTCCAGGTCCGCGTCGAGCCGGGCACACCGCCACCGCCGGGTGATGTCGAGCCCCTCGATCGCGCCGAGTTTCCGGCCGCGACGGCCACCGCGATGGCGGACGTGACCGAGGGTCCGGTCACCGACCTGTTGGCCGCGGTCGATCCGGCCCGCGACGCGGTCAGTGGGGCATGGACGCTCACCCCGGCCGGCCCCGACGGCGGTGCCACCCTCACGGCGCCGCGGCAATTCGGCGCCCGACTGGAGCTCCCCACCGCGGTCCCGGAGGAATATCGGCTCTTGGTCATCGCCGTACCGCTCGACGAGCCCGACGGCCTGATCCTCGGCCAGCGCAGCGGCGACCGGCGGTTCGTGGTCCTCCTCGGCTTCAGCCCGGAAGAATTGCAGGTGGGAGCGCTGGAGAACGTCGACGGCGGCAACGCGTTCGCCGCCGGCAATCCCACCCGGTTCGACGGCCCGGTCTTCACCCGCGGCCGGCCGGCCACGATCGAGTGCACGGTGCGGCGCGGCGGGGTCACGGTGCGCGTCGATGGCCGGCAGCGGATCGGGTGGGAGGGGGACCGCGAGCGCCTGTCACTGTCGGATTACTGGGCCACCCCCTCCCAGGACCGCCTGTTCGTCGGGGCCTACGACTGCCGCTGGCGCTTCCTGCGGGTGACGCTCGAGGCCCTCGGCGCGGCCGCCGCGCCCCCCTGAGGCAGCTCGGTCTTTCCCACCGCCATCGGGCCTCGTGACAATCCCCCGTCGGCGTCGCCACTCCCGTGGATCGCCATCGTGACCGGAGGGAGGTGGGGAATGATCGTCGTGCGGGACGTTTCGAAGTCGTACGGCGGTCGGCCGGTGCTCCGCCCGACCACCATGGAGTTCGCCCGCGGGCGGACGACCGTGCTCATCGGGCCGAGCGGCTGCGGCAAGAGCACGCTCCTGCGGATCATCGTCGGCCTCGTCACCCCCGACACCGGCGGCGTGACGATCGACGGCGAAGCTTTGACGCCCGACACCGCCCTCGCCCTGCGCCGGCGGTTGGGCTACGTGATCCAGGACGGCGGACTCTTTCCCCACCTCACGGGCCGCGACAACGTCGCCCTCCTCGCCCGGCAGATGGGGCGCGACGGCTCCTGGATCCGCAACCGTGTCGACGAATTGGCCGACGTCGTCCGCCTCCCGCCCGACACCCTCGATCGCCACCCCGGCGCCCTCTCCGGCGGCCAGCGGCAGCGGCTGGGGATCATGCGGGCCCTGATGCTCGATCCGGCGGTGATCCTCCTCGACGAGCCACTGGGGGCCCTCGATCCCCTGGTGCGCTACGACCTCCAGGAGGACCTCCGGCGGATCTTCCAAAACCTCGGCAAGACGGTGATCCTCGTCACCCACGACATGGGGGAGGCGGGGTTCTTCGGCGACGACGTGGCGCTCCTCGGCGGCGGCACGGTGATCCAGCGCGGCACGCTCCACGATCTCATCACCCGGCCCGCCGACGATTCGGTGCGCCGCTTCATCATGGCGCACCGCCTGCCGGGCGTGGCACCGATCGGAGGCGGGACATGACGGGCGCGACAGGGCGGTGGGCGGCGGTGCTGGTCGGCGTGGCGGTCGCCATGCTGACCACACCGGCGGTGGCGGCGGAACGGGTGGTGGTCGGATCGAAAGGATTCACCGAAGGGATCATCCTCGGCGAGGTGCTCGCCGCCGCGGCGCGCCACGCCGGCCTGGAGGCGGTCCACCGCGCGGGCCTGGGGGGCACGCAGATCGTGTTCCAGGCACTCGAGCGCGGCGAGATCGACTGCTACGTGGAGTATTCCGGCACCCTCACCGCGGAGATCCTCCGCGACGAGCGGATCGCCTCGGCCGACGAGCTCACCCGGGCGCTGGCCCAACGCGGCATCGTCGCCGGGCCCGAACTCGGCTTCGACAACACCTACGGCCTGGCGATGCGCCGCGATCTCGCGGAGCGGCTCGGGCTGCGCTCGATCGGGGACCTGTCCGCCCGGGCCGCCGACCCGGAGGTGGCCGAGCTGAAGTTCGGTTTCAGCGACGAGTTCGTGCAGCGGGCCGACGGCTGGCCGGCCGTGCAGAGCGCCTACGGCCTGCGGCAGGTTCCCCGGGTCCTCGACCACGCCCTCGCCTACCGCGGCCTCGACGCCGGATCGCTCCACGTCACCGACCTCTACGCCACCGATCCCGAGCCGCGCCTCCACGACCTCGTGCTGCTCACCGACGACCGCCATGCCTTCCGCGAGTACCGCGCCGTGGTCCTCCACCGCGCTTTTCTCGCGGAGCGCGCCCCGCAATTCGTGCAGGGCCTGGCCGGGCTCGCCGAAACGATCGACGGCGCGCGGATGGCGGCACTCAACGCCGAGGTCCGGCTGGAGGGCCGCTCCGAGGCCGCCGCCGCCGCCGATTTCCTCCGCGGCGACCTCGGCTGGGACGTCGCCGCTGCCCCCGCCGACGGCGCCCGGCGCCTGGCCGGAGACCTCCTCCGCGCCACCGGGCAGCACTTGCTGCTCGTGTTCGTGTCGCTCCTGGCAGCGATCGTCGTCGGCGTGCCGGCGGGAATCCTCGCCGAGCGCCGGCCGGTGCTGGGGCGCTGGATCCTCGGCCTGGTGGGGATCATCCAGACGATCCCCTCGATGGCGGTCCTGGTGTTCATGGTGCCGCTCCTGGGGCTGGGGTGGAAACCGGCGGCCCTGGCGCTGTTCCTCTACAGCCTGCTGCCTGTCGTGCGCGGCACGGCCAGCGGCCTGGCGGCGATCCCCGCCCAGCTCCGCGAAGCGGCCCTGGCACTGGGGCTCACCCCGGGGGAGCGGCTCCGCCTGGTGGAGTTGCCGATGGCCTCGCGGTCGATCCTCGCGGGCATCAAGACTGCCGCCGTGATCAACGTCGGCACCGCCACGATCGGCGGCCTGATCGGCGCCGGCGGCTACGGCGAGGCGATCCTCTCGGGGATCCGCCTGGCCGATCCCGGGCGGCTCATGCAGGGGGCGGTGCCGGCGGCCCTGCTGGCCCTCGGCTTGCAGGGGATGTTCGACCTCCTCGAGCGCTGGCTCGTACCGGCCGGCCTGCGGCCCCCGCGCGGATGAGCGACGGGTTCCCGCCCGCACCGGCGCGGAGAACGTGCGGCTCCGGCCCCCGCGCCGATGAGCGCCGGGTTTGATTTCCGCCCCCCCTGCTGAACCCGCCGCGCTTCCCGGGTACAACGACCCTCCCCCGGGGAGACTCCTGCATGAATGGCACACGGTGCTCGATCGTGGCGGTGGCGGTGATCGGCATCGGCCTGGCAGCCGCTGGGCTCGTGGCCGGGAGGGAGGTCCGCGCGGCGGACCCGACGCCGCGGCGGACCCCCGGCCCGCAGGCCGACGGCTCGGTGATCCTCCCCAACCAGTGGTCGCTGCGGCCGGTGGGCCGGCAGGTGGAGGTGGGGGATTTCCCCGTCGCCATCGCCCTCCATCCCGATGGCCGGCACGCGGTTGTGCTGCACTGCGGCTTCGGCCCGCACGAACTGGTGGTCCTCGACATCGACACGCGCCGCGTCCTCTCCCGGACCCGGGTCGATGAAGCGTTCCAGGGGTTGGCGTTCCTGCCGGATGGTGGCCGGCTCGTGGTCTCGGGTGGCGCCGCGGAGACGCTCCTCCTGTTCCGCTTCGAGGCCGGGGTTCTCGTGCCCACCACCACCATCCCGCTGCGCGACGAGACGATCCGCGGCATCCCCTGCGGGATCGCCGTCGGTCCCGGCAATCGGGTGTTCGCTGCCAACGTGTGGGGCCACGCGGTGTCGGCGGTCGATCCGGGGGGGGGCGGCGCCGCCGCCCGGGTCGGCCCGGAGTTGCTCCTCTCCGATACCGCCCCCAGCGCCCCTGCGGCCGCGCATCCCACCACCGACGACCCGTCGATCACCAAGCGTGCCGACGTCCTCCTCGAGCGAATCGTGGCCGACGCCCCCCACCCCTGGACCTGCCTGGTCGATGCCCCGCGGCAGCGGCTCTACGTCTCACTGTGGGCCCAAGCCGCGGTGGCGGTGATCGACATCGGTGCCGCCGACGGGTGGCGGATCGTCGGCCGGTGGGAGGTCGAGGAGCATCCCAACGAGATGGCCCTGTCTCCCGACGGCAAGCGGTTGTTCGTCGCCAACGCCAACCGCAACAGCGTGTCGGTCATCGACCCCGACGCGGGGCAGGTCACGGAGACGCTCGTCGCCACCCTCACCCCCGACGCGCCGCCGGGCAACACCCCCAACTCCCTGGCCATCGCCCCCGACGGGCGCCGGCTCTACGTCTCCAACGCCAACATCAACGCCCTCTCGGTGTGGGACATCGCCGAGCCGGGTCGGTCGAAGAGCTTGGGCTTCATCCCCGTCGGCTGGTATCCCACCTGCGTCCGCGTCACCGCCGACGGGCGTCGGCTCCTCGTCGCCAACGGCAAGGGGATCATCTCCGACTCCAACCGCAACGGCCCGCGCCCGGGCTTCAATCCCGAGGCCCCCACCCCCGACTACATCGGCGGCCTGTTCACCGGCACGGTGTCGTTCATCGACCTCCCGGCCGACGACGAAGCGGGGCGGGCCCGCCTCGCGGAGTGGACCGAACGTGCCTTCGCCTGCCGGCCACCGGCGGCCGACGACGTGTTCACGGCGGAGGAACTGGAGGGGCACCCGATTCCCCTGCGCCCCGGTGCGCCGAGCCCGATCACCCACGTGATCTACGTCGTCAAAGAGAACCGGACTTTCGACCAGGTGCTCGGCGACATGCCCGAGGGGCACGGTGACCCGACGTTGTGCCTGTTCCCCGAGCGCGTCACCCCCAACCACCACGCCCTCGCCCGGCAGTTCGTCCTCCTCGACAACTTCTACGTCGAGAGCGAGGTCAGCGCCGACGGCCACGAGTGGAGCATGGGGGCCTACGCCAGCGACTTCGTGGAGCGCCACTGGCCCCTCTCCTACGGCCACAACCGCCGCAAGAAGTTCCCCTATCCATCCGAAGGCAGCTTCGACGCCGCCGCCCGGCCGGCCGGGGGTTACCTCTGGGACCGGGCGATCGCCGCCGGCGTGAGCTTCCGCAGCTACGGCGAGTGGGTGGCCAACGGCCCCACACCCGATGCCCCCTGCACCGCGAAGGTGAAGGCGCTGGAAGGCCGCTTCGATCCCCTCTACCGGAGCTTCGACCAGGACTATTCCGACCTCGACCGGGCCGACCGGTTCATTGCCGAACTGGGCCGCTTCGAGCGCGAGGGGGATATGCCCCGGCTGCAGATCGTGCGCCTCCCCAACGACCACACCAGCGGCTCGAGCCCCGGCAAACTCACCCCGACGGCGTTCATGGCGGAAAACGACCTCGCCTTCGGGCGCATCATCGAGGCCTTGAGCCGGTCGCGGTTCTGGCCCACGACCGCGGTGTTCGTCGTCGAGGACGATGCCCAGAACGGCTCGGACCACGTCGATGCCCACCGCACGATCGCCTTCGTGATCAGCCCCTGGACGCGCCACGGCAAGGTCGACTCGAGCCTCTACTCCACCAGCTCGATGCTGCGGACGATGGAGCTGATCCTCGGCCTGGAGCCGATGTCGCAGTTCGACGCCGCGGCCCTGCCGATGGTGCGCTCGTTCGCCAGGGCGCCGGTGCTCGAGCCCTACGTCTGCCGGCCGGCGAACGTGCCGCTCGACGAACGGAACGTGGCCGGTGCCTGGGGGGCGGAGGCCTCGCTGGCGATGGACTTCAGCGTCGAAGATGCCGCCGACGACCTGCTCCTCAACGAGATCGTGTGGCGGAGCGTCCGCGGCCCCGACTCGCCGATGCCTGCCCCGCGCCGGGCCGCGTTCGTGTTCGCCGGTCACGAGGAGGAAGACGACGAGGAGGAGGACGACGCGAACGGAGGGCAGTGACGGGACCAGACCGCTCACCTCCCGGCGGGCTTCTCCGCCCCGGATGGGGCCTGCTCCGGTTGCGCCAGATCGATGAGCAGGTCCTTCGTCTCACCCGTGAGCTCGCGGATGATCTTCGACTTCCGCTCGTCGAACCGGCCGCCGAGCTGGTCGCCCGGCTGCCGGCCGTTGAGATGGATGACCGCGATCCGGTAACGACCGGCCCGCACCTTGGGCACGGTGAAGGCTCCCGTGGCGTCGGCGAAGCCGGTCGTCGAGTGATCGGGGGTGTCACCCGCTCCGAGGCGCAAGAAGCGCAGGTTCACCGATGCGGCCCGCGCCTGGGCCAGCGTGGGGTCGAGCGGCAGCGGCTTGCCGCCGTCGACGATCCGGCCGCTGACGGTGAAACTCGGCTCCTCCACCGGGCCGCGGCGGCACCCCGCGACCGCGATCCCGAGGCCGACCAGCGCGACGACGGCTCCCCGCCGGCTGACCGACCGTTCCCCATCCGCACGATGCCGCATGGCGATCAGTACTCCACCTGCTTGCCGTCGTCGCGGTGACCGAGCCGCCGCCAGATGGTGAGGTCGATCGTGTAGGCGACCGACTGCACCGACCCGTCGACCATCACCATGTTGAGCGTGGCGGGGTGGGCGGAACCGAAGCGGTAGTCGCCGGTATAGGTGGTCGCCCGCTGGGAATCCTGGTGCGGCTCGAAACCAGTGTGGCGCATCGTGTCGTGGTCCCAGCCGGCGGTGTAGCCCTCGTTGTCGTCGCCGCAGAAGCCGGTGCGGCAGCCCTCGGCGTCGAGGGCCTTCTCGGCGATGAGGATGCACTTGGTGGTGCCGTCGCGGACCATCGCCAGCGAGCAAATCTTGCGCTGCTCGGCCGCGATGCCGCCGTCGACCCAGAAGATCGGCCCGTCCCCCTCGTTGTGCCACGGGGCCCCCTCGCCGCCGAGCCAGTTGTTGCCGCGGTCGAGGCTGTTGCCGGCGTAGTCGCACTGGGCGAACGGGGCGTTGGCCGACGGGAACGGGGCGCCGTACCAGTCACCACCCGTCTTCACGGTCGAGCCCCGGCGGCTCGGGCAGAACATCGCCGCTACCGGCGTGCCCCGGGCAGCGTAGAAGCGTTCCCAATCGTCGATCTTGCCACTGCTGTCGACGTCCTTCGCGCCGGAGCCTTCCCAGGTGCTGACCTGCTCCATGTAGGGGAGGATCTGGTAGCCCCAGCCGGCGAGTTGCTTGCCGCCGGTGCCCGGCCGACCGTTGGAAAACGACCACGCGCCCCACCACCAGCCCCCGGTCGGCATGACACCGTGGGTGTCGTTGTGGTTGAGGGCCGCCAGCCCCATCTGCTTGAGGTTGTTGGCGCACTTGCTGCGCCGGGCGGCCTCGCGCGCCGCCTGGACGGCGGGCAGGAGGAGGCCGACGAGCGTGCCAATGATGGCGATGACGACGAGCAGTTCGACGAGCGTGAACGCGGGGCGGCGGACAGTTGGTCCGGCCAGCGGCCGGCTGCAAACGGGAGCGATCATGACAGACGCCTCCGATCTGGAGATGAGGAAAAAAACGATCGATGGATGGCCCGGTAAGGTCGGGGAACGGCCCCACGCCGGGGCCGACGCCCCCCCGTGTGCCCGACACCCCCACCACCAGAAAAAGTTTACCACCCGTTTGGACCTCCCGGGAGCGGCCGCCGCAGGGGTGGCGATCGCCGTTAGCGCCTCCCTGGACCAGCGCGCCGCGCCGCGGAAAAACCGGTCGCCAGGAGCATCGTGGCGGCGTGGATGTCGACGATCGATTCGATGGCGGGGCAATAGCCGCCGCCGCAGACGATCGCCACCGGGAGGTCCGCCCCGCGGGCGGCGGCGAGGACGTACCGGTCCCGGGCCAGCAGCCCCTGCTTCGACACTGCCAGGCGCCCGAGGCGGTCGCCGGCATAGGGATCGGCACCGGCGATGTACAGGACCAGATCGGCCCGGGCCCGGTCCAGCGACTCGTCGACCGCCTGGCGCAGGGCGGCGAGATAGCTGGCGTCGTCGCACCCGTCTTCGAGGGGCACGTCGAGGGACCCGGGGTGTTTACGGAGGGGGAAATTGCGTTCCCCGTGGATCGACATCGTGAATACGGTGTCGTCGCCGGCGAAGATCTGCGCCGTGCCGTTGCCCTGGTGGACGTCGCAGTCGAGGATCAGCACCCGTTCGACCGCCCCGCGCGCTTGGAGCTCGCGGGCGGCGACGGCGGTGTCGTTGAACACGCAGTAGCCTTCGCCGAAGTCGGTGCCGGCATGGTGGGTGCCACCGGCCAGGCTGGCGGCCACCCCCTCCTCGAGCGCCGCCGCCGCCGCGTCGACGGCAGCGCCGGTGCTGCGCAGCGACCGCTCCACCAGTTCCCTGCTCCACGGGAAGCCGATGCGCCGCACTTCGGCGGCCGTGAGCCGGCCGGCCAGGACGCGACCGACATAGTCGCGGTCGTGGACGCGGAGCAGCTCATCGGCGGTGGCGGCGTGCGGTTCGATGAACTCGAGTGGTGCCCCGGCTGCCGCATGGGTCTCGAGGCGCTGGCGCAGGAGCCGGTACTTGTCGATGGGAAAGCGGTGCCCCACGGGGAGCGGCAGCGGGTAGCGGTCGCAGGGATAGAGCCGCATGGCAGCGCCCGAACCCGGTTTCACGTCCCGGCAGCGCCGGTCACCGCCGCCGGCGCCGCTGGCGGAAGAGCCACGCCACCCCGCCGCCCAGCGCCACCAGCACGAGGGCCGACGGCTCGGGCACGAGGGCCACGATCTGCGGCCGGTAATAAGAGAGATCGACGGAGTAGGTGACGTCGCCGAACACGGCGGTGGAGCCGGGATCGGGCTGTCCGGAGAAGCCGTCGACGACCACCATCAGCCCGGCCAGTTCCCAGGCGGAGCCGCGCTTCGCGAACACGCCCCCGCCGGAATCGCCGTACGACGCCTGCGCCTCCGCCGTGCCACGCAGATCGTCGAACGTGGTGACGACCGACTTCACGTCACCGAGGCCGTAGGAGATCCACTCACCGGTGCCCGACACGGCATTGGTGCCCCAGCGCAGCGATCGGGTCCCGGCTGCCTTGTAGCCGGCGAAATTGCCACCGGCGGCCACTTCCGTCCAGGTCCAGGGTTCGACGGTGGTGGTCACGGTCCATTCGGTGAGCCCCGGTTGCCTGTCGCGTCCTGCGCCGATCATCGTCACCGGCGTACCCAGCGTCGGCGTGGCGGCGGCGATCGGCACGCCGGCGATGCCGATCGGCACCGTGGTCAGCCGGTACATGACCAGGTCGGTCTCGGCCGACAGTCCGGCCCCCCCGCCGTTGGTGAGCCGCACCGAGCTCCCGGCGGCGGCTTGGTAGGTGGTGCCGGCGAGCGTGATCGGGCCGGCACCGACGTGCGCGGCGGTGAGCACCCACCCGTCGCCGACGTACACACCCGTCCCGATCCCCGTGAACCCGACGGCTGACCAGCCGGGATCGTCGGGGGGGGCGGTCGTGTTGCCAGTACCCGTGGTCGTCTGGATGATCACCGCCGGCGTCACGGCCGGCCATCCCAGGGCGACGACGGCGAGCATGCAGCCGATGAGCCGCCCGCCGCGCCGCTGCCCTTCCTGCCCAACGCGCAACGATCGCATGGCTCGTCTCCCGGCACGGCTGCCCCGCGTCCGCATCCATTATGGGGCCGGTGGCGGCGTGACGGCCAGCCGACCAAGCCGGGTCACACGCGCCGCAGCGTGGCGAACAGTCCGTGGGCGCCTCCCGGCGAGAACTCCGCCCCGGCGATCCCCGGCACCACCTCGAACCGCGCCGGTTCGATCGATTCGACGGCGAACCCGTCGGCGAACGCCGCCCGGAGCTCCTCTTCCGCCACGCGCCGCGGGCCCTGCTCCCCGGGCTCGGCCGGCGACATGCAGAGGATGAAGACCCGGGCCCCGGGCTCGAGCAGCCGGCGCAGCGCGTCGATGTATGCCGCGCGCGTGGCGTCGTCGAAGGAGTGGAACAGCCCGCTGTCGGTGACGGCGTCAAAACGCTCGGGGATGGTGCCGACGGCCGTGGCGTCCATCTCCAGGAAGTTCACCGCCACCCCCGCGCGGCGGGCCTTCTCCCGGGCCACGGCGAGCGGGCCGGGGAGGAAGTCGACTCCCGTCACGGCATGGCCGCGGCCGGCCAGCCAGATCGCCAAGTCGCCGCTGCCGCAGCCGCAGTCGAGCACCCGCCCGCCGATCCGCTCGCCCGCTTCGACGAAGGCACGCTGCGGCCGGCCGATGTCCCACGGGGCCGTGGGCAGTGCATAGTACGCCGAGAACCGTTCGCGTGACGGCTGGCCGGGTCGGGGCCCGGACAGGTTGCCCGGGCTGTTCGGGTCGTGGTGGCTGGTCATGCGCGGGGGATGCCGGGCGACGGTGAGGGTGGGTGAGCAGGCTGTGGACAAACTGCCTGCAGCACCTCGGGGACGGGGTGCCGGGACGCAACTCCGGTGAACATCGAAGATTTTCCCGTGGACGAAAGCCACGCAGGGACTTTGTCCACGGGCTGCTAGCGTTTCGCGGGCTTGGCCGCCTTCGCGACGGCCGGCTTCACGCCCCCCTGGCCATCCACGAGCACGTCGATCGACCCGCTCTCCACGCGGTAGAGCCAGCCGTGGATGCGCGGGATCTTGCCCTTGGCGTGCATGTTCTTGATGAGGGCCAGGTTGCGCAGGTGCTTGATCTGGAGCTTGACGTTCTCCTCGGTGAGCACCGCCAACTTCTCCTCGCGCGAAAGTCCGCGCTCCCGGGCGATCCGATCGGCCGCCTCCTTGGCCCCGGTGGCGATGCACAGCCAGTCGGCGATGTAGTTCTCGTGGACCCCGTCCTCGATGGCGGCGATGCCGCCGCAGCGCGTGTGGCCGCAGACGATGATGTCCTCGATCTTCAGGTGCACCACGCCATATTCGAGGATCGCCGAGATGTTGACGTCGTTGAAGGCGACGATGTTGGCGACGTTGCGGTGCACGAACATCGTGCCCGGTTTGGAGCCGGTCATCTGGTGCTCGCTGACGCGTGAATCGGAGCAGCCGATCCACAGCACCTTGGGGGTCTGCTTGGCGGCGATCGACTTGTAGTATTCGGCGTTGGGCTGCCACTCGTCCTTGACGAACCCGGCGTTGCCGGAGAGGAGTTGGTCGATCGTCGAACGGGCCATTGGGGTGCCTCCGCCGCGGAAGATGTTCTCAGCGTGGGAAAGGTACCATGGCGGCCGCGGCGACCGCCAACGGCGTCCCGGCGGTGCCGGCTGCAGTTGGCCTTGCACCCGACAGCCACGAGACGGCAAAACCTGCCGACACCAACCGCGGACGCGGCCCCCTTCGGCAGCGGAGCGCGGCGGCAAGCGCCGGGTGGAACCGGGCACACACCTACCGGTCGGGCATCTCGGACGGCACGGCATCTCGGACGGCATCGTGGACTGGCAGATCCTCCTCACCGGCGCGGTCGTGGTCGTCACGCTCGGCCTCCTCGCCTCGGCCCAGCGCGCCCCCGACATGGCGATGATCGGTGGCGTGGTGGTGCTCCTGGCGGCCGGGATCCTCAGCCCCGACGAGGCCCTCCGCGGGATGGCCAACTCACCGTGGCCGCGCTGTTCGTCGTGGCGGCGGCGGTGGAGCGGACCGGGGCCCTGGCGCTGGTGGTCGACCGCGTGCTGGGGCGCCCGCAGTCGCTCGCCGCGGCGCAGTTCCGCACGATGGCCGGGCCGGCGATCCTGTCCGCCTTCATGAACAACACCCCGGTCGTGGCCCTCATGGTGCCGGCGATCCGCGCGTGGGCGGCCAAGAACCGGCTCAGCGTCTCCAAGCTCCTCATGCCGATGAATGCGGCGGTCGTCCTCGGCGGCCTGTGCACGCTCATCGGCACGAGCACCAACGTCGTGGTCAGCGGACTGCTCAAGGCGAAGACGGGGCACCCGATGGCGATGTTCGACATCTCCTGGCTCGGCGTGCCGCTCCTGGTGGCCGGTTTCGCTTACCTGCTGGTGGCCAGCCGTCGCCTCCTCGTCGACCGGCGGCCGGCGATCAGCGAGAGCGACGATCCGCGCCGGTACTCCCTGGAGATGGAGGTCGAGCCGGGCAGCGCCCTGGTGGGGCGGACGATCGAGGAGGCGGGGCTCCGCGGCCTCCACGGCCTGTTCCTCATGGAGATCGACCGGGGCGGCCACGTGCTGGCAGCCGTGCCCCCTACCGAGCGGCTCGAGGCGGCCGACCGGTTGGTGTTCGTCGGGGTCATCGACAGCGTGGTGGAACTGCAGAAGATCCGCGGCCTGCGCCCCGCCACCGACCAGGTGTTCCAGCTCGACGGCCCACGCAGCGAGCGCGTCCTGGTGGAGGCGGTGGTGTCGCCGGCCTGCCCGCTGGTGGGGCGGACGATCCGCGACGGCCGCTTCCGCACCACCTACGACGCCGTCGTCATCGCCGTGGCCCGCAACGGTGAACGGCTGCAGATGAAGCTCGGCGACATCGTCCTCGAACCGGGCGACACTCTCCTCCTCGAGGCGAGCCCCGGGTTCCTGGAGCGGCAGCGCTCGAGCCGCCACTTCTACCTCGTCAGCGAGGTGGTGGGCGCGCAGCCGCCGCGGCACGACCGGGCCTGGATCGCCGGCGTCGTGCTGGTGGCGATGGTGGCCGCTGCCGCCTGTGATCTGCTGCCGATGGTGGCCGCCGCCCTCCTCGCCGCGGCCACGGTGATCGCCACCCGCTGTATCTCGGCGAACGAGGCCCGGCGGAGCATCGAGTGGGAGTCGCTCCTGCTCATCGCCGCCAGCTTCGGCCTGGCCCGCGCGATGGAGAAGACCGGCCTCGCACAGAGTCTCGCCGGGGTGACAATCGCCACCGCCGGGTCGAATCCGCACGCCGTGCTCGCCGCCGTCTACCTGGTGGCGATGCTGTTCACCGAGCTGATGAGCAACAACGCCGCGGCGGTGCTGGTGTTCCCCATCGCCTGGCAGGCGGCGACCGACCTGGGGGTCAATCCCCTGCCCTTCGTGATGGCGATCACGGTGGCGGCCAGCTGCGGCTTCGCCACGCCGATGGGCTACCAGACGAACCTCATGATCTACGGCCCCGGCGGCTACCGCTTCAGCGATTACATCCGCTTCGGCGGTCCGCTCAACCTCCTGGTGATGGCGCTGACGGTGATCCTGGCGCCGCTCCTGTGGCCGTTCTCCGCCCCCCTCCCGGGGGCCGCGGCGCAGGCGCCCCGCGTCGCGCCCGCGTCGCCTTGACCGCGTGCGGCCGGGGGCGGATAGGCTGTCGCCAGAGCGAGGACCAGGAAGTCTCCCCCGGAGGTCTGTCATGCGCGCGGTGACCCGGATCGTGTCGTGCCTGCTCGTGTCGGCCGCCTGTGCGGCGCCCGTGGCCGCCGCTCCGCCCAACCTCCTGATCATCTACGCCGACGACCTCGGCTGGGGTGAGCTCGGCTGCCAGGGGAACGCGCAGATCCCCACGCCGCACAT
>RFRL01000085.1 GCA_009924545.1 Planctomycetia bacterium | reverse complement strand
GGTGGTGATTGGTGACGGGGAACCCGGTCGTCGGGTGGGGCGATGGCACACGTCACTCTCCGGGTCCTTCACGGCGCCGATCGGGGGAAGGTGTTCGAGCGCCTCCCCACGCCGGTGACGATCGGTCGCGAGGAGGGCAACTCGATCCAGCTCAACGACGAGCGGATCAGTCGCTTCCACCTCAAACTCCAGGACGACAACGACAAGATCGTCCTCACCGACTTGGAGAGCACCAACGGCACCCGGGTCAACGGCGAAGACATCCAGGTGCGCATTGTCCGCGATGGCGACATGATCGCGGTCGGCCGCTCGCTCCTCCTCGTCGGCTCGCACAGCGACATCGACCGGCGGATCGCCGCCATCGCGTCCCGCATGCCGCCGGCCGAGGAGGCTCAGGCCCGGCAGGTGGGGGAGCGGCTGCGGCGGATCGTGAGCGCCGCCGGTGACAGCGAGGCCGACGTCCCCGACGTGCCCTCGCTCCTGCCCGGCACGCCGCCGCCGCTGCCCAGCCGGCTCAGCCCCGCGCAGTCGGCGGAAGTGGCCGAACTGCTCGACTACGTGCAGGCGGTGCTCCGCGAGGCGACGTCGGGTATGCAGATGCGGCCGGGGCACGATCGGGTGGAGATCGACTTCCTCCACTGGCAGGTGCTGCTCGACCTGCAGGCCCGTCTCGCCAACCTCCTGCGCCGCATCGGCGAGCCGGCCTGACCGCGGTGCCGTCGGCCGCGGGTCGGTGACCGGTCGCCGTGCGACCCTTCCGCCGCGCCGTGGTGCGGGAGCTGTCGCTGCCGCCCGGCGGCGAACGACGGGTCTCATCCGGGCCCGTTTCCCGCGCGGTAGACTCCCCGGGTCACCACCGGAGGGAGCCGCCTGTGACCGCACCCGGATTCGTCCATCTCCACTGCCACAGCCATTACAGCCTTCTCGATGGCGCCAGTTCCATCGACCGATTGGTGGCACGCACGGTGGAGTTGGGGATGAACGCCCTGGCGATCACCGACCACGGCAATCTCCACGGGGCCCTCGAGTTCTACCAGGCGGCGAAGGGTGCGGGCCTCAACCCGATCATCGGTTACGAGGCCTACATCGCCCCGGGCACCCGGTTCCAAAAGGATGCCGGCAGCCAGAAGGACTCGAGCCACCATCTCACCCTCCTGGCCCGCGACCGCGAAGGGTTCGCCAACCTCCTCCAGCTGGCAACGAAGGCGTTCCTCGAGGGCTTCTATTTCAAGCCGCGGATCGACCGCGACCTCCTCGCCGCCCACTCCGCCGGCATCATCTGCCTGTCGGGGTGCCTGTCGAGCGAGTTCAGCCGGTCATTGGTGGGTGCCGGCGCGGGCCAGGCGGAGGCCGTGGCGGAGGCGACGCGGGTGGCCGGCTGGTTCCACTCCGTGTTCGGCGACAGGTATTTCATCGAGATCCAGGACAACGGTCTGGATCTCCAGAAGCAGGTGACCCTGGCGGCCCTCGACGTGGCGAGACAGTCGGGGATCCCCACCGTGGCGACCTGCGACTGCCACTACGTCAACCGCGAGGACTCCGTCGCCCAGGACATCCTCCTGTGCGTGAACACCGGGCGGTTCCGCAGCGACACCTCCCGGATGCGGATGGAATCGAACGAGTTCTACCTGAAGAGCCCGGCGGAGATGCAGGCTGCCTTCGCGGCGATCCGCGGCGCGGAGACGCTCGCGGCCGTGGCCCGCAGCCAGGCGATCGCCGACAGCGTGGCGATCGACCTCGATCTCGGCCGGCGCCATTTCCCCGGTTTCGAGGTCCCCGCCGGCGCCACCGCCGGCAGTGAGCTGCGCCGTCTGTGCGCGGAGGGGCTGTGCGCCCGCTACGACACGGTGGCGAAGCGCTGGAGCGATCCGGCCGGCCCGCGCACGGTGGCCAATCTGCATGCCGACGTGCGCGCCCGGCTCGACCGGGAGCTGGCGGTGATCGAGAAACTGGGTTTCTCCAGCTACTTCCTCATCGTCCACGACTTCGTCCGCTACGCCCGCGAGCAGGGGATCCCGGCGGCCGCGCGTGGCTCGGGCGTGGGTTCGCTCGTCGCCTACGCACTCCATCTGTCGCACGTCTGCCCGCTGGAGTACGACCTCCTCTTCGAGCGCTTCCTCGACGAGAACCGCAAGGAAGCGCCCGACATCGACATCGATTTCTGCAAGGAACGCCGCGGTGAGGTGATCGACTACGTCAAGCGCAAGTACGGCGCGGAGAACGTGGCCCAGATCGGCACCTTCGGCACGCTGGCCGCCCGGGCGGCGATCCGCGACGTGGGTCGGGCCCTGGGGATGCCGGTGCCACGGGTGGACGCGATCGTGGCCCTCGTGCCCGACCAGTTGGGCATTTCCATCGAGGAGGCATCGGCACCGGGGAGCCAACTCGCCGGCGCCTGCTCAGCTGATCCGGACGTCCGCGAGCTGGTCGATCTGGCGGGGCGGATCGAGGGACTGGCCCGCAACGTCGGCACCCATGCCGCGGCGGTGGTGATCGCCGACCGGCCGCTGGTGGAATACGTGCCGCTGCAGCGGGTGACCGGCAAGGACGAAGTCATCACCCAGTGGGCGATGGGCGACGTCGAGCGCGCCGGCCTGATGAAGATGGACTTCCTCGGGCTGCGCTACCTGACCGTCGTCGCCAAGACGCTAGAGATCATCGCCGCCACGGGGCAGCCGCGGCCCGACCCGTTCGCCTTCCCACTCGACGACCAGCCCACCTTCGACCTCCTGTGCCGCGGCGAGACCAAGGGGATTTTCCAGCTCGAGAGCGGCGGGATCCGCGACCTCCTCCAGCGGATGAAACCCGACCACTTCCTCGACATCGTCGCCGTCAACGCCCTGTATCGTCCCGGCCCGCTGGAAGGGGGCATGGTCGACGACTACGTCGCCGTGAAGCACGGCCGGCAGCGCGCCGAGTACCGCCATCCGGTGATGCGCGACGTGCTCGAGGAAACCCACGGCGTGATGGTCTACCAGGAACAGGTGATGCGGATCCTGGAGCGGCTCGGCGGCATCGAGCTGTCGAGTGCCTACACCTGCATCAAGGCGATCGGTAGGAAGAAGCTCGAGACGATCGCCCAGTTCCGCGAGCAGTTCGTGGCCGGAGCCCGTGCG
The DNA here is from genome assembly GCA_009924545.1 of Planctomycetia bacterium. Lineage (GTDB taxonomy): Bacteria > Planctomycetota > Planctomycetia > Pirellulales > UBA1268 > F1-20-MAGs016. The sequence goes on along the minus strand of RFRL01000085.1, from coordinate 13,534 downwards.
CAGGGGTTGTCGTCCGCCGAGGCCGCCGACCTGTTCGGGCTGATCGAGAAATTCGCCGGCTACGGCTTCAACAAGAGCCATTCCACGGCCTACGCGCTGCTCGCGTGGCAGACCGCCTACCTCAAGACCCACTGGCCGGTGGAGTTCATGGCGGCCCTCCTCTCCGGCGACATCACCGGGCGCAACTTCAAGAAAAAAGACGCCCTCGTCGAGCACGTGGAGGACTGCCGGCGGATGGGGATCGAGGTCGCCCCGCCCGACGTCAACGCCTCCGGGCCCGACTTCACCGTGGCCGATGGGCGGATCCTCTTCGGCCTCGCGGCGATCAAGGGGTGCGGCCTGCAGGCCGCCGAGGCGATCCGGGCCGAGCGCGAGCGGAGCGGTGCCTACCGCGACCTCGATGATTTCTGCGGCCGGCTCGATCCGGCGGTGGTCAACCGGACGGCGATCGAGAGCCTGGCGAAGGCCGGCGCGCTCGATCGTCTCGGTGCCCACCGTGGTGCGGTGTTGGCCGGGATCGAGCGGGCGATGGCGGCCGGGGCCGCGCGATTGGCCGACCGGAAGAGTGGCCAGAAGAGTCTCTTCGAAGCTTTCGACGCGCCGGTACCGGCCGCGCCGGTGCCGGCGCGGGGCGCCGCCGTCGACGTGCCTCCCCTCACCGATGCGCAGATGCGGATCGAGAAGGAGGTGCTCGGCTACTACGTCCACAGCCATCCCCTGGCGGAGCATGCCGCCATCCTCGGGACGGTCGCCACCCACGGCACGTCCGGCCTGGCCGGCGTACCGGCCCGGGGGGACGTGGTGATCGGTGGCCTGGTGGCGGCGCTCAAGCATTCCAACGTCAAGCAGCCGCGACCCGGGTCGACCCACACCCGCTACTGCATGTTCGACCTGGAGGACATGGAGGGGCTCGTGCGGACGATCTGCTGGCCCGAGGACTACGCCCGCCTCGGCGACCTCATCCAGCCCGACGCGGTCGTGGTCGTCACCGGTGCGATCGACCGCCGGGCCGGCAGCGACGAGACCAACCTGATCGTCAACGACATGGTCCCCGTCGGCGCCGTGTGGAGCCGGCCGGTACGCCAGGTCATCGTCAAGGTCAGCGAAGCAGTCCATGGTGCCGACATGCTCGAGCGGTTGGTGGCGATCGTCCGCCGCCATGCCGGGGGTGTGCCGCTGCGGCTGGTCCTCGAACTCGCCGACGGCCGCCGGGTGCTCCTGGAGGCCGACGGCCACGCGGTGACCTGGTCCCAGGCCCTCTACGGCGAGTTGGTGGCGCTGTTGGGCCCCGGGGCCATCCGCGCCACCCTGGCGGTCCCGCGGCGCGGCGACGGCGACGGTGGGCGGCGATCGGGGGCGGGGCGGGCTCCTGTTCCCACAGCCGGTGGCCCGGCCGGGTACCGTGCCACCGGCTGTGGGAACAGGAGCCCGGGCGGGTGGAAAGCTGGTGCGGTCGTCGCGGTCGGGGAGTCGGGGAAGAAGCGGGTCAACCGGGGCGCTGCCACGCGTCGAAGCAACGGATGAGTTCTCGAAAGGCGCCGCGGACCGCCGCGTTGCCTTTCCCCTCGAAGCGAGCGTAGGCTTCGAGAGTGTCATGTCTGATCTGCCCTCCATCCTCGTTTCCGGGTGAGTCCATGCGTCGCGAGCAACAGGGCCGGTGGTCAACGGTCGTCTGCCGGATCGGACTGTTCGTCACTGCGACCGCAGTGGCTCTCGCGCCTGCCGCCGTGGCCCTGGCCCAAGCTGGTGTCGGCGGGATGGGTGGCGGCGGCATGGGCGGCATGGGCGGCGGTGGCATGGGTGGCATGGGTGGCGGTGGCATGGGCGGTGGTGGCCTTGGCAGTGCCGCGGGGGCTGCCGGTGTCGTCATCGATGCCAGCGGTGTGCTCCGCACCCAGCGTGTGGCCGATGCCGGGCTCTCGGTCGCGCGGCGCCGGGCTGCAGCGGCGAGCCTGCCCGCCGACCTGCGGACCCGCTCGCCGCTGCGGAAGATCGCTCTCTCCCGCCTCGAGGCCGAGGTGGCTCGGTCGGCGGCGACCGGTGCCGCCATTCCCGACGACATTGCCAAGCTCGCCGGCCTGACCCGCCTCCAGTACGTGTTCATCTACCCGGGCGATGGCAACGGCCCGGGTGAAGTGGTGATCGCCGGGCCGTCCGAGGCATGGATTGCCGACGGCACCGGCCGGGTGGTCGGCGTGGAGACCGGCGCCCCGACGCTCCTCCTCGAGGATCTGGCGGTGGCCGTGCGGGCCTTCGCGCCGGGCCAGCCCACCGACCAGGCGCTCGGCTGCTCGATCGATCCGACCCAGGAGGGGCTCGCGGCCCTGCAGGGGCACCTGCGGAAGCTCGGGCGGATCAATCCGCAAGCGAGCGTCGACCAGATCGTGGCGGGGATGCGGCAGGCCCTCGGCCCGCAGATGGTCCGCATCGACGGCGTCAGCCCGGCCACCCACTTCGCCCAGGTGATGGTCGAGGCCGACTACCGCATGAAGCTCATCGGTATCGGGATGGAACGGCCCCCGGTGAAGATGAGCACGTGGATCGAACTGGCCAGTTCCTCGAGCGTGGCCGCCAACGCCCTGCAGCGCTGGTATTTCGTCCCCGACTACCAGTGCCTGCGCGTGAGCGAGGACGACCTGGCGATCGAACTGGTGGGCCGCGGGGTGAAGCTCGTGGGGGCTGACGAGGTGGTGCTCCCCGACGGTCGGCGCATGTCGGCCGACCGGGCCGACCGGGCGAGCAAGACGTTCACCGACACGTTCACGAAGAAGTACGCGGAGATCGCGGCCCGCAGCCCGGTCTACGCCCAGCTCCGCAGTCTCGTCGACCTCGCCGTGGCCGCCGCCTACCTGCAGCAGCACGACGCCTACGGCCGCACCGGCTGGTCGGCGAACGGCCTGCTCGATGAATCGGTCTGCCCGGTGGAGCAACTCGTGCCGCCGAGCCAGGTCGAGCCTGCGGTGCACGCGGTGTGGAAGGGGAGCCGGCTGCTGACCCCGATCGGCGGCGGTGTGACGCTGGAGCCGCGGCGGGCCCTCGACCCGCACAACCTGATCATGGACGAGGAGGGTACGGTCGGCCGGGCCCACGCCGCCGCGACTTCCCTGCCCGCCGGTCGCTGGTGGTGGGATTGAACCAGCGCTTGCGCCGCACGGGGAGAGAACGGGAGCCTGACCGATGGTCATCGTCCTGTCGCTGCTATCGGCGCTGTCGCTCAAGCTCTGGTCGTGGCGCCGCCGGGTGGCCTGAGCATCCGGTTCAGACCTTCACCCGCTCCAGGTAATCCCCGGTGCGGGTGTCGATCTTGATCGTGTCGCCCTGTTCGATGAAGGCGGGCACGACCACCTCGGCTCCCGTTTCCAGCTTCACGGGCTTGGTGAGGTTGGTGGCGGTGTTGCCGCGCACCGCCGGTTCGGCGTACTCCACCTTGAGCACCATGTGGTTCGGCGGCTCCATGGAGATCGGGTTGCCGTTGTAGAGGAGCATCGAGCAGACGGTGCCTTCTTTGATCCACTTCCAGGAGTCGTCCACCTGCTCCTTGGAAAGCTCGTACTGCTCGTAGTTCGCGTTGTCCATGAACACGAACTGCTCCCCCTGCTTGTAGAGGAACTGCGCGTCGATGGTGGTGATGTCGGCGGCGTCGAGCGAGTCGCCGCTCTTGTAGGTCCGGTCGAGGACGGTGTTACGGAGCAGGTTCCGCAGCTTGCACTTGTAGAGTGCCTGCCCCTTGCCGGGCTTGACGAAGTTGCACTCGATCATGATGTACGGGTCGCCGTCGATCTGGACTTTGAGACCCTTCTTGAATTCGCTGGTGTTGTAGGCTGGCACGGCGGCACTCGTCTCCTGTGCGTTTTTCTCCCCCGCGCCGGTGGCGTATGCTTCCCGGGTGGCGGGTGCTGGCACCGCCCCGCGGCTGCGGTCGGCGATGGAAACCGACAAGCGTGGCTGCGTTCCCGGCCGCTGTCAACGTCCACCAGCCCCACGCCTAGGGGTCGTGGGCCGGCCGTGCCACCCCTCCCACCCGACAGGTGGAGTTCCCATGGAACTCGTCATCACCCCGCGATCCGCCAATGAAGTGGTGGCCGCCGACCCTTTGGTAGAGTCCCGGCCACCACTGGCGCGGTGGCAGCGCGCCCTGGCGAACGCGGTGCGCGATCCGGCGGAGCTGTGCCGGCTGCTCGGGCTCGACGCCGCCGTGGCCGGGCCTGCCGCGGGGTTTCCCCTCCTCGTGCCGCGCGGCTTCGTGGCCCGGATGCGGCCTGGTGACCCGCGCGACCCCCTCCTTCTCCAGGTGCTGCCAGTGGGGGCCGAGTCGCTTCCCACCGTCGGCTTCACCCCTGACCCACTCGCCGAGGCGGAGGCAATCGCCGCGCCGGGGCTGGTGCGCAAATACCAGGGGCGGGCCCTCGTACTCCTCACCGGGGGCTGTGCCGTCAACTGCCGCTATTGCTTCCGCCGGGAGTTCCCCTACGCCGAGCACGGGGCGGGCGGCTTCCCCACCGCCGCCATCGAGGCGATCGCCGCCGATCCCACCCTCCGCGAGGCGATCCTCTCCGGGGGCGATCCTCTGCTGATCGACGACGCCCGGCTCGCCGCCGTGGTGTCGGCGCTCGACGCGGTACCGCATCTGGAGCGGCTGCGGATTCACACACGGCTGCCGATCGTGCTCCCGGAGCGGGTGACCGACGGCCTCGTGGACGTGCTCCGGTCGACGCGGCTGGCCCGGGTGGTGGTGCTGCATGCCAACCACCCCGCCGAGCTCGACGACACCGTCGCCGCTGCCGCCGCGCGCCTGGCGGGTGCCGGGGCCCTGCTCCTCAACCAGGCGGTGCTCCTGGCCGGCGTCAACGACACCGTTGCCACGCTGGCGGCCCTCTCTGCGCGGTTGGTCGCCATCGGCGTGCTCCCCTACTACCTGCACCTTCTCGACCGGGTGCGCGGGGCGGCCCATTTCGAAGTCGGGGAGGCGGACGCCCGCCGGCTTCTCCGCGGCTTGCAGGAGTCGCAGGCGGGCTACGCGGTGCCGCGGCTGGTCCGCGAGCGACCGGGCGAACGGAGCAAGGTGTGGATTCACCCCGCGCCCGCCCCGGCGGCTGCATCCCCGGCCGCCGCTGGGTAGAACCGTCCGTCAGCCACACTGACCCCGGGAGAGGTGGTTCATGAAGGTGCTCATCGCGGTGGATGGTTCACCGGCGTCGCTCGATGCCGCGGCGCTGGCCGGCCGGCTCATCGATCCGGCGGCCGACGAGGTGGCGATCTATTTCTCCCCGGCGGAACTGTCGCGGCGCATGCCGTGGGGGCCGCAGCTCGTCGAAGGGGCGACGGCGGCCCTGTTCGCCGAGGCCTGCGCGCGTCTGCCGGCCGGGATGGCACGGCAGCCGGAGGCGATCGTGAGCATCAAGCCAGCCGCCGTCGGCATCCTCGAATCGGCCAGCGGCTGGAAGGCCGACATGATCGTCGTCGGCGCGCGGGGGGCGGGGTCGCTCGAGCGGCTGCTCCTGGGGAGCGTGTCGCGGGCGGTGGTCCACGGCGCGCACCTGCCGGTGCTGGTGGCGCGCACGGTGCCGGCGGCGGCGCTCAAGGTCCTCGTCTGCCATCATCCCGCCAGCGGTCCGGCCGTGGCCGACGCCCTGCGGCGCCTCCACTGGCGAGAGGGCACGACGGGGCAGACGATCGCCGTGGCGGAGTCGCTCCTGGCGGCACCGCTGCCGCCGTGGCTCGAGCAGCGGGTGCGCGATCCGGAGACCGCCGCCATCGCCCGGGCCTGGGAGGTGGAGCACGAGTCGGAGGTCGCCGGGATCACGGCCAAGGCGGCGGCCTTCGCGGCGACCTTGCCGGCAGCGCTCCAGGGGGGCGCACCGATCGTCGTCGAGGGCAATCCGGGCGACCGGATCAACGCTCGGGTGAAGGCCGACGGTGTCGATCTCGTGGTCGTCGGGCGGACGCCGGCCGACCGCTTGTCGCGCTGGCTGTTGGGGAGCACGTCGGAGGCGGTATTGTCGGCCTCACCGGCCAGTGTCCTGCTCGTGCCGGTGGAGAAGGCCGCCGACTGACCGCGTAGGCCTACCGCGTGCCGGTCGCGGCCTGCCGGGCAACGAACGCGGCATAGTCGGCCGGGGTGTCGATGCCGCGCGTGGGGTGATCGATGGCGGCGGCGGCGATGGCGATCCCGGCCTCCACCACGCGGAGTTGCTCGAGGCTCTCGAGCGTCGCCAGGCGCGAGGGGGGCAGGCTGTCCCAGGCCTCGAGCACGTCGCGGCGGAAGGCGTACAGCCCGACGTGTTGCCAGTAGAGCGGTGGCGCCGCGACGAGGAGCGAGTCGTGCCAGTCGCGGGCCGCGGGCACCGGGGCGCGGCTGAAGGTGACCGCGCGCCACGCCCCGTCCACCTCCGGCCCGGGCACCAGCCCGCGCGCCGGCGGCGTGCGCCAGGGAGTGAGCTCCGCCTTGACGACCGAGGGGTTGGCGAGGTCGGCCGTGGAGCGCAGTGGGGTGACGAGCGTGGCCATCCCGGCGGCCGGGCAGCGGTCGAGCAGGGCGATGGCGGCTTGGACCCCGTGCGGGGAGATCTCCGGTTCGTCCCCCTGGATGTTGACGATCACCTCGGCGGCAGGGAGGCGCGGCAGGGCCTCGACGATCCGGGCGGTGCCGCTGGGGGCCTCGGGGGAGGTCATCTCGGCCCGGCCGCCGAAGCTGCGGACGGCGGCGGCGATCTCGTCGCTGTCGGTGACGACCACGAGCTCCGCCCCGGGCACGGCCGCGGCCGCCGCGTGCCAGGTGTGTTCGACAAGGGGCCGGCCGGTCTCTGCCAGGAGCATTTTCCGGGGGAGCCGTTGGCTCTGGAGGCGGGCGGGGATCACCAACAGCGTTCGGCGGTGGCTGCCGTGCATCCGTGCACTCCCGGGGGATGGATCGGGCGATTGTGAGCCCTCCGCTCGGGAAGGGCCAGCCCCCGGCGAGGGACAACACAGCCCCCGGCGAGGGACAACACAGCCCCCGGCGAGGGACAACACAGCTCTCGGCACCGGGCGCGGCACGTTCAGTTTCCGCGGGAAACCACTTGTGCTGAGCGGTGGAGTGGAACAACCGGGCGACCGCTGCACCACCGGGCCGGTGGGCGGCGGGGGTGGCGCTTGTCGCCTTGCACGGGCCCCCCCGGCTGCTAGCATCACGGCTGCCGTGGACCACGGCCACTTTGCCCGAGTGGCGGAATTGGCAGACGCGCAAGATTCAGGTTCTTGTCCAGGTAACTGGGTGGAGGTTCAAGTCCTCTCTCGGGCATTTCGGCGGCGGCTGGCCGCGCGAAGGGGGCCAGCGATCCGCTCGTGACGCCGCCGGTGATCCAGCCGCAGGCTGCCGTTGCCAACCGTCCGTTGCCCGCCCTCCTGTCCTGCCCTCTGTAGGATGGTCGTGGGGCTGTAGCTCAGTCGGTAGAGCAGCGGACTTTTAATCCGTCGGTCCAGGGTTCGAGCCCCTGCAGCCCCACTGCTCGTGAATACCCGGCGACCCACCCGCCAGCGCCGTGTTCCCTGCTCGCTTCGCCGTGGAGAACGGTGTCCACTCGCCATCGGCGACCGGGCCCCGGCGATGATCGTACCCCCATGAGGAGCTTCTGATGCTGCTCGACCATGCCCTGCAGCGGAAGGCCTACGAGGCCGTCGCCGCATCGCTGCCCTTCGCTCTCGACGCCACCAAGGTGCGGGTCACCCCCGGGATCTCCTACGTGAAGAGCCCGGTCAAGGCGCACGACTATGCCGTGGGCGTGATGGCGGCCTTCGGCTCGGTGGTCGAGCACCTGGGCAGGATCCGTGGCTTGCCGGCGCAGACGATGCATCTCGACCGGCGGCGCTGCGGCCTGCTCCTCAACGGCCTGCAGCTCCATTTCCAGAATGGCTACAGCACGATCATGGACACGTGGGGCGTGAACCCCGACAACGGCACGTACCGCGCCAAGGACGGTCGGCACGTGACGATGATCGGCATCCATCCCCACCTCCGCGACCGGCTCCTCGTCTACCTCGACTGCACCAACACCGCGCAGGCGATGCAGGCCGCGGTCGAGAAGAAGACCGCGCAGGAGCTCGAAGACGACGCCGTCCGCCTCAACCTCCCGCTGGGGATCGTGCGCACGCCCGCTGAGTGGCTCGCCCATCCGGTGGGCGCCGCGGTCGCCACGCGGCCGCTGATCGATTTCCAGGGCACGGGGAGCGAGAAGCAGCGGCTCCTCGGGCCCGCCAAGCATCGACCGCTCGAGGGAGTGCGCGTCGTGGAACTGACGCACATGGTCGCCGGCCCGAACTGCGCCCGGCAGCTCGCCGAGCAGGGGGCTGACGTGATCAAGGTCCAGCCTCCGATGGGCGACTGGGTGCTGCCGATCTGGATGGACGCCAGTTGGGGCAAGAAGAACATCCTGCTCGACATCAAGGGGCGCCGCGGCAAGGCCCGGTTCCACGAGCTCTTGGCCACGGCCGACGTGCTCGTGGATGGGCAGCGGCCCGGGAGCCTGGCCAAGCTCGGGTTCGACGACGCCGGCCTCCGCGCCATCAACCCCAATCTCGTCCACGCCTCCCTCTCCTGCTTCCCGATCGGCACCCCGTGGGGTGAGAGGCCGGGCTTCGAGCAGATCGCCCAGGCGGTGAGCGGCACGATGCACGTCCACTCCGAGGGGATGGCGGCACCGACGGTCGTGCCGGCGCTGATCAACGACTATCTCACCGGGTATCTCACGGCGATCGGCGTCGTCGCCGCGCTGGCGGAGCGCGAACAGCGCGGCGGCTTCTACCACGTGGCGGCGTCGCTGGCCCGCTGTTCGACCTTGTCGCCGTCGCTGGCGGAGAAGCTCGACGCCGAGCTCTACGAGCCGGTGCGGATGAAGGACCTGGTCGAGCACGCGATCGACCAGCCGTCGCCGGCGGGGATCTTCACCCGGATCGCGGCTCCGGTGGAGTTCAGCCACACCCCGTCGATGGTCCACCGCCACCCGACACTGATGAACTCGATGCCCGACACCACCGGTTGGGACGATGTCCCGACGGCTGCCCCCCAGGTGCCCCACTACCCGTCGCAGCTCGCCCGCGAGGGGGGGATTTACGGCCTGGTGGAATGCTTCGGCATCGAAGACCGCTCCGACGGCGGCGGGATCATGAGCCTGGCGTCGAAGTCGCTCTTCGAGTACGTCATGGCCCATCGCCACGACTGACGCGGCGGCGGAGTTGCCGGCCCCGTCACGCCCCCAGCCAGGCCGGTTTCGACGAGCCACGCGGCACGATCACCTTGTGGCCGGGGATCTCCCACCGGCCCGGCGTTTTGGAAAAGGTGATGCCCGGCTCCAATCGCGAGACGTCGCCGAACGCCGTGTCGAGCGTCACGCCCGTCGGCGGAACGAGCTTGTGCGCGGGGTCGGCCAGCCCCCGCTCCACCTCCTCGCGGTCGAAGAGGCCGAGCTGGGAATACCACATCGAAAACCGCGACAGCGACGTGCGCACGTGGTAACTGCCCCCCTGCTCGGCGCGCATCTTCAGGGCCGCGAGCACCCCGCAGGCGGTGAGGTAGCCGGCGACGTAGTCGTTGAGGATCTTCGTGGGGGGCAACTCCGGCTTGTCACGCGTGCCCTCGAGGACGGTGAAGCCGGTGCAGCAGTTGGCGTCCATGTCGAACCCGCCGCGCTGCGCCCAGGGGCCCTCCCAGCCGAAGGCCCGGATCGAGGCGTAGATGATCCCCGGCCTCCGCGCCGCGACCTCCTCCGGGGAGAACCCGAGGTTGGCGAGCTTGCGTCCGCGGTAGTTTTCCACCATCACGTCGGCGCCGCGCAGCAGTTCCCGCGCCTTCGCGGCGTGGTCCTTGCGCTGCAGGTCGATCCAGGTCGAACGGAAGCCGGGGGTGGTGTCGATCCAGCCGACGTCGTACTCGAACTCCGGCCGCGTGAAGTGGAGGATCTCCGCCCCCTGCTCGGCGAGCGTCCGCCCCACGACCTGGCCGGCGATCACGTGCGTGAAGCTCGCCACACGGAATCCCGACAGGGGGCGGTCGGCCACGACGGGCTGGGAGAGTTCCGGATCGCTGTCACCGATCTTCACGATCTCGATCAAGGGCGTCCGGGCGAGCAGGCTCCCCTGGCCGTGGGCGAGCCATTCCTCGCGGGTCCGGCAGATCGAGCCGATCATCCCCCGGTCGGCGGCGGCGTCTTCGAGCTCCTGGGCATTCCACTGGGCGATCGCCTCGGTGACGCTGCGCTGGTTGATCGCGCATCCCAGGAGCCCGAGCCAGTCGGGCACCATGTGCGGATAGGCGGCGGTGGGGAGGTACCAGCGGCCGTCCTTCGTGGGGAAGATGCCGAACAGCATCGAGTTGATGCGCGGGTCGGCGAACAGCATCTGGTAGGCGTAGCCGCCGACCGTGGGGCGGAAGGCGACGAAGGGGTGCGTGTGGCAGACCGCCTTCCGCAGGTCGACCGAGAGGTCCTGCGCCGCTCCGCCCCGCATCCTGTGGAGCACCTGCGTGCCCACGGCCGGGGCCATCATCGCCATCGCCACGATCGCACCGAGGCGGTGACGGCTGGGGAGGATCGGGTCCTCCCCGGTGAACGTCACCGCGCCTCCGGTCTGCTGCGTGGCGAGTCCGATGGGTCCGAGGACTTTGGCGAACTCGGTGTCGATGTCGAAGGCCATGCGGCGCTCCAGGGACGGGAAATCAGAACACCACCGTGCCGCGCATCATCCACAGGTCGGCGTCGGTGTGGCCGGCGGCGATCGCCGACAGTGGGTTCCAGATGTGTTGGTAGCTGGGGATGAGGCGGATCGCCGGCGTGATCGCGTAATCATAGAAGACTTCGATCCCCTGTTCGTTCTTCACGTCAAGCAGCCCCCCCGTGTAGCGCCGCACCTGGTACTGGAGGTCGGAGCTGATGCCGTTGATGTACCAGCCGACGCCGGCGCTGTCGTATTGGCGCGACTCGGCCAGGCCGCGGGCGAAGAGGGCCACGGAGCCGTTCCCGGTGATCGTGTTGGTCTCCTCCGGTGCCCAGCCGGCCCGGCCGAAGACGCCCACGCCGCGGAGCGGCTGGCCGCTCTTGAGCTTCAGCGGCACGTCGCGCGGGCGGTCGGCCACGTAGAGATACTGCGACGCGTTGGCGATGAGGAAGAAACTGTTGGTGGAGTTGTTGATGGGGAGGCCGGTGGTCAGCGGGCTGCCGAGGAGCACCCCCACCGCCTGGGGGATCTGCGCGGGCGTCAGGGTGCCGAACGGATTGGCGAGGTCGAGCTGGTACTGGTTCGACCAGTTGAACGCCGGGGAGAACTGCCCGGGGAGGCCACCGATGTCGTACGACGCGACCGCCGTGAGGTACAGGTTCACCTTGTCGAAGGCGTTGTTGGCGAAGTTCTGCGCGTGGCTGTTGGGGTCGAGCACGCCGCCGGCGAAGGCGAGCTGGGGGCTTGGCGCCCAGATGCCGAGCACGGCCCAGGCGGTGGGGTTGTAGAAGTTGAGCGTGATCGGATTCTTGTTGAGGGCGAAGTTGGCGAAATAGAACTTGTAGCTGTCGCCGAACAGCGTCTGGTCGGGGATGTAGACGTCGCTGATTTTGCCCACGAGCACGCTCGTCTCGGCGCTGAGCGCCTGGACGATGAAGTATTCGCTCGGCAGCGTCGTCGAGTAGGCGAGCGGATCGGGCTCGGCCAAGCCCGTGTAGGTGGGCACGCTCGACCCCGTGTTGAACGTCTGCTCGGGGTTGGCGCCGTAACGAGACTGGGTGACGAAGTGGATCAGGCCGCCGTCCCACCAGCCAGCCCGGCCGGTGTCGATGTTCACCGCCATCTGGATGTTCTGCACGAACCAGTCGCCAGGATCGAGGCCGCCCGACATCAGGTCCTGGTAGGCGCTGGTGGCGTAGACGTCGAAGAAGAAACCGTTCCGCGCCAGTTCCGTGCGCCGGCCCCCCCAGTCGCCGGTGAGCTGGGTGTTGTCCTGGAAGCCCCCCACGACCGTGCCGGGCAGGCCGAACACCGGGCCGTTGTTGAAGAACGGCAGGAGGACCGGGGCGAGGTTGGCCAGCGACTTGTTCTCGGTCGGCACCGGTCCGAACTCGGTGAGTGACCCTTCCCGGGCGGGCCGCCCCGCCTCCGGCTCGGCAAGATGGCCGAAGCCGTCGAAGTTGCCTCCCTGACCGTGAGCCACGGGGCTGCGCGTGGCCACGATCATGGCGAGGACCGCGGCGCCCCAGCACGCGATCCGCAGACGCTGCCTGCTCCTGACGACGGCCTGCACCATCGGCACACTCCCCCCTTCGAGTTCGAACCGGTGTTTCCGGATCGACCATGGGATTCGGCGTGACCGCTGCGACCGCATCCGGAAAACCGGGCGAGCCGTCATGACCGGAACTCCCCTCAAGAGGGGTTGCCGCTGCGAAGGCCTCGACAGCCTCCCGGGGCCGGTGTCGGCCAGGCAGTCTGGGCCGGCCTTGCCGGCCGGCTGGTCAGCGGGCGGCGGCCACGGCGGGCGACTGGGCGGCGACGTCGCGCTCATGCTCCAGGAGCCACGCCTTGGCCGCAGTGCCGGCGGCGAACCCGACGAGCCCGCCGCCGCTGCCGATCACCCGGTGACAGGGGACGACGATCGGCAGCGGATTTTTCCCGTTGGCACTCCCCACGGCCCGCGCCTTCCGCGGATCGCCCAGGCGGCGGGCCTGGTCGGCGTAGCTGATCGTGGCGCCGAAGGGGATCGTGCGGAGGATCTCCCAGGTCGCCAACTGGAACGGCGTGCCGAGTGGATCGAGCGCCAATTCGAAGGTGGTCCGCGTGCCGGCGAAGTACTCGGCCAGTTGCGCCGCGGCGCTGGCGGCATGGCCCCGCGCGTGGAGTTCCGGTTCGGCGGAGTCTGCAAGGCCCCCGCGGCCTCGAGCCTGCCGGTCGCCGGCGGCAACCGCGGGCCAGCACACCTCCCGCAGGCCGCGGGGCGAAGCGCGAAGGAGCATTTCGCCCAGCGGCGTGGCGACGGTCGCGGTGGCGAGGATCGCGATCGGGCCGGTGGCCGGCCTGGGGGGGCCGATCCGTGCTCCCGACACCCGGTCCACGGGGGTGCCGGGACCGTGATGGGACTCCGCCGCGGTGGTGCGGCGGGTGGGTCTTCGGGTCATGGCAGGGCCGCGACCTCCTCGAGTGCGCGCCGGGCGGAGCGGATCGCTCCCGAGGCCGAGGCCACGCGGCTGCCCACGTCGCCATGGGCGAAGGTGATCCGGCCCAGTGGGCGCCGGGCCAGGGCCTGGTGGCGCGCGAGCCCCGGAGCCGAGGCGTGGATGGCGTGACCGCGACGGTAGAGATGCACCTCCACCGGCTCCGGTGGCTCCCCCGGCCACGAGCGGCACAGGTCGGTGACCACCTCCCGGGCCAGCTCCCGGCAGTGGTCGTCGGAGAGGAGCGCCTCGCGCTCCCCTTCCTCCAAGGGCACGTAGCAGGTGAGCAGCGCCCCGGCGTCGTCGGCGTTGCGCGCACTTGTCACCCAGTCGGCTGGGATCACGTCGGTGAAGCGGCAGCCGGGGAACCA